>NZ_JBNPJZ010000058.1:0-377038 GCF_050312695.1 Bacillus sp. AF62 | reverse complement strand
CGCTATCTATTGCATGTTCAGCTAGTTTTTCTGATTCATAACATTGCATATTTATTTTAGTTTTGCAACACCCTCTTAAAAGAAAAAAGGTTTGTTTTAGAAAGTGGTGTCTAAACATTAAATGGAGTAGGACTAAATTCACGGCCGCTCATTAAAAAGCTTTTAATTAGGAGAAGTCTGTTTTTATAATGAATAATGAAAAGAAAGTTTGGTACAATTGTTTGTTTTTTTCTTTTTATGTGTTTGCCTCGTACCCTTTTAAGCTAGTGGACATACTTTACTAATAGAAAGGATTAGGGGGTGAGGTATTGGGTTCTCGATTTAATAATTGTAAAAAGAAGTGTACATGTAAACAAGATGATTGTTGGGAAGTATTCGAAGAGTGTAAAAAAGAACAGCATGAGAAATGTGATAATTCTTGTGTACAAGGAATTAGAGATGAACTTAAGAAATTAATTAATCGAACAGTTCAAATTAATACAGAGGGACGTACTTATGTAGGTACTGTTTCGTCTGTAAGTTGTGATGTAGTTAGGCTTGCGGCTATTCCTGGATCGGTTGGAGTAATTATTTCCATTTGCAAAATTGAAGCAATTTTCCCACCGGTTACAACGGTTACTGCTGACTTTGATTTTAATGGTATTGATGTAGCAAACAAAGCATAATTATGCTGCTTTTTTGTAAAGCCATTCACATGAATGGCTTTATTTTAATTTTATATAAAAGGAGAATATATTCTTTATATAGAAATAAGTTTGAGGTTATAAAGCATGATGTACGAAAGGAGCAAGGAAGTGATTAAACTAGAAAGCTTTAAGAAATCTGATTTTAAACAATTAATAAATTGGATTAATTCCGAAGAATTTCTAATACAATGGTCAGGAAATGCATTCACATTTCCTTTAGACGAACAGCAATTAGAGAAGTATATAGAAAGTGCAAATACACTCGCTTTCAAAGTGGTAGATGAAGAGACTTCAGACGTTATTGGACATATTTCGCTTGGGCAAATAGATAATATTAATAAGTCCGCTAGAATTGGAAAAGTATTAGTTGGTAATACGAAGATGAGAGGACGTTCTATAGGAAAACATATGATGAAAGCAGTACTTCATATTGCTTTTGACGAATTAAAACTACATAGAGTAACTCTTGGTGTGTATGATTTTAATACATCGGCCATTTCATGTTACGAAAAAATAGGGTTTGTAAAAGAAGGCTTATTAAGAGAGTCAAAAAGAGTAGGAGAAACGTATTGGAATTTATGGGAAATGAGTATATTAGAATATGAATGGAAGAAGTAGCAGCGATAGTAATTTATAATTATATTATGTTAACAAAGGGGCTTGGTGGGTATAGTGGATAATAAAACAAAAATAATTTCAATTGCAGCTGTTTCGGGGGGAGGTAAAACTACAATTACAGAAAGATTAAAGCATAAGTTTAAAAACTCAAAAGCTCTATATTTTGATAGTTATACATTTGATAACTCTCCTGCTGATATTTGTAAATGGATTGATGATGGGGCGAATTACGACGAGTGGGTATTAACACCATTAATTCATGATATTGAGCAACTTATACAAAATAATACCTTAGACTATATTATTGTAGATTATCCTTTTGCATACTTAAATAGTGAGATGCGAAAATTCATTGATGTAACTATATTTATTGATACGCCTTTAGATATTGCGATGGCTAGAAGGATTTTGCGAGATTTTAAGGAAGGTACAATAGATGAAATACATAATGATTTGGAACATTACATGACATATGCGAGAAAAGCTTATTTAGAGGCAATTCATACTGTTAAGCCGAATTCAGATATCATATTGGATGGTTCTTTATCTGTAAGTGAAATAATTAATCACGCTGTAGAGGAACTTGGCCGAAGAGAAGTGATTGTCAATGGTTAAATGTATAATAGATGCTGTTAGGTGGATAATTGAAGTAAGAGAGAGATAAATGTGTACACTTTATTTCAATATAATTGGCAAGTAAGAGATGATTGGTTTAAGTGGTGTGAACAACTTTCAGAGGAAGATTTACTTTGCAAACTGGGGGTATGTTAAAAACATGATTTCATATTGTAGATGTAGAGTATAGTTGGATTAGTGTTCTTCAAGGATAAGAAGATAGAGAACCGCAATTTAAAGATTATCAATCGATTCAAAAAGTGAAAGCGTTATCTGATTTATATAAATGAGAACTTGAAGTTTTTTTGCAGTCATAATCATCTAGCCTAGAATGCTAGCACACTTAAAATAAGCCGTATAAAAAGTTAATCATTGGTGCTTTGATTATATAATGTCGGCGAAATAAATAGTGTGAAGGACAGCTATTCTAACAAGTATTTTATGTAACGTTCGTATATTTAAATTTTCTTGTAATTAATCGAATTCTAATTTTTTAGAAACGGATAATGAGGTATGGGTGTTGATCTTTTTTATTGAATAAAATGGATTGATTTTTCGGATTTTCATTACAATATAAAAATTAAAATTTTGTTAGTTGTTAAAAAAAAGATGAGAAAAAAATAGAAAAAGAGGGCTAATGCCCGCTTTTTCTTTTAATTTGGTAATTAATCACAGATTGGTATCCCAAGCACTCTTAGAGCTAATGCTACTTGAAGGGAAATCTCTAATCTAGCAATTTCAATACCAGCTACTGAAAGAACTAAAAAAGGTTGTCCGTTTACAAATATAACGCAACTATCCATAGTTAAGCCTCCTTTCTAGTAATCTACTATAGTATATGAGTAGAACTTTAAAGTGTAATAGTTCAATTGTTGGATTTAATAGAATTAATAGATTAACCTATTTAAACTAAACAAACGAACACAACGAAAGGAAACAGAGATGGATGTATGCCTCAAAAAACATAGGTTTTAAGACATGTAATATGATATGAAATTTATCATATTGGTCAGCTATCTATATGGGCGAGAGAGTTAAACTTGCAACCAGTTTCAGCAAATTTACTTGGAAGAGGATGATAGAATTAAAAACCGACTTGCATCTCAAGCGCAAGTCGGTTATATATATAAGAAGATTTCTTAATTGAAATCCTCGGATTTTTTTTGACGTATATGTAAAAACATTAAGGTGGTAATGATTAAAAAAATCATTATAGTTTGTATAATTAAATTTTTAAACTGAAGCAATATTGTCCAAGATGTAAGGGCGTCTTTAAAAGCTTGGAGTGCAGAGTACGAGGAAGGATCAAAACCATACTGGAGCAACTTTTTTGTTTCAATAAATGAAATGTTTTCTTCATCTGCATCTAATATTACTGAAATTAGTCTAGTATCTCCAAGTTTTGCTGTACTGACGAAACTATAATTACCGTTAGTTGAAAAACTAGTTTGTAAGCCATCAACACCTTGAAGTTTAATGTTTTCATTAAGGGAATATATCATTTTATTCGTATTGAAAACCTGGGAATCTTTGAAGGTAAATTGGTAAGAGGTTAGTTTCGTAATATTCAATACATCTGGAAAATCTTTTACTAATCGTGCTGCTAGTTTAGCTGCGTCTATTGCTGTTGTAGTTGATTGTTTATTTGTATCATGATTAATTCCAGTAGAGTTTAGAAATGGAGATGGTTGTAATAACTTTAGTTCTTTTGCTTTTTTATTCATTAATACTGTAAAGTTATCTTCATTTCCAGCAATGTGTTCTGCTAGGGCGAGTGCAGAACGATTATTCCCTGCCAGTAGCAATGCATGAAGTAAATCACGAACCGTTGTTTTATCATTCGATGTTACTTGTATAGGGCTTGTTTCTACTCGGAAAACTTCGTTACTTATTTGTACGAAGTCATCTAACTGTATTTTTCTATCATTTAGTTGTTCCAATACGATATATTCCGTCATTAATTTAGATAAAGTAGCTGATTGTACTGGGGTTTCTTCATTTTTTTTATAAACAATTTCACCTGAATTAGCATTTATTAAAATAGCTGATTTAGCTTGAATAATCGGACCATTTACATAAAGATAAAAATATAAAACGATAAGTGCAGTAATGAAAAAAGATAATAATAAAATAGCGAATTTTTTTAAGAATTGCATAAGTGATCCTCCTATTATGACATCAATAATAGTATTGTAAAAAGGAATGCTTAATTAGGAAGAAAGAAAAGGTAAAGAATTTCTAAAGAATTATAAAGGATTATTAAATTTAGGGAAATAATAGAAAAAGTTCAATTTCTTATATGATAAGAAATTGAACTTTTTATTTGTAATATTAACATTTGTATGGAAGTAGTTTTACAGTGAATGTTGTTTTTTCGTCATCACTATATACTTCAATTGTTCCTTTATGCAACTCGACTATACTTTTTGCAATTGCTAATCCAAGTCCAGATCCACCAGTGTTTGTAGAGCGAGATTTCTCAACGCGGTAAAAACGTTCAAAAATATGAGGTAAATCCGTACTAGGAATAGGTTGTCCGTAATTTGTTATATCAATTGTAATCATATTATTGCTTTCATAAGCAGTAAGGTCAATATAGCGACCTTCGCTTCCATAAGCGATAGCGTTTATAATAAGATTTTCAAACACACGCACTAATTTGTCACCATCAGCTAATACCATAAGCTTTTGAGACGGGAAAGAAGGCCGACATTCTATATTAGCTTCTTGAACCTGTATGCGGAATTGAACAGTTAATTGTCCAAGTAACTCTACAATATCAATAGGAACAGAATACAAGCTTAATTCTTTATTTTGAACACGTGTATATTCGAACAAGTCATTCATTAATGCATTAAGACGAGTTACTTTATCGTAAATGACTTGAATATAGTATCGCAATTCCACTTCATCTCTATAATTATCATGATGGATTAAATTTACGTATCCAACTATAGAAGTAAGGGGGGTGCGTAAGTCATGTGATACATTTGTAATAAGTTCACTTTTTGCTTGTTCCGCTTGTCTTTCTTCATCAATGGAGACTTTTAATTGTTCAACAATTTCATTGACCCCGATTGCTAATTCTTCTAGATAATTATGATTTACAATAGAAACTTTATGATTGAAGTTTCCATTTGCAATATAACGAATTTCTTCTATCATTTTTTTTATACAAGTTTCATAATAAAGTTTTTTCTCGTGACGATAAAAAATGTAAAGATAGGATGAAAAAATAGAAAATAAAAACAAATAAGATACAATCATCATCCATAAAGACTCTTTAATCCCTTTATACTTTTCATAACCAAAAATTCGAATGAATTCTTTACCGAGTTCAGTTAGAGTAAGTGAACTCTCAATTACACTCGTAACGAGGCGATAAATAATTAGTTCAGTAATAGGAGTGAGTGTGATAGCTAATAAAAGCCAAAAAATAAGTTTCCATTTAGGAATATCTTTTAATATATCAAATGCTTCATTTCTCAATTTTATAGCCAACTCCCCAAACAGTATGAATCAATTTTTCTCCATTCATTACTGTTTCAAGTTTATCTCGTAAGTTGCTAATATGGACCATTACCGTCTTATTTGAACCATAACCATCTTCATTCCAAACGCGTTCGAAAATTTCTTCTGAACTAAATACTCTTCCTGTATTACTCGCAAGTAAATATAAAATATCGAATTCAATAGAGGTTAGTTTAATATACTCTCCATTTACTTTAACTGTATGATTATGTTTGTGTATTTCAACAGAGCGAATACGAATAATACCATCTTCATTCTTTTGCGAAGTAGCATTTTGGAAAGAGGATCTTCGTAATAAAGCTTTCACTCTAGCTACTAATTCTAATGGATTGAATGGTTTGATCATATAATCATCGGCACCTGTCATAAGGCCTAATATTTTATCCATATCTTCTGCTTTTGCACTCAGCATTAGAATTGGTACAGTATTATTTTCACGTACTTCCTGACAAACTTCTAATCCGTTTCGTTTTGGCATCATAATATCCAAAATCATAAGGTCAACTTCATATGTAGAAACCTTTTGCAATGCTTCATCGCCATCATAAGCTTTATAAATGTTATAGCCTTCATTTCGCAAATAAACAGCAAGTAATTCAACAATTTCTTTATCATCATCAATAATTAATATGTTTTTATTCATTGTGTAGTTCCTTTCCTTACAAATCATCAACATTACTATAATATCAAACATTTATGTACTTGTAGCGATGATTCTGTATAAAATTTCATGTAACGTATTAAAAAGGAGTAAAAAGATTAATATCGAATATAAAATAAAAAGGATATTTAAATTCTACATTATAATGGAAGTTAGTTATAAGGGGGATTTTCTATGTTATGTAATGATATATATTTATTTACTCCAACTGGAAAAATAGACAATGATATTAAAGCTTTTCTACTAAAATATAATAAAGAGTTTACATATAAACATTCAATTCGTGTGGCAAATGAGGCAAAAAAGATTGCAGAAAAGTTTCACGTAGATAAAGAAAAAGCAGCAATTGCAGGATATTTACATGATATTAGTGGCATCTTTCCGAACGAGGAGCGGATTGCAGTTGCTGAAGAATTTGGGGTAGAAATAGTGGAAGCAGAAAGAAAATTTCCTATGATTATTCATCAAAAATTATCGAGAGTAATCGCAAAAGAAATATTTAAAGTAGAAGATGAAGAAATTTTAAATGCAATTTGTTGCCATACAACGTTGCGTAAACATGCAACGAAAATGGATTTAGTATTATTTGTTGCAGATAAAATAGAATGGGATCAAAACGGGACACCACCATATTTAATAGAAATAAAAAAAGGATTGGAAAAATCTTTGGAAAAAGCAGCTTTTGTATATATTTCATATTTGTGGGAAAGGAAAGATACATTGAAAGTTATACATCCGTGGCTAGAAGAAGCATACTGGGATTTAAAAGGAATTTTACAGTAGAAAGGACAAGGAAATGCAATTAAAAGAATATATGAATCAAACATTTCCAGGAGTTACATTAGGACCCTACTTATATTCTCAGTGGGGAAATCATTTACATTTTGATTTCGGAAAAGATAAATATCAAATTGTAGAAGGAACCAACGATTTAAATATGGAATACTTTTCTCAACTATATACATATAATAAATTCTTATTTGAAGACATATTTTCAAAAGAAGATGTAGTGTTTGTAGTGACAAATGTTTATAGATTTAAAAAGGAAAACATAAAAACTCCACAGAAAATAAATGTATACAATAAATATATTAAGAAAAGAGATTTAAGATTTCATATAAGACAAGAAACGTTACCGTTTCTATTTGAAGATGAAGAAGCAGATTTATATTGTACATATCATTTTTCTTTAAAATGTCTTGCGGAAGATATTAAGTATGAATTGCTTATACAAGCTGCTAATCACGAGGATTTCTCTGCTCTGTATCCTCGATTTGGACGAAAAAAAGAAATTTCTTATCCAGATGTATTTCTCATAAATGCAACGAAAGATATTGTCATGTTTATGTGTGATGATAGAGGATGTGAAGTAATTGCGAAGAATAAAGAAATAATACGAGATTTATATAAGAAATACAAAGAATGGATTCCAGATTATGAACGAGAAAGTATAGATAACTTATTTAAATGACAATAGGGGAAGTGAAGCGTGTAATGAAACGTATTGCAATAGTATCTGCATGGGAACCAGAACTGACGTATTTGCATCAACATTATCCGAGTGAACGTGTTGAAAAAAGAGCAGCTTGGGAATTTCATTTTCATACTATTAATGAGCTGGAAATTATATCAGTTGTTACTGGTGTTGGTAAAGTAAGCTGCGCTAGTTGTGTACAATTGTTAATTAGTGAGTTTCAGCCAGATGAGTTGTTTATGACAGGAATATGCGGAAGTTTATCAAACAAGGTGAAAAACGGTCATATTGTAGTGGCACTAAACGCAATACAACACGATGTTACTGCGGCTGGCTCAGGGGAAGATGTTTTTAATTTATATAACGGTAGAACAGCACCTATTGAAACAACAAAATCACTTGTAAGAAGAATAAAAAAAATACGATCATATGATCCAATACATTTCGGTACATTTTTATCCGGAGATCAACGTATTCGTAGTTCAGAAATGAGATATTTACTCCATACCGTATATGGAGCATTGGCAGTTGATCAAGAAGTGGCAGCTTTCGCCTATGTATGCCAAATAAATAAAAAACCATTTCTATGTTTAAAAGCTGCTTCAGATCAAGCAAATGATAAAACGAAAGAAGAACAAAAAATCTTTAAAATGCTAGCATGCGAAAGAGCATGTGAGCATTTAATTGCTTTTTTGCGTGTTTATGAGATTAATGTAGTAAATAATAGATAGTTTGTTATAAAACAAATTAATAGTGGGTTATATGTAGGGAAATGTTCGTTCATTTCAAATTAAGAGCTGAAATTTATAATAGATGGAATATATTATATGGGTACATGTTGCGGTTAATACAAGCAATTGGAGGGCAATTTTATATGATTCAATATAAAAGATGTAGTGAAGTAAATATTGATTTAGTATATGAAGCTTTTAAAGATGGATTTTCCGATTATATTATTAAGATGGAAGTTTCAAAAGGTGATTTTATACACCGTTTTTTGGGACCAGAAGGTAATTTGCTAGAACATTCTTTTCTTGCTTTAGACGGTGACAAATCAGTTGGCGTAATATTAGGTGGTATAAAGGATTATGAAAGTATAAAGACTATGCGCTGTGGAACATTAGCGGTTCATCCTAATTACCGCGGTATTGGTGTGAGTCAAAAATTATTTGAACTGCATAAAGAAGAGGCGATTCAACATGGATGTAAGCAACTTTTTCTCGAAGTCATTGTAGGAAACGACCGAGCGATTCATTTTTATAATAAGTTGGGCTATGAAAAAGTGTACGATCTTTCTTATTATAATTTAAATGATTTGACTAAAATAATGAATAAAGATTGTAAGGATATTGAAGTAAAACAATTAGAATTTCCAACTTTTAAAGATGAAATTCAGAAATGGTTAAACTTCCATATAAATTGGCAAAATGATGTTGATTATATCGAAAAAACAAATAATGTATTTTATGGTGCATATGTCACTAATGACTTAAAAGGCTCTCTATGTGTAAATGAACAAGGTAAAATTAGTTTTATTTTCGTAGATAAAGATTATAGAAATATTGGTGTTGGGATGAAATTATTAGAAGTAGCAAGAGAAGAATTACATTTATCAAGTTTATCAATTGGGTTTCCTAACAATAATTTACTGGAGGGTTTTTTAAAGAAATGTAGATTTGAAAAGAATTCTTTAGCACAATATGAAATGTATTTATTACTCTAAGAGCGGAAAGATTTATTCTTTTTGCTTTTTATTTTGCTGTTATGTTGGTAAATGCTCCGTAACTATAATTTATAATGCGAGGGAGTTTGTTTATCCTTAAGTTATTTTTTTAATTGTCAATTTCATACTAATAATTTTCTTTGTATAATATTCTAATTTTATGTAGAATAGATACGATGGGAGGGGATGAAATGAATAATGGATTAAAGTTTAAGATTTTTGAATTGCATTGTCTCGTTCAAAAGACTTATTCTGATATTAAAATGGCATGTGATATTGCTATTTATCAAGAAAACACTTCTAAATATTTAATTTCATTAGGATTTTTAAATAAATCATATATGACTTATATAGAAGCAAAAAGATTCTATCGCGAAAATGAAGAGCTTGTAAGTGTAGAATTTGATAATTTCTTTGATATGTATGATAAATTAGAAAACGAATTAAAACAAGTTATTTCAACTGAAGATAAAAATCCTTCATCGCTACATAGCAGACTTGATCAGTTTCAGCAGAAAGTTGAAAATATAAATGACCTAATAAAAGTATTGCAAAATGCTCGTTAATGAATGCTTTTTTCTTTTTGTATAGAAATTATGTATTAAAAACATTTTAGGGATATTACATATTGAAGAGGTGGCTTTTGTAGATTACAAAAGTCATCTTTTTATGTTAGGAATAGATTGTATACATTTTAGCAGTTTCATATAAATAATAGAAATTTATACGAGGTAAATATCATGGGAAATAAAAAAGAAATAGCTATAGTTGCATTAACAACAGGATTCGTTTTAACAAGTGTAACACCATATGGAGTAGGTCATGCAGAGGAACCTGGTCAAATGCAAGTTGAAATTCAAGAGGGTTCGTTCCGTACAGGTGATCTGACACAACCATCAAAAAAGGCACCAGAGAATGTAGTGAAAGATGCACTTAAGGAAAATACGGAGCATGCTTTGTCTCCAAAACAAGTTAGTGCAGAAACAGGAGTAGATTACAAGGTTCTTCAAAAACGTGGTTCTTATGATGGAACTACACTTGTGCGCATGCAACAAATATATGAAGGAAAAGAAGTATATGGCCACCAGTTGACTGCTCACGTAGATAAAAAAGGTATTATTAAAAGCATTTCAGGAGCTAGCGCACAAAATTTAACACAAGAAGATTTAAAGAAACCTATTAATTTATCAAAAGAAGAAGCAAAACAATATATTTATAAAAAGTACGGAAACGATACTAAATTTATTTCTGAGCCAGAAGTTAAGGCAGTTATTTTTGTTGATGAAAATCATGGGCAGGCTAGCAATGCATATCAAGTTACATTTGCTGCTACAACACCAAATTATGTATCTGGAACTTATTTAGTGAATGCTCATAATGGTGAAATGTTAAAAGATATGGTACAAGAATCAAGTTTGAAAATAAGTGAAGAGTATGTTGAATCCGTTAAGGAAAATAAAACTAGCAATTTTACATCATTAACTGGAACAGGAAAAGATGATTTAGGCGTAACTCGTACATTTGGTATTTCTAAACAGACCAGTGGGAATTATGCGCTTACTGATTACACAAGAGGACAAGGAATTGAGACATATGATGTAAATTATAGAGATATTACAAATGAAGAAAGTTATTATCCTGGTATACTAGCAACTAGTGTTTCAACAACATTTAATGATCCAAAGGCGGTAAGCGCTCATTTCTTAGCAACAAAGGTATACGATTTTTATAAAGAAAAATATAAGCGTAATAGTTTTGATAATAAAGGAAAAAAAGTAGTTTCAGTTGTACATGCATGGGATTCTGGAGGAACAAATGATCCTGAAAATTGGGAGAATGCATTTAGTACTAATATTAATAACATTAGTATGCTTTTATATGGAGATCCTATGGTAAAAGCATTCGATATAGCGGGTCATGAATTTACACATGCAGTTACATCAAGCGAATCTAACCTTGAATTTTCAGGAGAATCTGGGGCGATTAACGAGGCATTATCTGATATTATGGGAACGGCTATAGAGAAATACATAAATAATGGGGAATTTAACTGGACAATAGGAGAACAAACTGGATTGACTTTTCGTAATATGAAAAATCCAACTGCAATTAATTTTTCAGAAGGACTACCGTATCCTGATGATTATAGTAAATATAATGATTTAAATGGAGAGGATTATGGAGGCGTTCATTTTAACTCAAGTATTATTAATAAAGTTGCGTATTTAATTGCACAAGGTGGTACTCATAACGGTGTAAATGTAAATGGTATTGGTGAAGATAAAATGTTTGATATTTTCTATTATGCAAATACTGATGAATTAAACATGACTTCTAATTTCTCTGAATTGAGATTGGCATGCCTTAAAGTCGCAGCTAATAAATATGGAACGAACTCAATTGAAGTTCAAGCAATCCAAAATGCTTTTGATGCGGCAAAAATTACAGGAACAGTGAAAGAAAACGAAAAAGCAGTAGAAAACCAAGCTCCAGAGTTAACTGTACCGATTACCATTACACTACGTGTAGGAGATACGTTTGATCCAATGAGAAATGTAAAAGCTGTTGATAAGGAAGATGGTGATTTAACAAATAAAGTAAAGCATAAAGGCGATGTAGATACTTCAAAATCAGGTACATACATTATGGAATACATGGTTGTTGATTCTCAAGGGCGGAATGCAACAGCAACACAGACTGTAATTGTAGAGAAAAATGGAGAAACATCAGATTTAGAACCTAAATTAACAGTGCCTGTTGGAGCGACAATTCATGTAGGAGATTCATTTGTTCCAATGGCAGAAGTATTAGCTATCGATAAAGAAGACGGTGATCTCACTTCTAAAATCAAAGTTGATGGTGAAGTAGATACATCTAAAGCCGGTACTTACATATTAACGTACACGGTTACAGATTCTAAAGGTCATGAAGTAACGGCGAAGCAAACTGTAACGGTCAAAGTTAGAGAAGAAGTTAAAAATGATAAACCAATACTAAAAGTACCTGCTACAACTTCAATTACTGAGGGTGATCAATTTGATCCGTTGGTAGGAGTATCAGCTACTGACAAAGAAGACGGTGACCTTACTTCTAAAGTAGCGTATGAAGGAACTATAGATACAACTAAAGCTGGTACTTATGAAATAATATATAGTGTAAGAGATTCCGTGGGTAATGAGGTAAATACAATACAAAAAGTATTAGTGAAAGATAAAGAAACTAGCAAACCTAATGGTCTTGCTAATAAGACAAATAACAATAATATCTCAAATAACAGTAATACCGATAAAAAAGAATATACATATAAGGAGCTGCCAAAGACGGGTGTAAGTACAACTAACAGTGCAGCAATCGGCATATTGATGATTATTGCAGGTACAGTACTCACTTTGATTCGCAAATTTAGAAAGATACAAAAATAATAGTAGGGATTATTCGTTTGAAGAAAAGAGTTGAGTATTCAAAAGAAATAAAGTAGAAAGTAAATAAAACGAAATATGGATTTTTTACTTATTAAGATTTTAATAGTTAAGCGGTACATTTGGCTTTTATAAAAATTTGCAGTTGGATACTATTCTGTCTACAGAACTATATTACATATAAAACACGTTACTATTCTTTTATTTTAATGAGAATAGTAACGTGTTTTTTGATTTGAAAATAGCATAAATCCTATAGCTCATGAATATAGGAGTACTTCTAATTTGCCATTGATAAGTTACTGAAAACACTTTGTTTTAATGGAAGTGTCACTCTAAATGACAACATGAGATTTTCGGTATTTACCAGGTGTTTCATTGGTGAATTTTTTAAAAATTTTAGTGAAATAACTTTGATCGCTAAAATTAAGCGAAGCGCATATGTCTGATAAGGGATAGGTAGTGAAAGTTAATAATTTCTTTGCTTCCTCGATTCGTTCACGTTGAATGTACTCAATTAATGAAATACCGACTTCTTTTTTAAATAATATAGATAAATAATCTGAATTCACATTTGCAAATTTAGCAAGTTGTTTAACAGATATTGGATTGTAAATGTTTTTAAAAATGTAGTTTTTGCAAATAGCAATAGTCTGTGAATGTTGCTGTGTTTTTTGTACCTTTACACGGTCTGCAAAGGTACAAAAAGCATTTTTTAATAAATCCCAAACAGATTCTTTGTCTTTTAAATCTTCTGTTCTTTGAATATGTAAATCATAAATTTTGTAAGCAATCCCAGATGGAAGTCCCCCTTTTATCGCATATCTAGTAGCGAGCGTGATGGATGAAATACAAATGTTTTTATGACGTCTTAATTGATGGAATGAAGATAAAGATGAAAGAGTCTCTTGTTGGAATTCGTAATAATATTTGAGTACGGTTTCTTTATCCCCGTTTTCTATAGAACCAAGTAGTTGCTGCTCTATATATAAATTATGATAAATGGATTCGTCTTTTTGCATTGAAATATATACATCTTCGTTTAAGATTCTGCTATGACTTATATGAAGTGAGTCACTGTTATTTGAAAATGTGCTTACATCTGAATTTTTTTTATAGAGAATGTTATAGAACAATATTGCTATATTTACAAAGAAATTTTGATCTTTGACTGACAATGAAAAATAATGGTCTCTTGTTCTTTTATAATTTGGAATAAAATTAAGTTTACTATCCGCTTTACTTGTAGAAAAATTTACATGTGCCAAGGGCCCAATAATAACAGTACCGTTCACCATATAATCGCTCTTTATGTGAATTAAAATAAAGTGCCCTAGATGTTCGTGAGTTCTGAAGATGGGGGAATTATATGTATCATTTCTCTGAAAAAGCACATGTAACTGTTCTATTTTTGATGTATACAACGAATGTGAATCATTTTTTGATGTGAATTCTAAAAGAATATTTTTGTTACAATCTAAAAAACAAACTGGAATTTCAAAAGATTGGAAAAACATATTGCAAATGTACTCTATCTCAACTAGACTGAGCTTTTTAGTCATATTCTTCCTCCTTACAGTTATGCGTAATAGTTAAATAAACATATATTCCTTTTTTCATAAGTAGAAACGGAAAACCTTTATTAATAAAAATATAAATAAAAGTTATAAACTTCTAAGAATAATACCATAATTTAACATGAATAGCACATATTATTTGAATATACAGGTAATAGTTTTGGACAGTAGCGTAAAATATGATTCGTCACACTTATTTGTTGGTTATTACTTATATGTATTAAAAAATGATTAAGATTGGATTTTAAATAGGGATAGGAAGTGAGAAGTTAATAGATTGACAATAAGTGACTAGTCGAAATTAGTAGTGAAAGCTATTATGTAACAAATGTAATGATTCTTGAAATAGGGATATAAGTGTAATTTAGGGGAGAAAATTACATATATCATGTGGAGAGACAACGTAATAATAGAAGATAAGAAAAGTGAATAAGTGATTGTAAACAATGGATTGTTGGACGACTATGTTTTATGTTATTCGTTTAAATCTGATACTTGGCACACTATTGCTTTTAAGAAGGTAATAGTAATAAAGAGATTTTTAAAATGATAGAAGTAGTAAAGGGGATAAGAGAAATGAAAAAAATATTTAGTGTGCTTTTAGTGTTTGTCTTAACATTTTCTACATGGTCTAGTGTATTAGTAAAGGCGGATTCACCATCTAAAGGTACTTTAACGATTCATAAGTATGAACAAGAAAAAGATGGAGCGCAGGGACTAGAAGGTGACGGTTCTGCAAATCAAGAGGTGCCAAAAGATGCGAAACCATTAAAAGGTGTAACGTTTGAAGTAAAAAGGGTTGCTTCTTTTGAAAAAATTTCAAACGATGGGAAAATCGTAAAAGAAGACGTGAAACCTGTAATGGGAGCCACTCCAAATCAAGTAGTAACAGATGATAACGGACAAGCTGTATTAAAAGATCTTCCGCTAGGACGTTATGAGGTGAAAGAAGTGGCAGGACCTCCACATGTGAATCTAAATCCCAATACGTATACAGTGGATATTCCATTAATGAATAAAGAGGGTAAGGTGCTAAACTATGATGTTCACATGTATCCAAAAAATGAGATTAAACGTGGTGCAGTGGATTTAATAAAAAATGGTGTAAATGAAAAAGCATTAGCAGGTGCAGTATTCTCTTTATTTAAAAAAGACGGTACAGAAGTGAAAAAAGAGTTAGCAACAGATGCTAATGGTCATATTCGCGTGCAAGGATTGGAGTATGGAGAATACTATTTCCAAGAAACAAAAGCTCCGAAAGGCTATGTAATAGATCCAACTAAACGTGAGTTTTTTGTTAAGAACTCCGGAACAATTAATGAAGATGGAACTATTACTTCTGGTACAGTAGTTAAATTAGAAGTGAAAAACTATGAAGAACCAACAATTGATAAAAAGATTAACGGAAAATTGGAAGCGTTACCAATCAATCCGTTAACTAATTATAATTATGATATTAAAACATTAATTCCAGAAGACATTAAGGAATACAAAAAATATGTGGTAACAGATACTTTGGATAATCGTTTAGTGATTCAAGGAAAGCCAATCGTGAAAATTGATGGAGCAGAAGTAAATACAAGCATTGTAGAGGTAGCTATAGAAGGTCAAAAAGTAACAGCTACAGTAAAAGATTTCACAAAATTAGATGGTAAAAAAGAATTTCATTTGCAAATTAAATCTCAAGTAAAAGAAGGAGTACCATCTGGTTCGGAAATTTTAAATACAGCAAAAATTGATTTTACAAATAAAAATGATGTAATTGGAGAAAAGGAATCTAAACCTGTAGTTGTTGTTCCAACAACTGGAATAATTGAGTTAACAAAAATTGATGTTGCTAATAAGAATAAATTAAAAGGTGCAGAGTTTGTACTTAAAGATAAAAATGGAAAAATAGTTGTTGTAGCAGGAAAAGAAGTAACAGGTGTATCAGATGAAAATGGTGTTATTAAATGGTCTAACATTCCATATGGAGACTATCAAATTTTCGAAACGAAAGCTCCAACATATACAAAAGAAGATGGTACAAAAGCTTCTTATCAATTATTAAAAGATCCCATTGATGTAAAGATTAGCGAAAATAATCAAACGGTTAAATTAACGATTGAAAATAATAAAAGTGGATGGGTTCTTCCGGTAACGGGTGGCATAGGAACGACTCTTTTTACTGTAATAGGTCTTACGTTAATGGTTACAGCGGCATTTGTTTTCTTTAGAAAAAAGTTTGCTAATAATTAAGATTTTAGGAACATGTAACTATGGGAAAAGGGGAGAAGCAAAATGCTTCCCTCTTTTCGATATTTAAGCATATACAGAGGTGGAAATATGAAACGAAATCTTGTTTTGGGAGGTATTTTTTTATTTGGATTAGGTGTTTTTTTATATCCTACTATTAGTAATTGGTTGGCGACTCGTGCACATTATTCTGAGATTAGCTCTTACGATAAGAAGATCAAAGCGCTACAAAAGAAAGAAGTCGAACGTAGGGAAAAAGAAGCAGCCGAATATAATAAACAAGTTCACACTTCCACGAAAACATTTACTGATCCATATTCTGAAAAAAAAAGTAATCATCAAGCATATGCTGATGCGTTAAATTTAGGAGATGTAATGGGGTATATTGAAATATCGAAAATTAATATAAAACTGCCAATCTATCAAGGGACATCTGAGGAAGTATTGAGCCGTGGGATAGGTCATTTAGATTTTTCTTCGCTCCCGATAGGTGGAGAAAATACGCACACTATTTTAACAGGTCATCGTGGTTTACCATCAGCAAAATTATTTACAGATTTAGATAAGTTGAGCGAAGGAGATCTCTTTTATATTCATTCTTTAGACAAAGTTCTTGCTTATAAAGTAGATCAAATTAAAGTAGTGTTACCACACGAAACGGACGATCTACAAATTGTAGAAAATAAAGATTATACAACTTTAATTACGTGTACGCCTTATGGAGTAAACACCAATAGATTGCTAGTTCGAGGTGTGCGTGTGGAGTTAAACGAGAAAGAAAAACAAAAAGTGAGTACAGAGATATTTATATTTAATAAGTGGACTGTAATAGTTCCAATCCTATTGTTATGTGTGTTTCTAGTCGTAATTTATAAGAAAAGGTTAACTCGATAGAATGTATTTATTTATCCTGCATTAATGGGAAGTGGGACCGGAAATTCAGAGATAAGTAAAGAAAGTATATAAAGTATATAAAAGATGAAGTAAATTCTCATTGATGAATATGTCATTTTATTCGACTATAGAAAAAATACGATAAAGGTGGGAACAAAGGAATTGAGGCTACGATTAAAGCTGGTAAGTATTCATTTTATTGTTTTGTTAATGTTAAGTGTAAGTTTTGTCGTATATGTACCAAAAGAAGCATATGGATCCACGACAAACTTAGAAGGTCTAGGTGATATATCGCGTTATAATGCTGTTGTCTTTGGTAACCATAAAGCAATAGGTGGCGACATTGAAGGAGCAATTGCAGTTCAAGGTGATATGGATGCATCGGGGTATACGATTGTAGGTGCTGCAGCGGGAACATCTAATATAGTAGGTGAAAAATGGGTTGATGAGGGATATCCGTCCTTGTTATTGTCTGGAAAATTTAAGAAATCAAGAGAAGAATCTTTTATCATTCAAAACGGAATAGTCGTAATGACAAAAGAGAGTGATCCAGATCGCATCATACAATCCTCTTATGATCGTATCGTTTATAAAGAAAAACTAGAAATTGACGCGAAATTTAATGAATTTCGCAATATAGTGAACCAAGTCAGTAAAAATGCAGGTCAATATAAAACGAATACCCCAATTCCAAATATGAGTCATGGAATCGGAAAAGATATAAACAATCCTAATATTTATGTTTCATCAGAATTGACAGGGGAAATTAATTTAGATATAAGAGATGTATTTTTACCAAATGCTAAGGACAAAGATTTTATTGTTATGTATTCGGATGTAACAGAGGTTACATTTAAAAATGGGTCTATTCTATATGACACGAACAATATTGGAAGGGCTACAGATATAGTTCCTACATCACAACCATATTCTCCTAATTCCCCGTTTACTGAGCTATACGGGAAAGTGATTTGGGTTTTTCCAAATGCGAAAAAAATTACAACAGAGGGATATGGTGTCGTTGGGAGTGTGTTTGCCCCAAATGCTGTATTAGAAACAAAAGGCGGCTCGATTAATGGACAAGCATTTGTCGGCGCGGTACAACAAACTGGTGGATTTGAATTTCACAATTTTAAATTTAACTGGCAACATTGGAACAAGCCTAGTACTGGAAAAGTAAAAATAAAAAAAGTTGATAGTAATAATGATAATAAAAAATTGGTGGGAGCAAAGTTTCATATAGAAGATTCAAAAGGAAAAGTAGTTGGAGAGTTAATAACAGATGAAAAAGGAGAAATGATATCAAAGGACTTACCAATAGGAAACTATACCTTAGTGGAAGTAGAAGCACCTAAAGGTTACGAATTATTAAAAGAAAAAATAACTGTAAAAATAGAAAAAGATGCAGTAGTAGAAATTAAAATAGGAAATAAGAAATTGCCAGATCCAATGGGGAAAATGAAGCTTGTGAAAGTAGACATAAGTGATAAAAATAAAAAGCTAGCAGGAGCAAAGTTTAAAATTGAAGATTCAAAAGGAAAAATAGTTGGAGAACTAGTAACAAATGAAGAAGGAGAAGTAATATCAAAAGACTTACCAATAGGAAAATATATCGTAGTGGAAATAGAAGCGCCTAAAGGTTATGAATTATTAAAAGATAAAATAGCTGTAAAAATAGAAAAAGATACAGTAGTAGAAATTAAAATAGGAAATAAGAAATTGCCAGATCCGACTGGGCAATTTGAAATTGAAAAAGTTGATGATAAGGATAGTGAATTAAAGCTAAAAGGCGCTGTATTTCAAGTGTTAGATAAAGAAGGGAAAGAAGGTAGTAGATTAATAACGGATGAAAAAGGAAAGGTAATTTCCAACCAATTAGCAATTGGAAAGTATACGATTAAAGAAATGAAAGCACCGAACGGATACACGTTACTTAGAGATCCAATAGAAATAGAAATTACAGAAGCAGTAAAGACACAAAAAATAACAGTGAAAAATACGAAGAATAATTGGGTAATTCCTAATACTGGTGGGAGCGGAACAACAATTTTTTACGTAATTGGTATTATGCTAATGTTTGCTGTGCTATATTTCTGTAAGAAAAATCGTATATTATGAACTAATTTTATAGAGTTAGACAGATCGTTGCGTTAGAGAGTTTTTAGGACATGAGTTCGGTATTGTACTGGACTCATGTTACTAAATTTGTTGAAGGAGGAAGGATAATAGTAAACATAGAATATATTAATGAATTAAAATATTTAAGAGGTGAACATGGTGGCGATAAAACAAGACGAAATTAAAGTAGTTGTCGGAGCTGGAGTGTTTAATAATAATCCAGGTTGGATTCAAACGCAAGAAGATGAACTTAACTTACTAGATAAAGCTACGTGGGAAAAAAGATTTGAATACAACTCTATTTCAGCTATTTTAGCTGAGCATGTATGGGAACACCTTACTTTTGAAGAAGGTGTAAGAGCAGCTGAAATTTGTTATGAATTTTTAAAACCATCTGGTCATATTCGGTGCGGAGTCCCTGATGCATTCTTTCAGGATGAGGCATATCAAAATATAGTTCAAATAGGGGGCCCCGGTCCGAAAGATCATCCAGCAGCAAGTCATAAAATCGTTCATAATTATACAACATTAACGAAAATGTTTGAAACTGCTGGATTCGAGGTAGTTTTACTTGAATATTGTGACGAAAATGGTCGGTTTTATTACAACGAATGGGATGCAAACGACGGTGTTATTTTCCGTTCGAAAAGGTATGATTCTAGAAATAAAGGCGATAAACTTGGTTTTCCATCGCTAATTGTCGATGCGATTAAGCGCTAATCATTCAACAAAAAAAGGAGTTAATCCTATGATTTCATAAGTCGCAAATGCGGCTTTTTTATTTGTACGTAAATCTATATTTAATTTTCAATATTATATAACTCGATTTAGAAAATATTTAAGTTTTTCTCAGCACCATTCACTTTAAATTAACACTTCGTTGACATAAATATTTATTTTATATTTATATTCGTGTAAAATGGAATGAGAACATATATTCTATATAAGGAGGCAATCAAAATGATAGCTGAAATTAGGAAACTAACTGATGGATATATTGTAAAATTTGAACGCCAATTTCCATATACGGCAGAAGAAGTTTGGTCTGTATTAACAGAAAACAGTAAGCTGAAAAAATGGATGTCCAATTTACAGATTGAGAGCCTTAATACGGGTGGAATAATAAAGTTCGACATGATGGACGGTTCATTCATAAACATTGATATTTTAGAGTGTCAATTAAACTCAGTACTTGAATTTACTTAGGATAAAGATCGTGTCCGATTTGAAATACATAAAGAGGAAAATGGTACTCTTTTACTTCTTAAAGAATACATTCATGAATTAACAGATCATACACCGAGAGATATAGCTGGTTGGCATGTTTGTTTAAATCTTTTTTCTTCCGTTTTAGAGGGAGAAGAGAAAGAATTTTCTAAAGATGAATGGCAACAATGGTTTGAAATATACAAGGTAAGATTCATGAAGTGAGAGGATAATTGTGTAATGGGTGATATTTATTATATGATTATTATATTATAAAAATGCTTTTGTGAATAAATAAGGATAGAGGTTAATATGAAAGTAAATCAATTAATTGCTAATAACATAAATCAATTAGATGCAACTATACCGTTTAATAAATCATTTGGAATTGCTGGGTTATCTGGATCGGGTAAAACAACTTTTTGCCAAACAATTGGTGAAGAGTCAAAAAAACGATTAGTTTCTTTATTGCCAAAGGCTGAATATCAATATTTATTTCCTAACATTATGGAAACAAATTTTAGTGCTATTAAGATGGAAGAAATGCCTTTAGTACTTTTTCTAGGAAAATCATCGATTTCGTCTAATCCGCGTTCAACGATTGGTACTCATACTGGTGTTTTTACAGCGGTTCGGGAAAAACTTGCTGAAGTATTTAATCTTTCTCCAGAGGTCTTTTCATTTAATAATCAATTAGGCTGGTGTACTAGTTGTAAAGGCCGTGGTACTACAAAAAATGTTGAGTGTAAAAAATGTAAGGGAAAACGTTATAGTGAAGAAATTGAACAGTATGAAATTGATTTGTTGGACAAGCCACATTCAATCTCAAATATTAATGATTTAAGTGTTGAATCTATTCTTTCACTAGCAAAAGAATTAAATATTAGTGAAGAAAAACAGCATATACTGCAAAATATTATTAATATGAACATTGGTTATTTAACATTAAATCGAATTATGGGTACGTTGTCAGGTGGAGAGTTAACACGACTTTATTTGGCTGAATTCATGGCAGTAAGTGAAAATGCTGTAATTATTATTGATGAGATTTCAGTTGGACTTGATCATGAAACTTTATTACAAATTTTAGAAGAGATTAAACGACTAGGGTGTAAAAATCAAATTTGGCTTATTGATCATTCAGATACGGTACTAGATACAACTGATGAGCAATTGTTCTTTGGACCTGGTAGCGGAAAATATGGCGGGAAAATTGTGAAAGAATCACCAAGACCAAAGTCAATACTGTGGGATCGAAATAAAGAAATACCAACAGAATATTATACATTCTATGATTTATATTGCCGTAATATCCAAATGGCTGAGTTTCAAATTCCTAAAAACAGGCTTGTAACAGTTACAGGAGAATCGGGATGTGGGAAATCTACACTTGTCAATGAATGTCTAGCTACAGATTTTTTGAAACGATATCCAAAAGATAAATTAGTTATGGTAGGACAAGACCGAAATCAATCGATTACAAGTCGATCAACTGTAGCAACTTTCCTAGATATTAAAAAGAAACTCACAAAGTATAGTGAAGACATTGATGATATTTTTGAGCGCTCGATTGAGGATATTATTGATGAACTTCCAAATGAAGATATCGCTTATAAACGTTTGAGTCTACTAATTAAATTAGGGCTTGGCTATTTAACATTAGAGAGAAAAACACAAACATTATCGACAGGTGAGTTTCAATGTGTTCATTTAGTTTCGGAATTATTTGCAAACACTAGAAATCCACATACATTATTTATTTTTGATGAGCCTTCAAAAGGTTTATCACAAAATATTTTAAATCAATTTATCGATAGTATTAGAGGTATTCTGCAAGATGAATCAGTTTCGATCATTATGATTGAGCATAATCGTTACATGTTAGAAAGTTCTGATTATATAGTTGATTTTGGAAAAAGGCAGAATGAATCTATAGAGCATTTGGATGTTGTCAATCATGAGGATTACTATCGTCAAAAAAGTAATGTGAATAGAACAGAGAAAATACACATCTCTTCAATGCTTAAGCAGAAAAAAGGGGTTCACTATTTAGAAGAAAATCATATTAACTATTTTAAAAATGCCGAAAATATTTATAAGGGCGGTATTTTAAAAAGTTTATCATCAATGGCTAGGTTAATTTATGGTGAATATGAATCTAATACAATCGCATCTGTTATTGCTATTGATCTTGAAAGACATTTATATAGTCAATATAGTTTCTTATATGAGATTGGTGGATTAATTAATCATATTGTAGCTGCTCATCCAATTAATAAAGATACGAGAAGTTTTGATTTCTATTCACAGGACAATCATTGTCCATCTTGTTCTGGACGTCTTCAAATTGAAGTTTTTGATAAAGATATTGCCATTCAAGATAAAAGTGTTCCATTTTGGGATGGGCTATTCGATCCAGAAATCATGAAGGTATTAAAATTTTATCAGCATGAAAAAATAGAATTTCTATTCGAAGAAATAAAAAATGAGATTGGTCACGATTTGTCAAAGAGCTATAATGATATGTCAGAAGAAGAAAAGCATACGTTTTGGTACGGATATTTTGAAAAATCATTTTATGATAAAAAAGGAAAGACACGCAGAACATGGGTAGGATTTAATACAATTATTGGTGGATATATTGTTATTTCAAAAGCACCTATTAAAGAAGAAATTAAGAGTTCAAAAAAAATGATGAAATGTCCAATTTGTGAGGGGACGGTTTTAAATCATCATAAACCACTTAAATTTGGTAATATAGATATTCGTGAAATAATCAATCAGCCTATTAATAAAGTATTGAAAACAGTTGGTGATTTACCGGCACTTGTTAAATTGAAGTCTATTGTTGGTGGCGATATGGTATTGACGGAAGATGCTTCTTTATTGCCAAGAAAAGCACAAGTTGCATTGAAAATGTTCGAATTAGAACAAGCAAGCTTTTCAAACTATGAAATGGTGTTACAAAATGTCTTACCATTCTGGGGCGAAATAAAAGGAAATATCGAATCCATTAGTGTTAATAATCAGGTAACTGTTTGTGATTTCCCTAATGTTTATGAAACGAGAGAAACCATTATAGATAAGTATTTCACAAATGGTAAATATAAAAAACTTACGTATGTATATGAAGCATTTGGATACAAAAAATTAGTTACCCAAATTAATAAAATTAAAAAAAGTAATCCATGTCCATTTTGTAAAGGTAAGAAAGTGATAACCGAAGATAATCTACATGATGGTGTCTTTAAACTAACAATTCCATGTGTAACTTGTAATGCAAGTGGTATTAATGACGAAGGGTTAAAAGAAGTTGTCGAGGGCGTGGATGTACAAACGTGGTTTACTGGAAAAGTAAGTGATGTTGTGAATGAAAGCTTATTAACAGAAGCTGTTGGACAAATACCAATTTTTAATCGCATACGTGAGTTGAATAAACGAGATATGATGGCGGTTTATGAATGTCTTGAGAAAAATAACTAGTGGATTGTTAATTGCAGTAGTCATAAAAACAGTAGGGTTTTAATTATGTAAATATAACATGTTAAATTGTTATTTAAACCATTAAAAATAGTTGACCCTCACATAATGTCATTGTTTATGATGAAGTTGAGCTTCAAAGTAGATGTAACTTATAGGAGGAAATCATGTTTAAAATAGGGGATTTTTCGAAACTATCTTCCATTAGTATACGTATGTTGAGACACTACGATAAAGTGGAATTATTACAACCAGTAAAAGTCGATGAGCAGAGTGGATATCGATTTTATTCAGCTGACCAATTAAAAAAAGTAAATCAAATTCAAACATTAAAAGCTATGGGGTTTAATATTGCTACCATCAAAGAAATAATAGAATGCGATAATATAGACACCATAAAAGAGCAATTTTTAAATCGTAGTGCTCAAATTAAAGAAGACATGAATAACCTCCAAAAACAATTACGTCTTCTCGAAGACTCAATGAAAACGATGAGAGAGGATGTTGTTGAGATGAATTATCATGTTTCAATAAAAGAAATTCCAGAAAGAACTGTAGCTAGTGTTAGAAAGGTTATTCCATCGTATAATTGCGAAGGTGATTTATGGAGTGTATTAATGCAAGAAATTCAAATGAAAAATATTAGTATTGCCCAACCGAGTTATAGTATTGCGGTTTTCCATGATCGTGAATACAAAGAAAATGATGTAGATATAGAAATACAGCTAAGTATTCTAGGTAAGCACGAAAATACAAAAGACGTTACATTTAAAAATATGAAATCAACTAATGTAGCTTCTATAACAGTTAATGGAAGTTATGAACAGATGACAGCTGTAAATGAGGCTGCAGCAAAATGGATTGAGACAGAGGGTTACAAATTAGCAGGCCCGATGTTTAATATTTATCATGTGAGCCCAGCGATGGAATCCGATCCTAATAAGTGGGTTACAGAAGTTTGTTATCCAATAAACAAATAAGTAATAAAAAAAGGCATGTTTTATGCCTTTTTTATTTTATTAATATCTCAAAATATATAATTTTTCCTCTTTACAATTTTCGTATCGGACTATATAAGGCAATAAAGACTTCAATTATTTTAGTAAAAGCAGCTAAAGCAAATATAAATACAGGATTGTAGGCTGAAATAATTCCACCTACTAATGCCCCCAATGGCATAGATAATCGTGTAAGTACACGAGAAAAACCTAAAACACGTCCTTGCAAATTGGATGGAACAGTTTCCTGCCGAATTGATGTAACAATCGTATTCCATGTGATATTACATGTCATCGCGATTCCGAAAGCAATTCCGGGAGCAAGCCAATATGTACTCCACAAAGCAAATGTTAACCCAAGCGCTCCCAAAAATAGGAGTAAAGGAATAAGTACACCACGTCGAAATTTCTTTTCTAAAGGAACGGCAATTAAGCTTCCTAAAAGCCCACCTATTCCTATTAAAGTATAATTATAGCCACTTTGTGCGGAGGTAAGATTTAATGTCGACAATAAATAATACATAAGTATACCTAAAACAGCACTTGCTCCAAAGTTACCTACCATTGCTTGAAGTGACAAAGCTATATTTAACCGATCATTTTTGAGCCATTTAAATCCATCAAACAAATCATTTAGTACATTTTGCAATGTATTTTTATCAGTATTCTTTTTATTTAAGTTTTTCATAGAAGGTAATATAATCACAGCAATTAATGTAGCAATAAATGAAAGAACATTAATCCAAAGTACTTGAAAGCCACCAATAAAAGATATGAAAAGCCCAGCTATGATTGGACCAAACAAACTAGCCATTTGATATAAAGAATTAGCCTTCGTTAATGATGCACCTGCGATGTGTGGAATGACTGTAACAGTTGTTACATCAAAAAGCATGGACATAACTGCTAAGATAAAAGTAATTACGTATAAATGCCAGACTTCTAATAGATGTAATGCATGTAGAATTGGTATGAGACTTACTAAAATAATATTGGTAATATCTGATATCAAAAGTAACTTTTTTCGATCATATCGATCAACTAGTACACCAACTAAAGGGCCAAATAAAACGATTGGCAATACGTTAACAGCAAATAAAGAACTCATAATTACAGCTGAACCAGTTAATTGATAGGCAATCCAAGGCAGTGCAAAAGTATATAGTGAATCCCCGATTCGTGAAATGAGTAAACCAAAAATAAAAATCTTGTATTCTTTTGAAAAAATTGTCTCGACAGTTAATCTTCGTTCTTGTACAAATTTCACAATTGTATGAACCACCTTTAGTAAAGAGGAATTTTAAAATAAGCCTTCCAATACGTATTAAATATAGAATTCTGTAAGAAGTTGTTGAATCCTACTTTATAATATTGATTTTATATAAAATTGTAGGGAATAGAAATTAGGGCGGTTTTTATGCGAGGAGGCGGAATGATTCGAGAACAAAAGGGGTTGCTGGATAAAGAGTTAATCTTATGACTTTTTCCACAATTATTGTTGTTAGCAGAACTTTTGAAAGAAGATCCTACATTAATATATCCCTTTTTTAGTTAATAATAGCCTCCTTAATACTAGTTAATACAAGGAGGCATTAAATTTTTAATAATTAATGATATGTGTACCCTCCATCTGGAAATAATACATTACCCGTAGTAAAACTATTTTGCATTAAATATAGAACAGTATGTGCAATTTCATTATTATGGCCAGGCCTTTTTACAAGAGAAAGAGATTTATAAGATTCATAAGCAGCTAGTCTATTTTCGTTTTGTTCATTCTCTCTTTGTATCGTTCCAGGAGAAACAACATTAACTCTTATAGGAGCTAATTCAACAGCTAAAGCTTTCCCTAAACTTTCAATAGCACCATTGCAAGCTCCATAAGCAGGTGCCCCTTTAAGTGGTCTTTGACTAAATGCACCAGACATTAACACAATCGATCCAGAGTTTGAAAGAAAAGGAATTGCATATTTTACGGCATAATATTGAGGCCAAAACTTTCCGATGAAGCTACTTTCAGCAATTTCCTCTGTAGAGGTAATCGGTCCAAGTGTGTAAGAGGCTCCCGGTGTGAATAAATGATCAAAGTTCCCAACTGTCTTGAAAAAATTTTGTAATTGCTCTTTATTTTGATTATCCAATATATAAGTTTGAAGATGATTGTTATTTATTACTTCTCGAGCAACTTTTAATTTTTCTTCCGAGCGTCCGGCAATAATAACATGTGCGCCTTGTTTAATTGCTTGTGTTGCTGTTGCTAATCCAATACCAGAACTCCCGCCAATGATAACAATACGGCTATTTTCTAATGTAGTAATAGACATATTTTAGCCACTCCTTTAATAAAAAATTTAGAATATAACTAACTGTGCTATGCTTTTATTATTCGCTAAAAGGGAGCAAGTGAAAAGTACGCACTTTATATGTACATAGTCGCAAATTTCGTACTAATTGCTATACATGCGGATAAGTAATGGGAAAAATTTCTAAATATGGTTTATCCCCCATTAACGGGCAGTAAAACTCTCACCTCAAAGTTAGGAAAATGCAAGGAAGTTAGGTGAGAGATCAACTGCCTGTAAAAGCCCGATTGGTTCAACTAATAATCAGTGTGGGATGAACAAAACCCTCACGGATTAAAGTTTCACTTTATGATATCTGAGGAGAGGTGAGAAAAATGGATTTACAAGAACCGAAGTTAAAAGGGGTAATAGCAACATTACAAATAATCGGTGGGAAATGGAAGTCACTCATTTTGTTTATTTTGCTAACAGATGGAATGAAACGTTTTGGTGAATTAAAGCGATTGATACCTGATATATCTCAAGGGACGTTAGCGAAGCAATTACGTGAATTAGAGCAAGATCAACTAATAAAACGCGAAATTTATCAAGAAATACCACCTAAAGTAGAATATAGCTTAACTGAACATGGAAAAACAGTCAGTACTGTTTTGGATAGTATGTGTAGTTGGGGAAGAGGGCATTTAGAATATATAGATAAAGATAAACCATAAAAATGTTATGTAAACTTATTGTAGTGTGAAGGGAAATATTGTTTTAATAATTTGTATTTTATAATATATAATTAAGGAGTGTCGTAGGTTATTATACATATTTAATTTATTTTTACAAAGGGGAAGTAATAAGATGAACGAATTAGAGTATAAAAGCTTCTATGATAAAGTAGGAAGATTAAATGGATGGGATTTTAGCAAAATAAAATGTGAAACTGTAGGAGATACATGGGACTTTTATAGTGAGGTAAAAGAAAGGTGTAAACCATCACATATTTTACTTGATGTTGGTACAGGCGGAGGAGAAAATGTACTTAACATAGCATCATCAGCTAAATTGTTGATTGGAATTGATAATTCTAACGGCATGATTGCAACGGCACATTCTAACTTGAAAAAATCAGGTGTACAAAATGTTGAGTTTCTTCAAATGGGTTCTGAAGCTTTAACATTTCCACATGCACATTTTGATATTGCTTCAAGTTGTCATGCCCCGTTTCTGGCATCTGAGTTAGCGAAAGTAATGAAAAAGGGTGCCTTTTTCTTAACACAACAAGTAAGTGAGAATGATAAATTAAACCTGAAAGAAGCATTTGGTAGAGGACAATGCTTAGGTGAACGGGATGGTACTTTAAAAGAAAAGTATATGAATGAACTTATTAGTGCAGGATTTGATCTCGTGCAAGTACGTGAATATGATGTTACCGATTATTACAGTAGGTCTGAAGATCTCATTTTCTTATTAAAACATACCCCTATTATTCCTAGATTCGGAGAACAGGAAGAGGATTTTACTATTTTACAAAAGTTCATTGATACGTATAGTTCTGAAAAAGGGATTCGTACTAATTCAAAAAGATTTATGATTATTGCTGTTAAATTATAATGTATTTTAGTGTAAAAGCTGCTTTTCATTTAAAGAAAAGCAGCTTTTTGTGTGGAAAAGAATACAGGAAATACTTGAAAATAATAGAAATAAATAAAGTTTAAATTAAAAAATCAAAATATGGAGGATAAATGTTTTGAAACGTTACTATATTAGCAATGAAAAAATAAATGTACATATTACTGAATGGGGGAATAATGAGAAGCCCGTTATCTTTTGTTTACATGGATTAGGTAGTACGAGTTTAAGTTTTATAGAAATTGCTGAGGAATTAAAAGAAGAGTATAGATTTATCTCCGTTGATGCACCTGGACATGGTAAAACACCCCCATTTGAAAGAACAGAAGTTTATGAGATGCACAATTTAGCAAATTGGTTAAATGAAATAATAAATGAATTGAGAATCGAATACTTCTATTTTCTATCACATTCATGGGGAAGTTTTGTAGCGTTATTTTATTTGTTAAATCATCCAGAAAAAGTACAAGGAAGTATTCTTATTGATGGTGGATATCAAACAAAAAGGCTTAAAGAAGAAACGTTGGAAGAAGAAATTGCTTATTATGAAAAGGACTTTGATGAATACGTTTTTAATAATTGGGACGAATTTTTCAAAAGTGAAAAAGCAGCTTATACTAGGTGGTCTTCATTGTTAGAAGTTGCTGTAAAGGATCTAGGGATCGAAATGGATAATAAAGTATGGTGGCATGCCAGGGGAAATACAGCTAGTAATATAATAAGGTATGCATAAAGATGAAACAATAGATATATATGAGAAGCTACCGGCTAATATTGTATTACTTCGAGCTACAGTCCCACAAGTTTGGGCGGATTATAGAGATAAGACAGCAAATGTTTTTAAAGAGAATACGGACAGTATAGTAAAAGTAATTCCTGATACTACACACATGTTGCACTGGGATAAACCAGAAATTGTTATAGCGGAAATAAAAAATAATTGGAGCTAACATATTCATACTAAAGTTGTAGTTTCTATATGAAAAATCCATCCTTCCGTTTGATTTTATCTATTTATAAGTGTAATACAATACGAATAGATAATAAGAAATGAGGGGGAATGTAAAGTGATTACACATATATCAGATATAAAACTACAAACGGTTTCCATAGAAGGGGTAAAACAAGTTTATAAGGACATATTATCTTTTCAAATAAAAAAAGAAACAGCATCCTTCATTCAATTTGAAGTAACACCTTATACAACAATTAGTTTTCAAGAAGTGTATGAACCAATCGCACCTGCACATTTTGCTTTTGAAATCCCATATTCAAAATTCCATGAAACAGCAAAATGGTTAAAGGACTCTGGATTACTCATTGTAAAATGGAAATGTAATTGGTGAAGAGAATGGTCTATTCAATTTATACTTTAAAGACGGAGATGGAAATCTACTCGAAATTATCGCACATAGTTATGTTAAAGAGGATGTATTAGTACCACACCCACCTTTAAACATTTTATACGTAAGGGAAATTGGTCTTCCTGTTAAAAGTGTACCTGTTTTTACGGAATGGTTAAAATCAAATCTAAATATGAAAACGATGGAAGATGGGGATATTTTTAACTTTGTTATAGGTGGCACTGCATATATCGTCGCGACTTGGTGGCAGCGACCTTGGATTCCAATCGCGATGAAAGCTCTATCACCGAAAGTATACGTTTCTTTCGGAACACCAGACGTCGCATTTTTACAGCGAATTCAAAATAATTTTAAGAAAAATAGTGTATCATTTGAATGTAAACGTAATGAAGTATCATTTATTGAGCAAGGATATACATTTTCAATTGTGCATACATCAGAGTTTCATTCGGATATTCCTAAACAATTAAACTTACCGCTTTCTATTTAAGGATGGAAAGCGGTAAGTTTTTTGTATATTCGTGAAGAAGGTTTTAGCTAGGATTATAGTGAATTTAAAGAGAGGTATAAGGTGTTATTCTAATTTATGTTAAGGGGGGAAATAAAGTGGTTTTAGGTAATCCAATTGCAAAAGGGAATACAGCAGAAATTTATTTAACTGATGATAAGGTTGTAAAATTATTTAAAGATTACCTCCCAGATACAGAGTCTATGAATGAAGCAAAAAAACAAAAATATGCGTATTCATGCGGGTTGCCAGTTCCAAACGTATTTGAAGTGAAAAAGATACAAAATAGACAGGCAATTATTATGGAACATGTAAAAGGGGACAACATTGGTGATCTTCTGCTTAATAATTTAAATGAGGCAGAGCGTTATATCAGCCCTTGTGTTAATGAGCAAAAAAAGATCCATGCTATACATGTGAATACAGATGAAATGGAGTTAATGAGGGAGAGGTTAGAGCGTCAAATTAAATCTGTGCATAAATTGGATGAACGCAAAAAGAAGGATATATTACAAAAATTAGATTTTATTACATTTGATTTTAGGCTATGTCATGGAGATTTTCATCCATTTAATTTGATTTTGAATAAGGAAGAGAAAGTGAAAGTTATAGATTGGGTAGATGCTAGTTCAGGTGATATTCGCGCAGATGTATTTCGAACATACTTGTTGTACTCACAATCTTCGGTAGAATTAGCTGAGATGTATTTACATATATATTGCAGTCGTACCGGCATATCAAGAGATGAAGTTTTTCAATGGGCCCTATTATTATTGCAGCTAGATTTTCTGAAAAAGTATCACCGCAAAATGAAGTGTATTTGAGAAGATTATTGAATCAGTATTTATAAGTCATAAAAAAGGTTGTCAGCTAATTAATAAATGCTGTTGTTTAACCAAAGTTTCCTTGCAGTTAAACAACAGCATTCTTAAATATTGATATAGGTATTATTATTTTCGATCTTCATCCTATAAAGGTTCATAATCCGTACTTGTTCCTCCGTTAATTCTTCTTTATCCCAATACATATGCATTAAGCTATATTCAAAAATCTCCTTTCATTTAATAAATAACGGAAACTTGTCTTTCATCTCTTTTGGTAGCTCATTTTCCTCTTGGTAGCCTTCAAATAGTGCTTTTGTAATAGAATACTCATAGTCAACGATATTCCCATTTCCAGCAAATGAATATTCTATCGCACTATAAATAGGAACGGCTAAATCGAATATGTAAAAATGTTTTTCGCAGTCTTGAAAATCTATCATTGTTAAGTTTGAATTATTTTCGACTAAAATGTTTTCTAACCATAAATCTCCGTGTATTAAGCCGTAATTTGAAGGGGATTTTGGTAGCTCTTTTATGGAAGTTAAAACGTCAGATGCAATTTCTCTTATTGTATTTTCTTCTTTAGGGATATATTTAAGAAAATTATATTCTTCATTTTCATACCAATCGTTTATATGTTTTACTGGTTTAATCTTTTCAAAGCTTTTAGATATACGATGTAATTTTCCAATTTGTTTACCAAGTTTTTTAAATATATTAGAATTCCATTCAGACCTTGGTAAATGTATACCAGGAGCAGCTTTATATAATACAGCAAAAATCTCCTTATCTAATGTGAATTTTTCTACAAAATTCCCTTGTAATGAAGGGATTATTGGTGGAACACCTAAACCATTTTGATATAAAAAATTCGTATATATAACTTCTTCTATCTGTTCTTCATATGTTTTGTAGTTTGTAATTCTACTGAAGTATGTACCTTGTTCTGTAAGACATTCATACATCTCATTTGTTATTGGCTTAATGTTAATAAAATTCAACGGATACTGTTCATTTATGAATTGAAGTATTTCTTTTTCTAGCTTGTTCATTGAAACGTCCTTTCCAAACCTTAATTTTTTAACTTGGGAATTAAACACGAATTTTATTTTATAAAATTCGTGTTTAATTTTTGAAATCCTTTAAAATGAAATATGATGTAAATTGACCTTTAATAATTAGTAAGGTGTTGCCAGCATACTCATTAACGCTAAATTGAAAAATGAATAGAAGGTATGACAAAATAAGATAGATGAAAAAATATAAAATTAATACTTATATATAGATTATAAAGACTTTAGAGAAAGGCTCATGTTATAAAACACAAGAAATATCAAAAGAAAGAAACGCACTTCTCCTATACTTTTAAATAAGGAGTGAAGGAAATGAATGAACATATACAGCAGATGATTAATTGGATTGAGAGCAATTTAAAAAAGAGATTTTCATTAGATGAATTATCTCGTTACATGGGGTATTCTCCTTATTATTGCTCTTTTAAATTTCATCAAGTAACGGGTTTCAGTATTAGACGTTATATTCTTCTTAGAAGGTTGTATTTATCTACGGAAGATTTAAAGAATGGTAGGAAGATAATTGAGGTCGCATTGGATTACGATTACTCTTCCCAAGAGGCTTATAGTAGAAGTTTTAAAAATGTTTTTGGAATGAATCCAAGAGAATACCAACTTAACAAAATGCCTATTCAATCATTTGTTAAACTAAATTTAAATAAAGAAGGGGCGTTTAAAATGAATATTTCTAGAAAAATAGAGGTTGAACAGTTACGAGATAGGAAGAGTGAGCTATTTGATAAAGAGGTACTTAACATATTAAATGGTCAAGTTATGTATGAAGAATTTAAAAACGAAAAGCTAATGGGTGATTCTGATTATGCCCCATTTAATGAGGCAATGTGTGTGAACTCGGCTACTACTCAAGTTTTTAATGAAGAGTTTATTAAAACAAGAGCGAAAGGACATAACAGTTCAGTAGAAAGTTATATAAAAAAGGTTATAGATCCGTTAGAAAACCTTTTTACGAAAAAGTATAAATGTATTGTTCTATGGTTTGGTGAAGATATGTTTTGCCAAATGAACCTACTTACCATACTTTCTCATCTTGAACAGTCTGCTTATGAAGGGAAGGTATACTTAAATAGCTTTAGAGAGGATGAATTTAAAGTAAATCAAATTGAACTTGAATTGGGGAATTATTCTTCTATATACAATGAAGTATTAGTAAACCATAAAAAGACCTCTCATAAGGTACCACCTGTAATGTATCAGGCTATAGACTTATTTTTAGAAATGTTAACAGACGATAATGCAGTAATGAAATTCATCTCTAAAAATAAAGATTTATCAACTCGTGAATTATTAATAAAGTTGTTTTATCTTTTTCCAACAATCGGATATGGAGATACTCAGTACATAGAGCTGATTAATAAAATAAAGAAGAAAGCTACACCAAAAATATAGGTGCAGCGTTCTTCTTATAATTGCTCAAGTAATTCTAATTCTTTTTCTACAAATAGCATTAGTTCTTTAATTGTTTCACCAGAAAAATCAAAACGAATACCGGCTGCATCATACACTTCTTTTATAGATTGCGAGCTTCCTAGTGATAATGCCTTTTTATAATTTTCTAGCGCTTGCTTAGGATCCTCTTTATATTGTTTATACATTTGTAATGCACCAAGTTGGGCAATCGCATATTCAATATAATAAAATGGTACTTCAAAAATATGGAGTACAGGTAGCCAACTCGTTGCTATCCAGTTTTCGTAGCCATCAATATGTATGACGCTAGACTGATAATGTTTTTGAAGTTGTAAGTATTTTTCATTTCTTTCTTCAGAAGTATGACTTGGATTTTCATACAGCCAGTGTTGAAATTGATCGACAATAAGCATAATAGGTAAATATGAAATAACATCTTTAAAGAAGTTAATTTTTGCTTGTTTTAAATCTTTTTTGTCTGTATAGAAGGTATCCCAATAATTAAGCGAGAATAACTCCATTGTCATACTGGCTAGCTCAGCTGTTTCAGCTGGAATTTCTATATACTGTCGTAATTTTAATGGTTTTATGAGTTCGTTATGAATACTATGACCCATTTCATGTATAAAAGTGACAATATCATCTTGTGTATAATTTAAGTTCATAAAAATATAAGATAATTGTGAAGCTGGTAAGTACTCACAAAAGCCACCAGCTGCTTTTCCTTTGCGGCTTGTTAAATCAAGACAATTGTGTTTATACATTCGGTTTAAAAGTGCTGAAAATTCAACATCTAGTTTATTAAAGATATGAGTGCTCTTTTCAATTAAATCATTTTCATTTGCAATAGGTTTAAGTACTTTTTGATCTGGAGTTACAGCTGATACATCCCACGGGCGAAGCGTATCAATTTGCAGTTTATCTTTTTTCTCTAGCAATATTTTATCTTTAAGAGGCACAACATACTTACGTATGGATTCAGCTAGTTCATAGCAATCTTTCGCTGAATAATCAAAACGCTCGTATTTTTTGAACATATAATCGCGATAATTCTCTAGTTGAATATTTTTTGCTTTTTGATGGCGAATTTCAATTAATTGATTTAATATGTTTTGGAGTTCTTTTTCAACAGATAAAAATTGTTCAGAAATAATGGTTTTTGCCTTTTTACGGGTGTCACGATTCGAATCTTGTAAATAGGATTGTAATTCTGTTATCGTTTTTTCTTCTCCGTCCCAAATTCCACTTAATCCTCCAGTGATTTCAAAGTACTCTGTGATTAATTTGTCTTCCTTTATTTCTAATTCGATATTTTCCTCACAAAATAACTTTTGAGCATTTTTTATTTTTGTATCTAATAAACCATATACGTTAGAATCTAATTCCATTCGAAAAGGTGACTCTAAATATTTATTATCCAATAAATTTTGGTACCGCTTTAAAAGTGGCTTTACAAATTGTTGATCATGTTCAAAAGTATCCTTTATTTCTTCAACATCCGTATTACATTGAAAGGCGATGTAATGTGATCTTAATTGTTCTTCGATGTCCCAAATTACTTTTGACTGCTCTTTTAACCAATTTTCAAGGTCTAGTTTTGAAGAAATCATTTTATTTAATAAAGTCGAAAGAGTTTTTTCCAATTGTAGTACATTACTAATATCAATCGTATTTACACGTTGCATTATATATCCCTCACTTTTTATTTATTCATAGAGATATTCTATTTATTAATTGTAATTCCCTTGTTAAGTGGGGTAAATGTGAAATAATGTTAAATTTAATAATTAAAGAAGGTATTTATATGTCAAAGTAAAAAGTTTATCGTAAATGAAAATATATGGAGGGGTGCTGCATGAGAACGGGAAAGAAGTTACTTGTATTTTTATTTCCACTTGCTTTATTATGTGCCTGTGAGAATGACATTGAAGATGCTAAAAGTGAAGAATCTATAGTGATGAATATTGCTACAGCCGCGGTAAAGGAGGAATATTTTTTTAGTGCTACTATAAGAGATGAAAAAGAAAGAATATTAGATTTAGAGATTGCTGATAGCGAAAATGCTAACGAAATAAAAAAAGAAATTAATAAAAGATTGCAAATTCAAGGCGTTATGTCCTATAAAGTAAATGTATCTCAAAGAAACAAGGAGATTGTAAATGCAGAACATAGATGGGAGTTAGTTTTTGGACAGATATTTGATGGCGTATTCAGAAAAAATGGATATGAAGGGTTTGGTATTCAGCAAATAAATTATAAAAAGAATCAACCTGTTACCATTGATATAAAAACTAAGATTAGCGATGATGAAGTAGGGGCGAGAGAACTTGGACAGAAAATAGAAAAAGAAGTTGAAGGTGTACTTAAAACAGAAACAGTAAAGAAATGGATTGAAAATGATTCATATGCTATTGGGATTTACGATATAGATGATCGGAAAATTAACTAATTGAGGAATGAATGCTATATGAATGAAAAATCGATATAATTAAATATGGAATTACTGAAGGAGGTGTAAGATGTATAAGTATTTAAATATTTTAAACGACATAGAAAATATGATTCAAAATGGAGAAATAAGAGAAGGAAAGAAATTACCGTCTATACGGTCACTCGTTACGCAATATGAATGTAATAAGGCAACAGTTATACGTGCTCTTCATGAATTAGAAAAGCGTCACATTATATATTCTGTCCCTCAAAGTGGATACTACGTTGTTAAAAAATCAGAGAATACTATAGAGAATAACGAGATAATTGATTTTGCTTCCTCAGCACCAGATCCAGATGTTTTTCCGTATTTAGATTTTCAACATTGTATTAATAAGGCTATTGATACGTATAAAAATGATTTGTTTGTATATGGAACGCCGAAAGGGTTACCATCTTTAATACCAGTTATTCAAAAACAACTAGCAAATTATCAAGTCTTTACAAAAGAAGAAAATATTTTTATAACGTCAGGTGTTCAGCAGGCGCTTGCTATATTAACTTCTATACCATTTCCAAATGGAAATGAAACTGTATTAATTGAACAGCCAACATATCATCTATATATTGATTATCTAGAAATAAATAAAGTTCCTGTAATCGGTATTAAACGTACGAATGAAGGTATTGATTTAAATGAATTGGAGCAAATATTTCAAACTGGAAAAATAAAATTCTTTTATACGATACCGAGATATCATCATCCGCTTGGAACTTCTTATTCTAAAGATGAGAAAGAAAAAATCGTACTATTGGCTAAGAAATACAATGTATTTATAGTGGAAGATGATTATTTAGCAGATTTAGAAACTGATTCAAAAGCAGATCCGTTATATAGCTTGGATAATTGTAGTCATGTCATATATTTGAAAAGTTATTCGAAGATTAATTTTCCTGGTTTACGGGTTGGAGTTGCGGTCATTCCACCGTCCATTGCAAATGCGTTCTATACATACAAAAAGATACTAGATATTGATAGTCCGATGATTTCTCAAGCGGCTTTAGAAATTTATATAAAGAGCGGTATGTTTGAACGTCATAAAAGTAAAATTAATTCTTCCTACTACAATAGATCGATAAAACTAGCAAAAACATTAGAAAAAGTGCAAAATGAAAATCCATCATTATTTACATATAATAGACAAAACACATTTGGAATACACACTTGTTTAGAAATGCAGAAAAACACAGTTACAGACACACTTATACAAAAATTAGGTGACATGCAAATAAGTGTCGATACTATTGATAAGAATTATATGAGGAATTTTCCTAAAGAAAAACTGTTAAAGTTAAATGTTTCGAATGTAAAAGAAGATAAGATTGAAGAAGGTATTCGTAAAGTAATTGAGGAAATCAAGCAATTAAGACAGTTTAATTTTCAGTTTAGAAAAGAATAATTTGAATTAGGAGGTTTGTTGTGAGACGCAAAGTAATTCTCTTGTTTGTATGTATCGCTATAGTGGCAGGTGCAATTGTTGTGATTACATATTATAAAAAAGAGGATCAATGCATAGCAGTTGCTAAGTATTCAAGAGGTATTATCGTAGATCAAAATAACGAACCTATATTTAATGTGAAAATATATGAAGATTCAATTGAAAGTAAGGAACACAGTATTTCAAATGCACAAGGTGAATTTGAAATACTAGATGGGGTTTGTGGTGAGATTGTTTTACAATTAGTTACTCCTGATGGAGAAATCTATACGAGAAAATATGATAGGAAGTATATACCAGAAGTAATAAAGCTGAATTATAAAAATAAAAGTGAATAAGATGAAACCATTACGGAGAAAAATAGCAGTTGTGGCCGGAGCAATTATATATGTAATTGGATAATTATATATTTTTTTAAGAGCACTCTTAGTAAAGAGTGCTCTTTTTCATCAATGTAAATATTTACTTATCATCTTTTTAAAGTGATTTTTATCATAATTTACATATTGTATAGCTGTATTTCGTATTGGATCTCCAGCATAAAATCTTTCATACAATTCGTGTCTAGATCCTAAGGGGCTTCCGATGATATCCCAGGCTAACTTAAATAATTTTGTGCGTTGTTCGGCATCTATATTAGTTCCTTTAAAGTACTTTTTCAATAAATCAGCTATAGGACTCTGGAAGTCATTTGAGCTCGAAGGAAGTTGAATGAATCCACCTGCTCCAATTAATTGTAAAATTTCTATTGCACGGGGATAATATTTGGAACCAAGATTCCTTGCAGTTTCGATATATTTAAAATTCGGCAAATAAGTTTTCGTTTCATTTGTAGTACCTTCAACTTCAGCAGCAATTAAAAGTGCGCGAATTGTTTCGATTTGCATAATTAATTCCCCAAGCTTCTCTTGAACATGCAAATAAGTAGTAGCACCGATCGCTTCAGCAATTTCACAAGCAATTGCAGTTATAAATTCTAGTTTTACTACTAATCGTACAATTGCTTGATGATAAGCTAAACTACTAGAAGCTATATCTGACTTTAATTTCCATAATGCTTCAGGGTTGTTATACAGTAAGACACGTTCCCATGGTACAAATACATTATCAAAGATTAATAGTGCATCCATTTCATCGTACTGTGAGCTAAGAGGGGAATCAACTGTACTTGAGTTTGCATTCGCAAATGGTTCTCTACAAACCATATGTAATCCAGGGGAATTGGCTGCCACAATGAGAAAGTGAGCTAAATCTTTTTGAGTATCAGTCAGTTTTGCTAATGGATAGATTAATAAATCATTTGAATAAGGAGAAGCAGTACCTACCATTTTTGCACCATTTAAATAAATTCCATCAGAAGTTTCCTTCGTAACTCTTAGTAACCCTAAATTTTTTGCATTCAATATTGATTCTGTAGAACGATTTATTTGTGGGTCACGTTGAACTACACTTAAGAACAAGTGATTATCTCTCGCTTTTTCATAATAAGATGTAATTTTATCTGGAAACTGTGCATCGAATTTTTTATAAAAATATCTTGATACGTACCAGCCAGTAAGTCTCGATCTTGCATAATCAGATAATCTACTCATTACACCGTCTGTAGCATAACTCCACGTTTCAAATGCAGTTCTTCTCATTAATAATTCATTATAGGAATTCGGAACTAAAAATGCAGTATGAACAAATTCTTTCGTTTTTGGGCTCACATATCCAATAGAATCTCTTCGTATGGGGTCATCAAACAATGTAAATAAATTAGAAATGGTACTTAATGTACCTGCAAAATGTTTGTCTGTAGTTACATCTACTTTTTGTCCATAGAGCCAAACGTTACGACCATCTTGTAAGCTCTTTATATAGTAATCCTTCAAATTTTGCATATTTCCTCCTTTTAAAGGCTACTCATATATTTGTACATCTTTTAATGGTGGGGAATATACGTGAAATGTTATTGCTGTTGAATCTGTAGCGTTATACATTTTATGCACAGTATCTTTTTTTACTGTGAAAATATTTCCCTCTGTAAACTCTTCAATCCGCTCGCTATTATTTTCGTACGTTATATTTTGTAGCGTACCATTGACTATTAGTATACATCCTACAGATATTCCGTGATCGTGCACAAAAGTCTTTGCTTTGCTGGGGAATTTTAATACTAAAATCTCTACAAATTCAGACTGATAGATAACGTTCCTTCCGTATTCAAGATTAACTGGTGAAGTAATAAAAGGAGATATTTTATGAAGTGAAATATTTAATGATTGAATAGCGTGTATTAAATTGAACGTATCGTAGTTACATAGGTTATTAAACGTTTTTTATATGTTATGAATCAATTGCATGTAAAACTTCCTCCTAAGCATGTACAGTAAAAGAAAACCTAATCTAATATTATATAGTGAGTATTGAATTACATAATATTGTATTGAAACATTTCCAAAAAGTTACTTCTTTTACTTAGGAAGTTTATTCGATTTGAAAATTGTGGTAATTCGTTCCGTTAAAATGATATGCTTGAACTATATATTTTTTATCCCGTTAAATCCCGACTGGTGAGGGCTGATAATAAGTGAAGGATGAACAAAACCCCCACTGATTAAAGTTTCACTTTATTGGAAAGGTGATGAAATAAATGGCAGTTCTTTTAGTGGAAAATCTATATCAAATGTCTATTGTTTTACTGATTTTATGTTCATTTTGTTTTTATAGATATTTAAAGAAAATAAAAAGGGAAAGAAAGCTTACAGGTTTTGAAATTACGATGTATATCGTGACACAACTTGCGTATTTCATTTGGGCGGCAACAACTTTTCTTAAAATGTTATCAGAATAGTAATTTTAAAGTATTAGACGCTGAACAGAAATGTACAGGAGCATTAAAGGTATAAACTTGGGCAAGGGTAATTTATTATCTATTAGGTAAATAAATTTAGTCGAAATATAGATGGATAACAATATTACTTATAACATCTTTATAAAAAGAGAGGATATAAATGGAACAATATAAGTTAATTGTAAAAGGGCCTAAACAACTTGAGTGGGAAACAAATGAAATTAAGGACATACAGGACGATGAAATTATCGTTAAAACAATCGCAGGAGCGATAAGCATTGGGGCCGAGTTACCACAGTATAATGGATCCGATGTTACAGATCCGCATCCTTTTTATCCAAGAAAAACTGGATATGAAAGTTATGGTGAAGTGATTGAAGTTGGTAATAAAGTAACACATGTAAACGTAGGTGATAAAGTAGTTTCTTTTTATGGACATGAAACGATAGGGATAGTTAAGGCGCATAAAGTAATTCGAGTGCCTAGTTCTATACAACCTAAAGTTGCTTTATTATCTATTCTTTCGTGTGATGCCGCTAAAGGAGTATTGAAACTAAACCCGCGACAGGATGAAAAAGTACTTATAACTGGAATGGGAGTTATTGGTTTACTCGCTTGTTATTTCTTAAAATACTATGTAGGCGTTGAGCACGTGGATGTTGTTGAGCCTAATAAAAATAGAAGAGATTTTGCAAAGAATTTTGGTGCGAAAAACATATATGATTCAGAAGAGAAAATAATAGAAACATATAATTATGGTTTTGAATGTTCTGCTACAAATAGTGGGTTCCATACTTTGCAAAAAACTCTTAAAACTAATGGTGAAATATGTATACTGTCTGATGGTAATATTGAAGAACTAACATTAATTGCTAACTTTTATCAGAAAGAATTGCAAATCATTGGATCAAGTGACGGATACGATTATCAAAAACATGCAGATTGGTTTTTTAAGGAAATAAGAAAAACACCATTTATAGAAGAAATCTTTCAACATGAAATACAGTATACTTCACTCATACAATCCTTTGAAGAATTGAGTTTAGGGATAATTAAACCACTAAAAGTATATGTTTCATATGAATAACGAAAAAATTGAACAAATATTTGTCACATACCTCACATTTGTTTCGTCACACTTATGATTACTTAATGAGGAGGAACATATATGAAAATATTTGTAGCAGGTGCAACTGGTGTAATAGGACGTTCTTTATTGCCAATGTTAATAAAAAATGGGCATACGGTGTTTGCGATGATTCGTAATACTTCACAAGTAGAGGCGATAAAGAAATTTGGTGCTATACCAGTAACCGCCGATGTATTTAATCGACAGGCTGTATTTTCTATATTAGAAGAAACAAATCCTGATGTAGTTATTCATCAGTTAACTTCGTTGTCTTCATGGGATTTTAAGGATAATGCAAAAATTAGAATAGAGGGCACTCGTAATCTTGTCGATGCCGCTAAAAATGTAGGAGTAAAGAAAATAATCGCTCAAAGTATTTCATGGGCGTATGAACCAGGGGATACATTTGCGACCGAAAAAGATTCACTACATATTACTGCTTCTATGCCCCGGCAAGTTACTGTTAATGGCATATTGAAATTAGAAGAAGCTGTTAATGAGTTGCCTGAATCGGTTATACTTCGTTACGGTACGCTATACGGACCAGGAACATGGTATGCGGAAAACGGCTTCATTGCAAATCAAGTTCTTAATAATGAAATTACTGCAACAGATGGGATAAGTTCGTTTATACATGTTAAGGATGCTGCAAGAGCTACTATGCTAGCTCTTAATTGGCCTTCAGGAATCGTAAATATTGTAGATAATGATCCAGCAACTAGTAAAGAATGGCTACCAATATATGCAGCAGCGATAGGAGCACCTAAGCCTAAAGTTCAAGATGGGAAAAATAGGTGGAAAAGAGGAGCTTCAAATAATAAGGCACGTAAAGAGTATGGATGGACACCTTTATTTCCATCATGGTCTGAAGGGTTTAACAACTTAATAGGTAAGTAAAATAGACCTTTAATGGGAATGATAGTAATATTCACCATTAAAGGATTGGACTATTATGAACATAATTTGGGAAAGTATTATATTAACTCTTACTGGAATAATTGTTTTAAAAATGACAGGTAGTACATCTGTCAGCCAAATGACAAGAGCTGAGATAATTATAGTTGTATCAATTGGCCGCATTATTGTAGAACCTGTATTAAGTAGAAAAGTAGTCCCATCTGTATTTGCAGCTATCATATTTGCGAGCATACTACTTATCATTCATTTCTTTGAATTGAAATCAAGGAAGGTGGAACAATTTCTAAATGGAAGTAGCATTATAATTGTTGAAAACGGAGAGATTGTAAAAGAGAATTTGATGCAGGCAAAAATGTCGGAGCAACAACTATATATGCAATTAAGAGAAAAAGGAATTCATGATTTGAAGATTTTACAAAAAGTTACAGCTGAACCGAATGGGCGTATTGGTTATCAACTAATAGAGAAAGCTCAACCAATAACTTTAGAAGTGTTAGAAAAAGTAATAAATCAGTACAATACAAAAAGATAATTTCTTTCGAGAAAAGCCAATACTACAACGGAAGTATTGGCTTCTTTATTTTTCTACAAACGTAGGGATTAATAAAATAGGGTGAATTTTAAACCAATCATTATAATAGATGTAGACTTATAATTATGCTATATTCAATGGACCTAAAGTGAATGTGGTAAAAAATTAATTTGGCATAGGTAGCCGCAGTGTAAAAGTTGATAAGTTTTTAATGTGATACTAAAAATGAGATGAAAACAAGGAGATAGATACATAATGGAATTTTGGGAATCAAGTTTTATTGAGAAACAAACAATGTGGGGATTTGAGCCTACAGAATCTGCAATTTTGACAAAAGATTTTTTTCTAGAAAAGAACATTAAGGACATATTAGTTCCAGGTATTGGATATGGTAGAAACGCAAAGGTATTTATCGAAAATAGTATAAATGTAACAGGTATTGAAATTTCGAAAACAGCGATCGATTTAGCAAGAGAAAACGGACTAGAAGATGTTAGTATGTATCACGGTTCAGTAAACGAAATGCCTTTTGATAATAAACTGTATGATGGGATATTTAGTCATGCACTTCTTCATTTGTTGAATGAACAGGAAAGAGAGAAATTTATTGAAGATTGTTATAATCAGTTAAAACCAGGCGGATATATGGTTTTTACAACTGTTTCTAAAAAAGCTCCCATGTACGGAAAAGGAAAACAGTTGGATAAAGATTATTATGAAATAATGGAAGGCGTAAAAATGTTCTTCTATGATTCTGAATCTATAAAACGAGATTTTAATCAATATGGATTAGTACAAGTTTCGGAAATTGATGAACCAAATAAGAACATGGCAAATAAACCTTCAATCAATTTTTTAACGATAAAATATAAGAGAGAACTATAATTAAAAGTTATTAAGAATTATTAAAGATGTTTATATATTGATTATGCACAAATAAAAAGGACAAGCATATAATAGAAGTACCTATTAACTTTAAGTAACCTTAACTTTCTTTAATAGGATATCTCAAAATCCCCAAAAAGAGCACTTGCGGAAACAAGTGCTCTTTTATTTGGGATTTTAAACCATAAATATTGAATAAAATGTTAAACTGAAAAGAGAAATTTTTGTAATTAAAACTGTAGTATATGAATGGAGTGTTATTGAATGCAAACAAGAAAAGCCTATCTATATGTATTTGACACGATGTCTGATTGGGAATACGGACATTTAATTGCTGAACTTAATACAGGGAGATATTTCAAAAAAGATGTAGCGCCTTTTAAAGTAGTAACAGTTGGAATAAATAAAGAAACGATTATTTCAATGGGGGGCTTGAATATAAAGCCTGATATTTCCCTAGATGAATGTATCCTTGAGAATAACGATTTATTAATTTTACCTGGAGGGAATACTTGGAGTGAAGAAATACATAAACCTATTTTGAAAACAGTTGGTGAAGCTTTAAAACTTGGTACAATTGTAGCGGCAATTTGCGGTGCAACTATAGGTCTTGCAAATTACGGTTACTTAAATTCTAGAAAGCATACAAGTAATAGTTTAGATTATATGAAAATGGTTTGTTCTAATTATAATGGAGAAAATTTTTATGAAATGGGACCTGTAGCATCCAGTGAAAATCTTATTACTGCATCGGGTGTAGCCCCGCTAGAATTTGCAATGGAAGTACTGAAAAAATTAGATGTATTTGCGCCGGATACACTTCATTCATGGTATAAATTGAATGAGACTCATGAACCTGAATATTTCTTCCAGTTAATGTATTCAATTAATAGCTGAGTAGTATTTCGAATGAAAATCATGTTTTAGATGATGCGAAAACTAATAACAAAATAATTTTATGAAAATAAAAGGTAAGGGTGTTCCTATGAATATATGAGGAAATATCCTTACCTTTTATAGTGTTATTTCTGAACGACAAACGTAATGGCACTTGTTTTTAATTGAATGTGTCTTTCATTTCGAACAATATCATAAGCTAATTCTTTTATTTCAACTTTTAGTTCTTTCCATTCTTTATAGATGCTTTTTAAAGTACTTATCATTTCTTCGGTTGAAAGATTAATTTCAATTAAAGCTTCTAATTCTTCATTCGTTATTGGATCAATTTCTTGTATGTTAGAGTTAATAATTAAACAATTAATACCGCCGTTTTTTGTACCTCTTTTCATAGAGTGGAGTACATTTTTAAAATCTTCTTCTGATCTGACATGTTCTAAACTTGATACTGCAACGATATAATCATAAGCGTTAGAGTCAATATAATAGTTTTCAATTGCTGCTTCTTCTGTTTTTATAACCTCGAATACATCATGTTCTTTGCTATAAATTTGTAGTTTTGTTAAAGCGGAATTAAGTAAATCAACACATGTAACAGTGCCGCTAGTATTTTTTATTTTTTTGCAATTGGAATGCTATTTCTCCCAACGCCAGATCCAAGGTCAAGTACTTGCAAGTTGTTTTGTCCGTCAAAGTGGTTCATCAAGTCCATAACCGTTTTAACTGGTTTGAAAAGCCAAGAGCCAGCTTCAAACAGTTTATATTGTTCGTGATAGTTCTTTTCTTCTTGTCTTATGTAATCGATACGGTTCATATTGTTTCAGCTTCAATATTTTTATTGCAAAATGAATAGGTGGGGCAGCCTTTAACATTTGTTTGAATTCGAAAAATACCACCAGCATGTGGATACTCTTTTAATTCGTCATCCGTCATTCTTGTTCTGGCTGTTGTAACATATAAATCAGTTAAGTTAGAACCACCAAATGTACATGATGTTACATATAACGCAGGAATTGGAATACTTAATATTTGTTCTCCAGTAGAGGGATTCCATCTAGTAATTTTTGAACCTCCCCAATGTGCAATCCATAAACAACCTTCTTCGTCAATTGTCATACCATCAGGTAGACCATCATTTTCAGAGAAAATGATTACATCACTTGGATTATGAATTTCTCCAGTACGTATATTATATTGATATCGAACCACTTTTTTAGTAGGTGTATCTATAAAGTAAAGGTATGTATGATCAGGTGACCAAGCGATTCCGTTTGAAGTATTTACATGTGAAACTTTTTTCTCTACACTCAAATTATTATGTAAACAATATAAGGAACCTGCAGCATTCATACCGTATGTATCTGTAGTACCTGCCCAGAAACGACCATCGGGATCACATTTTCCATCATTAAAACGATTTTCTATTAAATGTGGTTCGGGGTCAAAAATATGTGTCAGTTTTTCTGTATTTACATTAATAGAATAAAAGCCGTTTTCCATAGCTAAGAGTAATATGTCCTCTAAATATGGAACAACACAGCCAATTTGTTGATTGAGAGCGATTACTCGGTTCGTATTAGTAGTAGGATTATATATGCATAATTTTTTCTCCATAATATCAACCCAATATAAAAGTTGCTTTTTTTCATTCCAACATGGTCCTTCAGCTAAACTCGCTTTAACATTTAAAACTAAGTTTATATTACTGAACAAGATGTTCACCTCGCGTTATAAGATATTAATATAATTCGATAAGAATAGAGGTAAACCTTTTAGTCAGAGGATATTATGATTTGTGCTCTAGAAAACTAATCTTCTCAAGTGATTAAAAGGTTTATAAACACGGAGAGGAAAATGCATATGATGTTTTATGAGATTGTTTGCTTTTCTTGTAAGAATATATTTCGTGTTTACGAAGGTAGTGAAAAATATAAGCGATTTAAAGAGAAACCAAAAGGGGCATATTGTTGTGATGAGTGTAGCCACAAAATTCAATTAGAGGCGATAAAGAATTTTTTTAGATAATTTTACGATTTCGATTCGGAAAAGTTTGACAATAAAAGTGTTATAAATTATCATATTAAAAAACTAATATTTAAGGCATAGAAGAGAAGAGTAGTTAAGAAAGAATACGTACAGAGAGCTCTGGTAGCTGAGAAAGAGCGGTATACATCTTAATGAAAAAAGACTTGGAGCTGCGCAAGGAACTAATTTATTTAGGGATGGTGCGACGGGTTCTCCCGTTATAGAGATAGGGTATAAGCATATTTTGCCGTACCTGAAGAGGTTAATATGGTGACATATTAACAAACTGAGGTGGTACCGCGAAGCTAACAACTCTCGTCCTCAAGATGAATAATCTTGGGGGTGGGAGTTTTTTTTGTTGCATAAAACTGGAAATGAGAAACAAAAAATAATTGAGGTGAGTAATATATGCATTGGGCGTATGAAGTAGCACATGAATTAATTAGGAAACATCCAAATAAAGAAACGTTTGTTTGTGCATCTGGAATTAGTCCGTCAGGTTCTGTTCATATTGGGAACTTTCGTGAAATCGTAACGACTTATTTCGTAGTAAGAGCACTTCAAGATTTAGGGAAAAAGACTCGTTTTATATTTTCGTGGGATGATTATGATAGGTTTAGAAAAGTTCCAAAAAATATTGATCCATCTTTTGCAAAGTATATTGGTATGCCATACTGTGATATTCCAGATCCGTATGGATGTCATAACTCGTATGCGGAGCATTTTGAAAAAGAGTTTGAAAAATCGCTTCAAGCATTTGGAATTGAAGTAGAATTTATTTATCAACATGATGAATATAGAAGTGGAAGGTATAATGAAAATATTTTAGAGGCTTTGTATAAACGAAAAGAAATATATGATATTTTAATGGATTTTAAAACTGGAGAGTGTAGTGAAGAAAAGCGAGAGAGCTTTTATCCAGCTACATTATATTGTGAGAGGTGCGGAAAAGATACAACAATTATTACACATTTTGATGAAGTATTAAAAACAGTGCGGTATGAATGTGAATGCGGAAATGAAAAAGAGTTATCCGTATTAAATACAAATAAAATGAAACTAAACTGGAAAATCGATTGGCCGATGAGATGGATGATAGAGGATGTAATTTTTGAACCAGGTGGAAGAGATCATTCATCGGAAACGGGTAGTTATAATGTATCAAAAGAAATTGCAAGGAAAATATTCAATCGTGAAGCGCCTCATTACGTTGCTTACGATTTCATTGGTATTAAAGGGAATCATGAAAAAATGTCTAGTTCTTCAGGGAATAGTATTACACCAAGCGATATATTGAAAGTGTATATACCAGAAGTAATTCTCTTTATGTTTGCAAAATACAAACCAGGCGCTGCTTTTCATATTGGGTTGGATGAAGATGTGATTCGCAATTATACAGAATATGAACGATTGAAAGATAGTTATGAAAATAAAATGCTCAAAAATGAAGATTTATTTGATGCAATTAAAATCTCTAAAGTTGATAGCGAGTTTAAAGAATATCCGAAATTTAATCAAGTAGCAGGAACGTTACCATTATTAAATTTTGATTCAACTATTTTACAGGGGATATTAAAGAAAATAGATAGGAGCTATGCATTAGATGAAATGAGAGCGATAAGTAATCGCGCAGAGTATTGGATAAGAAACTTTCAATCTGAAAAATTAATTGCGGTAAATCGGGAGAAAAATGCAGAGTTTTACTACACATTAGATGAAAGGCAGAAAGAATGGCTAGTAGAAGTTTGTAAAATACTTCGTTCTATTAAAGATTACTCTAACTTAATGGAGCAATTATATGCGATTTGTCATCATGAAAATAAAAAAATAATGAAAGAAAATCAAAAACAATTATTCACTATTATATATAAGCTCATTATGAATCAATCAAATGGTCCTCGTATACCATTATTAATACATGTAGTAGGCATAGAAAAATTCATCACACTATTAGATTTCTAAAACACAGTTAAAAGCAACGCAAGTACCAAAATTCTAAGTACTTGCGTTGCAAATTTTACTATCGTGAATACATTTTCGGACATTCATCACCACTTGGTTCATAAAAACAATGGCTTTTAAACTGTCCTACAAATGGCTGATTATACCATTCAGGCGGACAAGCTCCAACTGGACGGAAATACCAAAGAGCCCATCGTGCAGGCCAGCGCCATTGACCTTGTAAAACTTTTCGTGCGATTTCTTTTTCTGATTCACGAGCGCGTTGATAAAAATATCCATATTGTACTGCTTCAAATCCGCCGGGGCTTTGATATACAGCGTCTCGTATGGTACGGAGTTGTTTAAAATCTAAGCAATCACAAAATACACGGTTTACTACAACGCATCCAACTAATTCCTCACCTTGGCGACCTTCGCCTTCAGCTTCAGCACGAATTAAACGAGCTAGTAAATCAACATCACTTTCGTTGTATGGAATAAGGGGCATAGTGATACCACCTTTCTGTTATAGTAAAGAGTGTATGTTATAAAACAATCTGCGTGCTTTTTTACATAAAAATAACATTTAATTTTAAGAGGAGCTTGTATAAAAAAAGCTAATTAGTAATAGTAGATAAATATAAAAGGGAGAGGTATTATGTATCGAATTCATAAAGACCATATCATTTACTCAATGTCACCAGAAAATAAGCCGTGTATGGAAGTAGAAATTGGGAGCAGTCTTGTATTTGAAACATATGATTGCTTTGAAAATCAAATCGATTCTGAAAATGTTGTGTTTCAAGAATTAGATTGGAACCGAATTAATCCAGCGACTGGACCTGTATATGTTAAAGGAGCAGAACCTGGCGATATATTAGTCGTAACGATTGAAAAAATTGAAATTGCAGAGCAGGGCGTTTTAACTACAGGTGCAAACCTTGGTGTAATGGGTGATGAGTTAAATGAAAATACAGTGAAAATTGTCCCAATACATAATGAATATGTTTTGTTTTCAAGTGAACTACAAATCCCGATTAATCCAATGATTGGGGTAATTGGTACTGCACCGAAAGAAGAGAGCGTTTCATGTGGCACACCGCATGATCACGGCGGGAATATGGACTGTAAAGAAATTAAAGAAGGAACAACATTACTACTACCAGTTAATGTCCCAGGAGCACTATTAGCGTTAGGTGATTTACACGCAGCGATGGGTGATGGTGAAATTGGTGTTAGTGGAGTAGAGGTTGCTGGTGAGGTGACGGTAACAGTTCAGATTATAAAAGGAAAGAAATGGCCACTACCAATGGCTATTCAAAAAGGAAAAATGATGACGATTGCTTCAGAGAAATTGTTAGATGATGCAGCAAGTCGTGCTGTACATAATATGGTAACATTTTTACATGAAGAATTAGCAGTGTCTAAAGCTGATGCAACTCTTTTATTATCGGCAGCAGGTAATTTAAAAGTTTGCCAAGTTGTGGATCCGTTGAAAACGGCGCGTATGGAATTAGGGATGGATTATGTGGAGAAACTAGGATTTACTTTTAGTAAATTTCATATTAAATAGATAAGGGACGAAAAAGGATACTTTTGTATAAAAGCATCCTTTTTTTAATTTACGGATTTTGTGAAAAGAGGTAGTATTTATTTTATATAAGTATATTTGAGATTGTGGATTAAAAAGGAGTTCAATAATGGTCAAAATTATGATTGTAGAAGACGATATGAAAATTGCAGAACTATTATCAACATATGTTGCGAAATATGGTTATCAAGGAGTTATTGTATCGGACTTTCAAAATGTATTAGACATTTTTTTAGATGAACAACCAGAGTTAGTTTTATTAGATATTAATTTACCGAGTTTTGATGGTTACTTTTGGTGTCGTCAAATTCGTGGTGTTTCTACATGTCCGATACTATTTATTTCGGCTCGTGAAGGTACGATGGATCAAGTTATGGCGTTAGAAAACGGTGGCGATGATTTTATTCCGAAGCCTTTTCATTATGAAGTTGTAGTGGCGAAAATTCGTAGTTATTTAAGACGTGCATATGGAGATTATGCACCGAAACTAGAAGAGCGAATGATTGAGCAACAAGGCCTTTGTTTATATCCTGAAAGACTTGTATTGAAACTTAGAAATGACGAGATTGATATAACGAGAAACGAAGCTATTTTATTAGAGACATTAATGAAAAATTATCCGCGTGTTGTGAGTAGAGAAGTGTTACTTAATAAATTATGGGATAGTGAATCTTATGTTGATGATAATACATTAAGTGTAAATACAACACGTGTGCGTAAAAAGTTACAAATGTTGCATATAGAAGGTGCGATTGAAACAATTCGTAGTGTTGGATATAGATTTCATATTACTTGGGATAATGGTATAGAAAAATGATAAGGTTGTTTATACGTGATCATATACCACTTATTTGCTTTACCATAATTCAACTACTAGCTATATTTCTCGTATATTGGTTTGATGGGCATAATCATATTACTACGGCGTTATATGCAATGTTTCTAGGTGTTTTCTTTATGGGAAGTTATTTAGTGTTTCGTTATTTTACACATCGTTCTTTTTATGAGCGCCTAGCAAACCCGATGCAATCTTTGGATGAATCTGTTCAAAAATCTGATTTTGCAGCTGTATCGGCTGCTCTTCAAGAACTACTTGAGGTGCAATATCGACATTATCAAAATCAGCTGCAAATGCAAGAGAGAAAAAATAATGACCATTTAACCTTTATGAATCAGTGGATTCATCAAATGAAAACACCTTTATCTGTAATAGAATTAATTACACAGGATGAAGTAGATTCACGTTTTGAAAGTATAAATGAGGAAACTGATCGATTAAAAAAGGGATTAGAAATGGCTCTGTATGTCGCACGTTTAGAAGCATTTACACAAGATTTTTATGTAGAAAGAGTACAACTACATAAAATAGTGAATGATTCGGTACATGAGCATAAACGGTTCTTTATCCGGAATTTTGTATATCCAGAGCTTGAAATTGATAAGGACATTACAGTAGAAAGTGATGCGAAATGGTTACAATTTTTAATTGGACAAATACTATCGAATGCGATTAAATATTCATCTGGTAGTAGAGAGAAGATTAAAGTGAAAGCGTGTAAGGAAGGTAATAATGTTATACTTGAAATTGCTGATAATGGTGTAGGAATACCGAATCAAGATTTACCAAGAGTGTTTAAACCTTTCTTTACAGGAGAAAATGGTAGAGATTTTAAAGAATCAACTGGAATGGGGCTATATCTCGTATATGAAATTACGAAGCAATTAGGACATAGTGTAGAAATCCATTCAGAAGTTGGTAAAGGTACCGTTGTACGTATTAAATTTTAAATGTGTAAAAATGACTCAGGCTAAAGAACTTTTGAAATAAGTTTTTTAGCCTTACTTTATATGGATTAAATAAAATGATATAAAAGACTGGTATGATTCTAATAAAAGGTCGTGTAAGTATGTGTAATGACACAATAATAAATAAGGCTGTTAAATGAGAGGTTTTTAATAATTTATTAATATTTAAATAGTTTTTTGTAAGAAAAAAGCTCGCCCTTTGAAAGAGCTAGCTTCATGAATTTTAATTAAGTAAACAAACTTAATAATTTATATCCAATTAATCCTAAAATAGTGATAGGAACCATCATTAAGAAAGAAGAAATTCGATTAGCATTAGAGCGTTCTAATACAAGAATCAAGATAATCCCGACTATGACTTCGGTATATCCAACAGGTAACATGTGACTATAGTCTTCAAAATTTAAAAGAATGTGAAGTCCATCCGTTACAAAAACGCCACTAATAAGCGCGCTTCCGAATTTATGAAGTGGATTTGTAGTATCTTTCCATAGAAAACCTGCAACTCCAAAGATAGTTCCTCCTATACATGCACATACAATCCATACGGATATAAAATAAATAGAGTGAGCTACATTTTTAATAACTATTGCATAACCATAGTAGCCTAATACCATACCGAGTAGTGCAAGGATACCAGAAAGTATAGCTGTACGCTTAGAATAACTAAAGCTAGCCACAAAAAAGGATGGAACTAACCAAACGCTTCCTAGATTAGCTAATGAATTCCAATGTCCAGGAAGTATACCTTGCCCCAATTTAGTTAGTATACCAACAATTATCCCTACTATAATCGGGACGAGAAAAATCCTTAAAAACATATTTAACTTTGTGATTTTTAATGTCCTGTCCATAAATTCAATCCTTACATTAATATTTTCTGTAAAGATATAATAGCTTATTACAAGGGAATAATCAATAAAATTTTATCGAGAAACAATAAGTGATTATTGGATAATGAATAACATTTTGTTTTTATATAAAATTTATCCCGCTTTAATGGGCAGTAAGACCCCCACCTCAAAATTCAGCGAAAGCAAAGAAATTAGGTGGGGATCAACTGCCCATAAAAGTCCGATTGGTTCAACTAATAATCAGTGGGGATGAAGAAAACCCCACTGATTAAAGTTTCACTTTATATAAGAGAGAGTGCTTAGAAGTTTACTACTGGGGAAATCTAAAGGACGTATTACAATCAATGTAATTTGTGCTTATTCAACATGAAGTTAAGGAATGATAAATAAACCTAAAATAAATCAATCTTTTTAGTAGCACAAATAATTGCATTTACTCATACAGTACTATCATGGTACAATATGGTTACTAACGACGGAAAGGAATGATGGGTGGACGATGATTAACTAATCTTATTTTTAAATGTTGAAATTCAATAAATTTCAATTTCTAAAAAATAGGATTAGTCTGCCCAATTCCAAACAACGGTTTTGCTATTTGATTTGCGTAATAGCTTATTTGGGTATAAATAATATAATGACTAATCCTGCCAAATTTATTTGGGAGGATTTTTTATTCTCCCTTAATGAAAGGGATCGGTATTATGAAAGAACTATTAAAATTAAATGATGTTTACGTTGAAATAAAGGAAAATATGTTGTTAGAGAAATTAAATGTGACAGTAAAACAAGGGGATGTTATCGGATTAATTGGTAAAAATGGTGCTGGTAAATCAACGTTACTTCAATTAATAAATGGAAAGATTGAGCCTTCAAAAGGGATTGTTGAATGGCAGCAAATGAATATGACAACCGCATATGTTGAGCAAGAAATAGAATCTTTTATTAGTAATGATGTGATTTCGCAAGAAGCAGAACTTCTTGCGAAATGGGGCGTGCCAACGAACGATTTTCATACTTTAAGTGGTGGTGAAAAGCTGAAAATTCGATTAGCAAAAGGATTTGCCGAAAATCCTAATGTCTTAATATTAGACGAACCGACAAATCATTTAGATGAGATCAGTACGGGATTTCTCATTAAACAAATAAAAAAGATGAAAGGTACTGTTATTGTTGTATCGCATGACCGATATTTTTTAGATGTTGTCGCAACAAAAATATGGTCAATTGAGGACAAAAAATTAATTGAGCATAGTGGTAATTATACGAGCTACATGAAAGTACGTGAGCAAAGAAGGAAGTCGCAGCAGCGTGAATATGAAAAGCAGCAAAAAAAGATAGAACAAGTAGAAACACATATAAAAGAATTGAGTTCATGGTCACAAAAGGCACACGCGCAGTCTACAAAACAAGAAGGAGTGAAAGAATTCTATCGTGTAAAAGCGAAGCGAATGGATGCACAAGTGAAGTCAAAACGAAAACGACTCGAAAAAGAGCTGGGGAAAACGAAAGTAGAACGTGTGAAAGAAGAATATTCAGTTGAGTTTTCTATTCAAGCGAACAAAAAAGTAGGAAAACGCTTTTTAGAAGTGAAGCAATTAAAAAAAGACTTTCATGGGAAAGTATTATTTGAAAACGTTAATTTTACAATTCAGCACGGTGAGAAAGTTGCGATTGTTGGACCAAACGGTAGTGGGAAAACAACATTACTGAAGATGATTATGGGAAACGAAACTGCAGAAGGAGAAATATGGATTTCACCTTCTGCAAACATCGGCTATTTAACACAAGAAGTTTTTGATTTACCGCTTGATAAAACACCAGAAAATTTCTTTTTTAAAGAGACGTTTGAAGAAAGGGGAAAAGTCCAAAATTTAATGAAACATTTAGGATTCCAAGCGTCTCAATGGAAAGAGCCGATTGAGCATATGAGTATGGGAGAAAGAGTAAAATGTAAGCTAATGGCTTATATTTTAGATGAAAAAGATGTACTCATTTTAGACGAACCGACGAATCACTTGGATCTACCTTCACGTGAACAACTTGAAAATACATTAGCTGAGTATAACGGAACATTAGTAATTGTATCTCACGATCGATATTTTCTGGAGAAAACCACTAACATAAAACTCGTGTTTTCAAACAATACGATACAAAAGCAGCTAGAAGAACCTACTAAAACAAGAGATGAGATTGAAGAGCTACGTTTAACGTTAGAAACAGCGAGACAAGAAGTATTAGGGAAATTAAGCTTTTTAACTTCTAACGACAAAGAATATAAAGAACTTGATGAACGATTTATAGAACTTACGAAGCAGATAAAGGCACTATAATGTATTTGTAAGCGTGATTAAGGGGGATGGTCACATTCCTATCAAGCTAATCAAGTAAATTACTAGATACGAAATGCTTCTTGTTTCAAAACTAGTAAGTGATAAAAAAGTAGGCATGCTAAAGAAGCCTATTAAAAAGTGATTTTTCGCTAGGCAGCTTGTCTATGCTTCACCGTCGTGTTATACACAATCCCTAGAATATCAAAGACGGTCATCTTCTTATGTCTATGACATTTACGACCGTTCTTTTTAAGCAGTTGATAAAGGCGATACAGAATTTTCAAAAGTTCCTCTGTTCCAACGGTTATCGCTTGAAACAGTAATGGAAAATAATCTTTAATCATATAAATCGCTTTGTATTCACTCAGCTCCTGCTTTTTCTTTTCAAGCAGAAACTGCCGCATTTGAAACATTGTAGAAGAACAGAGGAGAATGCCGATGAGTTGTCCATATAAATGACACTCTAGGCGTTCTCTTTTTATATTTTTACATTCATCAATTTCAAAGAATGACTTCTACGTTTTAAACAAAATTTCAATCTGCCAACGAAGTGAATATAATGAATGCACGTAGTTCGTCGGTACTTCTTCTAGCGACGTGTTCGTGATATATACATTCATGCTCATTAAACGTTTACTTTTATCCTTCATGACAATGCCTTTCTTCTTTTCACGTATTGCTTGGTTTTTCAGACGTATTTGCGTTTGATCATCGGTTAAACGATGGATAATAACACGTGCTGGAAGTTTCTGATTTTGACCAATGTATGCCTCGGGGATTTCCATCTTTTCACCAGGGATTAGACCAGACAGCATTTGTGTCATATTAAGCTGGATGTATTCCGTTTGCTTTTTTAACGTACCATTGTTGAAATATTCTGGTTCAGGGTTCTTGATATAAATGCGCGTATTCAACTTCAACCGCGAGATATAGTAAGCCTCTCTATCATGAATCGTTTGTAAGTCTCCTAAATCGAAGTAACCAAGATCACGTAAACACAAATCGTCTGCCTCTACGGTTTCAAGGCAGATGGTACCGTATGTTTTGTCATTATTCTTTCCTGGTCCAAGCTGCACGTTAAGAAATTGGCCACTAAGTAAATCATATTCCAATTGGATTTTCACGCCTGCGGTATTACTACTCCCATCTGAACCTTGATAGTTAGTGGCGAATTGATTAGGTAGTTGAAACACTGTTGCATCTAGAATGCGGATACGATTAAAAGTCGAGATTATATGTGCAGAAAGTGATTGATTTGAACAGAGTTTTTGTGTGAGAAGAGAAGTAAAGACTTCTCGAAGAAATGCGACAGCTGCTGGATTAAAACACTGATTCAGCCCTTCAGCCCCTCAGGACTTATTAGTGTAGCTGTATTTGCATAAAGCTGACTACATAATCTTGCTACGTGTTGACTGATCCAAATACATAAAGCGGCCAAATCTCGTGCGCCATACTTACTTTTACGTTTTACGAAACCCGTCTCCTGTGCGAGCTGTTGAAGGATACTTGGAGATAGAAATCTCTGTAGTTCTTCAGCGAATAAATGAAACTCATCTTGAATCGATAGATTCATACAAAAACGCCATCCTTTCTGTATATTACTACAAAAAGAATAGCGTTTTTTACGTTTTATGGATACAATTTTTTAGCTTGATGGCGATGGGGGGTACCCCATAAAGGCCCCTGATACATAATTGATGTTCTGCCATTTGTAGAAAACAATCCACTTATACCATTTTAACAAGAAGAAATATCTCGTCCATGTTGTAATATTGGCTTACGTTAAGCTTGTGAAAAAAACATATTCATGTATAATACAATTGATGTATGATACATTAGTTGTAGGAGGTTGACCTATTTGAAAAGAGAAGATGCCTTAAAACTAAGAACAGATATTAAGAAAATGATTATAATAACTGGGGTTTTTGAATCTCAAAATTTGCCCAATGGGCCATTTGAAAAACCTTTACCAACTTCTCAAATGATGGCGTTAGAGGAACTAGAGGTGGAAAAATTAACTGTTTGGCAACTATCCAATAAACTTAGATTAGAGACTTCAACTGTAAGTAGATTGGTAGATAAGTTAGTAAAAAAGGGGCTTATTTATCGTGAAGTAAATGAAAAAAATAGAAGAGAACTTTTTCTGCACCTCACAGAAAAAGGTCACATAACTGTTAATTGCTTAAGAGAGCAATCCATTACATTTTATCAAAGTATTCTCAATAATTTATCGGAATCAGAACAAAAAATAGTTGTGGATGGTTTTGAATTATTTATTGATTCTATTTCTAAGTCTTTTGATTAGAGTGAGGTAAATCATAACATTTGGAGGGTAAAATGAGTTTGGATTTTGAACGTCCTATTATTGAATTAAAAGAGAAATTTGATGAATTAAAGAAAATTATGAAAGAAAATAATGTAGATTTATCGCCAGAAATTCATGTATTAGAAAAACGTTTAAATAAAATGCAAGATAAAATTCATTCTAATATTACACCTTTTCAACGAGTTCAAATTGCAAGGCTACGTAACCGGCCCACGACATTGGACTATATACCTTTATTGTTTACAAACTTTCTCGAACTTCATGGTGATCGATTATATGGTGATGATAAAGCAATGATAGGTGGTATTGCAAAATTTAAAGGGATGCCCGTTACGGTTATTGGTCATCAAAGAGGTAGAAATACAAAGGAAAATATAGAAAGAAATTTTTGAATGGCACATCCAGAAGGTTATAGAAAAGCGCTAAGACTTATGAAACAAGCTGATAAATTTAATCGCCCTATTATTACATTTATTGATACAATAGGCGCCTATCCAGGGAAAGGGTCTGAAGAACGTGGAATTTCTGAAGCGATAGCTCGAAATCTATTTGAAATGGCTACACTTAAAGTGCCAATTGTTTGTATTGTAATTGGAGAGGCATCAAGTGGTGGAGCTCTTGGCATTAGTGTCGGTAACCATATCCATATGTTAGAGTATTCATGGTACTCGGTAATTTCGCCAGAAGGAGCAGCATCTATCCTATGGAAGGACGCTAAGTATGCTCCAGAAGCTGCTGAACATATGAAAATTTCAGCAAAAGATTTAAAACATTTAGGAATTATTGATGAAATCATTCCTGAAATTAAAGGTGGAGCACAAAATGATATAAAATCACAGGCAAAAGTGATTGAATCTGTAATCGAATCATCTCTGAAAAAATTGATACTATTATCCTCGGAAGAGCTTATACAACAGCGGTATGAAAAGTATAGACAAATAGAGAATTATAAATGAAAATATTTAAAGTCCGTATTACATTTCGGAGAATTCTTGCAAAAAAATTCTGAATATTTAGTAATCAACCTCTTAAACTGGGATATGCTGATACTATTACTCTACAAAAGGTGTGTGATCGGTATGGAAAAGGAAAATTTGTTCAAATGGATGCATTATCAGATACCCATCAACTTAAGAAATTGATTGTTCCCGAAAACGAAAAAATGAGCTGAATTCTCATAAATAACTGTAAAAAGCTGAGAATTTCGGTATGGGGGTATCTCAAAAGCTTAGGTTGATGGCAATGGGGGATGGTCATGGAAATAGAAAATTCGGCTAAGTTATTTAGGCTAGATTGTGGTGAAATTTACTTACAAGAGTTTTCCACTAAAGATGCAGAGAGTATTTATAAAATAGCAAATCAACCGGAAATAGAAAAGTTTTTACCAGACTGGAAATCAACAAAAGAACAAAGGATGAATTGGATTGCAAATTACGAAATACCAGCAAACAAAGCATTTCTTGAGGCAGTGAAAACTACGAATAACATAGATAATCATATGTTAAAGCTAGGAATATTTAAGAAAGCTACAAATGAACTCATTGGATGGTGCTGCACAGGTATGAAAGAAGAACTCCCTTCACCAAATAGAGAGATAATGTATGCTATCTCAAATGAACATCAAAATCATGGCTATGCCACAAAAGCGACTAAAGGTTTAATTGAATTTTTGTTTAAAGAAACAAATTTAAATGTCCTTAACGCAATTGCTTTAATTAACAATGTAGCATCAAATAAAGTTATTGAAAAATGCGGGTTTATTTATAAAAGCCAACAGAGGATAGAAGATCAAATATATAATCATTATATATTGAGAAAATCTGAGTGGATAAAAATATAACGTTGGGTAGTAAAAGACCGATAGCAATCGGTCTTTTACTCATTTATATAATAAAGATTTATTATACATTGTATTTCCTACTACTATACAATTATTATAAGATAGTTATGCGTTAATTTTAGTTTGAAAATAGTTTTATTATCATTTTTTTCAGAAATCTTACAAGCGTGTAAGATAAATGAAAGATGAATCAATATGAGCTGTAAGACAATTCATTTACACTCTATAGTGAGCAGTGGAAATGAAGGGAGAATATAAATGGAAATTTTGCAGGCAAATAGTATTAGTAAAGTATATAAAGGGAAAGTACCTTATAAAGCATTAGTAGATATTGATTTATCAATTCAAGAAGGTGAATTTGTAGGAATTATGGGCCCGTCAGGTAGTGGAAAAACAACGTTATTAAATATGGTATCTACTATTGATTCTCCATCATCGGGAGAAATTTTAATAAATGGCACAAATCCTTTCCAATTATCATCAGAAGAATTAGCGTTATTCCGTAGAAAACAATTAGGATTTGTATTTCAATCATTTAATCTTCTTAGCACACTTACTGTAAAAGAAAACATCGTATTGCCGATGACTTTAGATGGTGTTTCCGTCCAAGAAATGAATAAACGAGTGGAAGAGATTGCAGAGAAGTTAAACATTACTGATATATTGAGTAAAAGAACGTTTGAAATATCAGGGGGACAAGCTCAAAGAACAGCAATCGCTCGTGCGATCGTTCATAAGCCGCAATTATTACTTGCAGATGAACCAACAGGGAACTTGGATTCTAAATCTTCAAATGATGTAATGGAGATGCTTGATACTCTTAATAAAGAAGAAAAAGCAACGATGATGTTAGTTACACATGATCCGTATGCTGCGAGTTTTTGCAGTAGAGTAGTATTTATTAAAGATGGTCAACTATATAACGAAATTTATTGTGGTGAAAGCAGACAAGCCTTTTATCAAAAGATTATGGATGTTCTTTCTTTGTTAGGAGGGAAAAGGCATGACTTTTCGTCAGTTCGCATTTAATAATATTTTTCGTAATAAGCGTACATATGCTGCCCATTTTTTAAGTAGTACATTTTCTATTATGGTTTTCTTTACATATGCTCTTTTATTATTTCATCCTGATTTACAAGGGGAATTAAAATCAACAAGTGCAACAATGAGTGCATATGGTACGATGGGATTTACAATTTCGCAAGGTTTGATTTTTGTATTTTCATTTTTCTTTATTCTATATTCAGTTAGTTCATTTTTAAAAACTCGTAAGAAAGAATTTGGCATATTAATGATGCAAGGTATGTCAATGAGACAGTTTAAGAAATTATTATTAATTGAAAATATGTTGATTGGACTTGGTTCAATTTGTATAGGGATTTTCATTGGACTCATATTTTCTAAACTAGTTTTATTGATAAGCGCAAGTGTATTAATGATTAATAATGGTTTGCCTTTTTATACACCAGTGAAGGCTGTATTATTAACAGTTATCACTTTTCTTTTCTTATTTTTCATTGTTTCACTATTTACATTTAAAATGGTAAAAATAACGGAACTTGTGGAACTTATTCAAGCAGAGGAAAAACCAAAACCTGAACCGAAATCTTCAATTTTATTATCACTGCTTTCTTTAATTAGTATAGGGTATGGATATTTCTCAGTATTTCGCTTTATTTCAAGTTCCAGTTTTACTACACTCGGAATGGGTGTCTTACTAGTAATTATAGGAACGTACTTTTTATATACACAGTGTAGCGTTTATATATTACATCTTGCTAAAAGGAGAGAATCTTTCTTTTTAAAAAGAACAAATATATTAACGTTTTCTGAATTAATTTACCGTATGAAAGATAATGCAACGATGTTTTTTATTGTATCTATTATTTCAGCAGTTGCATTTACAGCTATTGGTACAACAGCTGCTATTGGTAATAGAAATTTAGTGTGGATGACAAACCCATATACATTTCTGTATGAAAGCTCTGAAAACAACAAATTGGTAGATAAACATCTCTCTATTATAAAAAAACATCTCTTGGATGCAAATATTCCGTATCGAATGGCTTCATCTTCAAGTAAATTTACAGAAAGTAACGTAAATGTATTGAAATTAAGTGAATATAACGAACTTACGAGAGCACTCGGGTACCAACATGAAACGATTGAAAAAGAAGATGAAATTTTACTAATCCCTGGGAGGGTGTCACAAAAGCAAGAATTTAAAAATGGTAACTATAAAAAAAATATTGAAGTCATTCAAGGAGATTGGACAAAGACATTTCGTGTGAAGAAAACTGTAGAGAATTTAGTTTTACCACATGATTCTAGTAGTATTTATATTGCTGTTCAAGATCATGTGTATGATGAAATTCCTCTGACGAGTAATCCAGAGGATGAAGATATTCAACATCGTACTTACGGATTTGTTGTAGATGATTGGATAAGAACGAAAGAGATTTCAAATCAATTAAAAAGTATATTCGATAAAGATCTTAGGGACAGTGATTTCTACTTTGAAGCTTTAACATTAAACTTGTTGGAGGCAAAGCAAAAGAATGGTTTATTACTTATGGCAAGTGTTTTAGTCGGAATCGTTTTCTTTACATTTGCTGCTAGTTTTATTTATTTCCGATTATACACTGATTTGGATCGTGATCAACAACAATATAAAATGATTTCGAAAATGGGATTAAGTAAACAAGAGTTAAAAAAAGTTGTAACGAGACAGTTATTATTAATGTTCTTCTTACCGATTGCTGTTGCGGTGATTCATACTGTAGTAGCGTATACGGCACTGCAACAATTAGTTAGTTTTTCTATTTTAAATAGCTCGATTTTTATTTTAATTTCATTTATATGTATACAAGTTTTATATTTCTTTATCACTCGTTGGCGTTACCTACAAAAGCTTTATAAGACTATGGAGCAATAAAGGATATCAACTAATAAAATTACAGAAAAGCATGTAAAAAATGATATGAATTATGAAAGGAACCGTGATGAAAAGAACTTTAACTATTTTTATGTTAACTATAATACTTTTAATAAGCTTTAGTTCATGCTCTAAAAAGGATAACTCATTTCCTGCAAACGGTGTATTAATTATTGGAGATGAAAATAATATTTTACCAATTATTAATCGTTATCAGGAAATTACGAAAGAAAATGAAGTGTTTTCTGTGAAAAAAGGTGAAGTTGGAAATGGACATGTATTAATTTTAAATGAATCTACAGCACTAGCACTGATTAAAGAAAAAATTTTTCATAAACGAGGTAATGGCTCCAATTATATTTTAGATACGTTACCAAAATTCCCAAAAGAAGGATCACTATTGTTTACAAATGAAGACGAAAAGACTATGAAAAGTATTAAAATAGAAGGAAATGAGATTCCTGTTACATACGATAGTGACACTTGGATAGGAAACACTCGTAAATATCCAACGCAATCGTATGTGATTGTAGCAAAAAATAGCGTATATAAGGAAATAAAAGCAAATGAAACGAAAATGCACCTTCTTCAATTAAAGAAATCTCTAGGTGATGAAAGACCTAAAATGTCGACAGATAATACAATGGTTAATGAAAATGTCAAAGTAAAAAAGCTAATTAAAGGTTTGGAAGGAGAAGTATCTTTTCAATTTGTAACGATTGGCGAAAAACCTTAAAAAAGAGTTCGGAGTTGATAAAAATTTCATCAGCTTCGAACTCTTTTTAGTTTATAGACAAATCAATTATTATGCTTTACATTACTTCATTTAATCGAGTCTCGTTTGTTTCCTCAATCCCATTTGAATTTTGAACTGAATTATTTTGGGCTTCTTTTTCTTTACGAGCCTTTTGTAGCATTTCAAGGATGATCCATAAAGGAACGCCTTTATCCTTTAACATCTTCCATAAATCTAATTCATTAAATTTATGCTCAGGCTGTTTCATTTCTTTTTCAGATGAACGAATATCAAACTTGATAGGATCATTTACTTTCTTACTTTCAAGTTTAGTAGAAGAGATAGTATTATGCTCAAGATTAGATGGAGTTATTTTAGTAGGTTGAGACAATGTATGAATATTTGATCCGATTTGCATGATTTTTCCTCCTTTTCAAGCAATGAGATTAGTTTTCTTATGGTTTTTAAATCTTTTTAACATGAGGAAACTATATCTAATTATAAATCTAAATAAATAGATTTACAAGTTATATTGTAAAAAGTAAATATTTACTCGAATTAATATTTTTCAACATTTGTATATGTTTTCTATATATACAACGTATATAAAATACTTTACATTATGTTTAAGTTGTTAAATTATTCTGTTAATTTGTTAAAAAGAAAAATGTAAACGTTTTATTAGGGGGGAGAAAGTATGGGGAAGTTATTTTTAAAAATATGTTTTTTTGCATTAGTGACCGTATGTTCATTCGCAGCGAAAATATCATACGCTGAAGAGAGGCAACAAAATAATTATCCTATCATATTGGTGAATGGATTTGCTGGATGGGGTAGAGAAGAAATGCTTGGCGTAAAATATTGGGGTGGTGTTCATGATATACAGGAAGATTTGAAACGAAATGGTTATACGGTACATACCGCAGCTGTTGGACCTGTTTCTAGTAACTGGGATCGTGCATGTGAATTGTATGCACAAATTAGCGGTGGGACAGTAGACTATGGTGCAGTACATGCTGAGAAACATGGACATAATCGTTTTGGCAGAACTTATAGTGGTTTTGCGCCGAATTGGAGTGAAACAAATAAAGTTCATTTAGTTGGACATAGCATGGGTGGACAAACGATTAGAACATTAGTACAGCTATTAAAAGAAGGTAGTTTTGAAGAAAAGAATTATGTGAAAAATCACCCAGACACCAAAATATCACCACTATTTGAAGGCGGAAAATCATATGTTCATAGTGTTACAACATTAGCACCCCCTCACAACGGTACAACACTTGCGGATGGTAGTCTTCTACTGCCGTTCGTTAAAGATTTACTCATTACAGCTGCAAGCTTTGGGGGAAACAATAATTTATCATTATATGATTTTAAATTGGATCAATGGGGTATAAAGAAGAATGCTGGAGAGTCCTTTTTCCAATATAGTAATCGTATTCTAAATAGTTCACTTTGGAAAAATACAAAAGATATAAGTCAATGGGATTTAAGTACAGATGGTGCAAAGGAGTTAAATAATTGGGTAAAGACGCAACCAGATGTGTATTATTTATCCTATAGTGGACATGCATCGCAAGCAGCACCTATAACAGGTTTACATTTGCCTCATATAACGATGAATAAAGTGTTAATGGGAAATGCATTTTTCTTAGGTTCTTATGCGAGATATGAAGAAAACCGTCCGCTAGTTGATACTTCTTGGTGGCAAAATGATGGTGTAGTAAATACAAATTCTATGATTGCACCATCTTCTAATGTTACTGTAAATAATAATGAGTCATTACAGGTTGGAAAATGGAATCATATCGAAACGAAAGCGAATTGGGACCATCTCGACATGGTAGGGTTAAGTGTTTCAGACTCGTTAGGTTTTTCTAGCATTCAAGAGTTTTATAGAACAATTGCTGAAAAGCTATCACGTTTACCGAAATAGGTAATAAAGCGCTCTCGATGGAATTCGAGAGCGCTTTATATTATATTGAAAGAGGGATTTGGTAGAAAAATATGGGGGGATATTATGAAAATTCAAGTTGTATTATCAGGATACGGAACAGTAGGCAGAGAGTTTATAAAATTATTAAATGAAAAATATTCATATATATATGAAACATATGGGATTCAATTAGTTGTAAGTGGCGTATTAGGGAGAAATATTGCAATACATAATGAAGAAGGCTTATCTCTTCATCATTTATTGATGTATGGTGGCGGTACCGCTGCAATTGAAAAATATTTAGAGTACCATCCAAAGGAACGTGCAATAACTAGCATAAGTGGTACTGTATTGGTAGAATCAACGGTTACAAATCTTAAAGATGGAAATCCAGGGAAACAATATATGAAACAAGCGATTGAGAAACAGATGGATATAGTAGCAATTTCTAAAGGTGCGCTCGTTACAAACTGGAGAGAAATAAATGAAGCAGCAAAAGGTGCAAATATACGAATTCGATATAGCGGTGCAACAGCCGCTGCACTACCGACACTAGATATCGGACAATTTAGTTTAGCCGGTTGCAGTATTGAAAAAATAGAAGGAATATTAAATGGAACAACTAATTATATTCTTACGAAAATGTATGAGGAAGATATGACATTTGAAGAAGCACTGAAAGAAGCACAAAATAAAGGAATTGCTGAGACAAACCCTATATTAGATATAAGTGGTTCAGATAGTGCGTGTAAATTGTTACTTTTGACAAACAGCTTAATGGAAACAGAGAAAACACTTACTGATATACATATAAAAGGAATCGAGCACGTTACAAAACAGCAAATACAAAATGCTAAGAAACAACATAAAATTATTAAATTAATAGCATCAATATATAAGGATGAGGGTGGCAATGTGAATTTAAATGTTGAACCGTGCGAAATAGAAAAAGATCATCCGTTAGCAAATGTAAATGGGACCGAAAAAGGAATTACGTTCTTTACAGATACGATGGGGCTAGTTACTATAATTGGCGGGGCTTCTAATCCACGAGGCGCAGCAGCTGCAGCTTTAAAAGATGTAATTAACTTATATCGAAAAGATTTGTAAGACCGTACCGCCCTTTATAAAAAATACATATGTCGTGGACCTTTTGAGAATGAAATAAATATGCAAAAATGATTGCAGGGGGTAAGGAATTGTTTAAGGATTTTAAAGTTGTTAAAGATCGTCCCGTTTATATTCAATTAAAAGACTATTTGAAAAAGATGATTATGAAAGGGCATTTGCTCGGGGATCAAAAAATCCCATCAACAAGGGAACTAAGTGAATTACTAAGTGTGAGTAGAAACACTGTACTCGCTGCTTATGCAGATTTAGAGCAAGAAGGACTCATTTATGCAGTTAAAGGAAAAGGGAACTTTGTTGCGAAGGTGGATATATCTAACACTTCGTCTGTTGAAATAGATTGGAAAAATAAACTTAATACAGTGACCGCATTAGCGGATGAATTAGATTTAATGAAACATGGTGTTCGTTGGGAAAAGGGAATGATTGTTTTTAATAGTATAGCCCCGGATGAGAAGCTATTTGATGTTGAAAATTTCAAAAGAGCTTTTCTTACTCGTATGTCCATTGAAGGGGACATCGTATTGAACTACGGATATGCAAAGGGATATAGACCGTTAATGAATTATTTACTTCATTACATGGAAATGAAAGGTGTAGACATTTCGAATAAAGATATTCTAATTACAAATGGATTTACAGAAGGATTGGATATTGTACTCTCTTCTTTATCAAAAAAATCCGGTCGTGTCATTTGTGAGAATCCAACTCACCATGCTGCACTTAAGCTTTTCCGTTTACATGGACTTGAAGTTCATGGGATTGATATGCATGAGGATGGTATTGATACGAATGAAGTTGAAAAAAGTTTGCGTGAAAAAGATTTTGATTTTGCTTATTTAATTCCTTCTTATCATAATCCAACCGGTATTGTTACGAGTTCAGAAAAAAGAACGGAATTGATGAGGTTATTCTCAAAATACAAGGTTCCTATTATAGAGGACGGATTTAATGAAGAATTACGTTATTCAGGTTCACATTTAGCTCCATTATTAACTTTTGCGGGAGCTGGCAATAATGTGATTTATATTAGTAGCTTTTCAAAGGTACTTTTCCCTGGTTTACGTGTAGGCTGGATTATTGCAGATAAAGAGCTGATTCATTATTTAGAAAGCGTAAAAAGAGCAAGAACGATTCACACATCTACGCTAGATCAAGCTGTTCTGTTTCAATATTTACATGAGGGATATTTTGAAAAATATTTAAAAAAGGCAAGATCTGTTTATAAGAAAAAATATGAGTTAGCTGTCGGGGCATGTAACCAGTACATTCCTTTTAAAAGAATGACTGGAGATGGTGGACTGCATTTATTTATAGAGCTAGAAGAGCATATGAACGCCCGCACACTTTTACAAAAGTGTTATGAGAAAGGCGTTACGTTTTCACCTGGAGATGTTTTTTACTCTGATGGAGAAGGAGCGAACACTTTCCGATTAGGGTTTTCGCGCTTGAAAGAAGAAGAAATAGTTCGGGGAATTAAAATAATTGGTGATACATTAAAAAATGAAAATTGGAGTTGAGAAAATGAAAATCGGTGTTATTATGGGCGGGGTATCGTCTGAAAAACAAGTTTCAATTATGACCGGGAATGAAATGATTGCTCATTTAGATAAAAATAAGTATGAAATAGTCCCAATTACATTAAATGAAAAAATGGATTTAATTGAAAAAGCGAAAGACATTGACTTTGCATTGCTCGCATTACACGGAAAATACGGAGAAGATGGGACAGTTCAAGGAACACTGGAGAGTTTAGGGATTCCTTATAGCGGAAGTAATATGTTATCTAGTAGTATATGTATGGATAAAAATATTTCGAAAAAGATTTTACGTTATGAAGGTGTAGAAACACCAGATTGGATTGAACTTACAAAAATGGAGGATCTAAATCTTGATGAGTTAGATAAGTTAGGATTTCCATTAGTGGTAAAACCAAACTCTGGCGGATCGAGTGTCGGGGTGAAAATCGTTTACAATAAAAATGAATTGATCTCAATGCTAGAAACTGTATTCGAATGGGATTCTGAAGTAGTAATTGAGAAGTATATAAAAGGTGATGAAATTACATGTTCTATTCTGGATGGAAAACAGTTACCTATAGTTTCAATTCGACATGCAGCCGAGTTCTTTGATTACAATGCAAAATATGATGATACTAGTACAGTTGAGGAAGTTATCGAACTTCCAGCAGAAATTAATGAACGTGTAAATAAAGCTTCACTGGCTTGTTATAAAGCATTAAAATGTAGTGTTTATGCAAGAGTTGATATGATGGTGAAGGACGGAATTCCATATGTAATGGAAATTAATACATTACCAGGGATGACACAATCAAGCCTATTGCCCAAAAGTGCAGAAGCAGCGGGAATTAGTTATAGCAAACTATTAGATATGATTATTGAAACATCATTAAAAGTTAGAAATGAAGAAGGGTTTTAAGGAGATTATATAACTAATTCTTTTGACAGTTTCACGAAGTATGCTATGATGAATACATTATAAAAACAAAATATTTATCCACTAGGGGGGCCTTTTATAGGCTGAGATCAAATGTGATTTTGAGACTCTTAGTACCTGATCTGGTTAATGCCAGCGTAGGGAAGTGGGAAAGACGTTGCTATTTAATGAGTAAATAAATACTGTCAATTTCACTTTCTTTACGCCTGTAAAGAAAGTTTTTTTATTTTACAGCTTTAATAATTGTGGATAAATACTTATATTTTATACATTATTGGAGGGATTTAAATGACTTTTTCACAATCATTACGTAAAGAAGTAGATTCAATTTGGGAAGCGAGTTTTAACCATCCTTTTGTAAAAAAACTTGGTGAAGGAACATTAGATTTAGCTAGTTTTCGCTATTATGTGCTTCAAGATTCATATTATTTGAGTCATTTTGCTAGAGTACAAACTTTAGGAGCTACAAAAGCTCTTGAATTAGAGACGACAGCTCGTATGGCACATCATGCTCAAAATACATATGAGGCCGAGTTATCTTTACATGAGAATTTTGCTAAAAAGCTAGGGATAACAAAAGAAGAAAAAGATAATTTTATTCCTGCGCCAACTGCATATGCGTATACTTCACATATGTATCGTGCTGCGTATGAAGGGCATTTAGGAGATATCATTGCAGCAATTTTACCTTGCTATTGGTTGTATTATGAAATTGGCGAACACTTAAAAGAGTGCCAGCCGGAAGAGCCAATTTATAACGAATGGATTTCTGCTTATGGATCTGATTGGTTCCGTACGCTAGTTGAAGAACAAATTACACGTTTAGATACTATCGCTGAAAAAGTAACAGAGGCAGACCGCAAACGTATGAAACAGCATTTTATTATTAGCAGTCAATATGAATATTCATTTTGGGAAATGGCTTATACATTAGAAAAGTGGCCAGTGGATACAGACGTAAAAGACGTAATTGGATAAAGAATAGAAGTAATGTTATAGATAGGTATGGATAATATCTATCTATATATTTTTTCTTGTCAAATTTGTACAAAGTTGATAGTACTGCAGTTATAGCGAAATGGCATATCGATAAGTTAGTTTAGTTTTCTACGCATTAAATGGATAAACTACTGTCACATTTATTTTACAATAAAACGGATATGTTACTAAGCTAACTTCAGATGCACAACGTAATGAGATGAAATTTTACCTTGAACGTAAAGCTTGGAGGTATGAAGTTAGATAAGAAAAGAAACCCGCACTGTTAGCTGAACGGAGTTGTTTTTTCTTTGCAGGAATTTCTAAATTACCATGAAGTGCTGTTAACACAATATGCATATTTGCATATTGTGTTTTTTTGAGTTCTTTTTGTGTTAAAATCAAATATAGGGATGTGGAAATATAAAGAAGTAAAAGCAGGAATATCCAATGAATTTTGAGAGGTGTTATATGTTTACAAATAAGAAATTAATTCGATTTGGTTTATCGTTGTTTGTATTTTTAGGGATAATTAATTTTACAATCAGCTATTTCCAAACATATCTTGAAACAGCAGCAGATATTAAATGGGTAATTCCGGAAATTTGGAAAACTATTTTACTAGATGTTCCTCAAGGTATACTTGTTCTTTTAGGCGCAATTGCTTTATATGATTTCACAAAAGAGGCATCACAAAAAGACGCATCAATCTAAGTGTGTCTTTTTTCAATTAGCAATTTCATAGAGAGCTTTGCTGGAGAAATAGAATGAAAAGCCCTAATTAGGGCTTTTTTCTTTGTAAGAATTTCGTAACCGTCATTGTTGAATCCTGTCACTAGGAGGAGATGTTTTGACGCTACGACGGGAGAGGGTGTTTATAAAAGGCTAGGAATATCCGATGGTGAGCTCAGAAAGTATATGGCATCATGGCTATTGAGAAATTAATTGAACTTAATAAGCATGAAGATATGACTCTAGAATTCATATTGTATAATTTCTATTGATAAAAATAAGCCCATAGTAAAAATAGGTATATGAACAAGGTGCATCATCTAGTGATAAGTCATACTTTGTTGGTGTACGTATTGAACTTAGTTTATAGCGCTATTTCTACTTAGATGTAACGAACCGGAATATAGGGAAGTATCGATGAGGTTGTATTTTATAAACGGAGGTTATGAAAATGAATCAGTTTCAACAAGAACTACAAGCGTTAAGTCTTAATGATTACCGGTCTGGAAATATTGTCTATTGGGACCAGCAAAATCACTATCCATATTACTATATTGAAGATGCCGCTCGTCGCTGTGGCGGTTGTGGTCGTTGTGGAGGTTGTGGTGGAGGTCGTTGTGGCGGATTCCGTTGTGGTGGATTCCGTTGTGGTGGATTCCGTTGTATTGGTTGCTTCGGTTGTTTTGGTTGCGGAGGTTGCGGAGGTTGTGGAGGTTGTGGCGGCTGTGGTGGTTGCTCTAACTGTTTTGATGGTTTTAGTGGTACTACTGATACTATTGTAACGTATGAATATTGATTACATCTATCTTGCTAGTTGCGGGCAGTAACATCCCAAAAAAAATTCAGCGAGAGCAAAGAGAAGTTAGGTGGCGGACTGCCCATAAAAGCCCGATTGGTGAGAGCTGATTAAAGTTTCACCTTATCAATTAAAAAACATTAGTTTTATATATGTACTTGCCGACAAAGAATATAGCCATTATTAATGGATATATTCAATCATTCAAGTGAAAGAGTAACAATAAGATATATATATTCAATCATTCAAGTGAAAGAGTAACAATAAGATATATAGATGTAATCAAGAGGTGATGGATAAAGCAATGACTAGATTTAAAATCTAATCATTGTTTTTTTCTTATGGTTTTATCATTAAATATCTGTCTAGTTTGGGCATTGCTTCCTTCTAGCTAATGATTTTATTACAACCTTGTAAGGTTAATGTAATGTTAATCGATAGTAAAATAAGTTGCTTGAGTGTAATTTAAATAAGATTAAAAAGTACTGTTTATCTATAAAATAATCGGGTAAATAATATGTAATTAGGAAGTGTATGAATATGATTGAACTAAAATCTATTATCCATTCGTATAAACTAAAGAGAAAAATAGCTAAAGATTTATACGGAAAAAGAGATGAATTGACACTGTTATTAAATGAATTTAATAAAATGAAATGTACAGTAACATCTGAAAAGAAGAAAAACAATATATTATCTCGTTTGCAACTAATTTATCAAAATATGAAATTAGATAAGCAGTATCCTCTATCAGTTGCTTTTGATAGTAAATTATTGGAGCGATTAGAAAAAGAACCTCTACATACTATTGAGGATGGTGTAACATGTTTACATCTAATGTTAGATGAGAATTATGAGAAAATAAAACAATATGGTTCGAGTACAAGTAGGTCATTTGTTCCATTATCGCAGTCTTCTATTTGTCTTGCTGATTGTATTTGTTTAACAGGAGTTGTAGTAGGTTTACTAGGAGCAATTTCATTTTGGGGATTACTGTTATCTATATGTTCAATTACATAAAGGTTGATATTTGTAAAAAGGGCACCGAATTAAGGTGTTCTTTTTTGGTTTTTTTGTAAAGTTATTGTAAATGATAAGTACAATGCATTAGATGTAATGTATAATTCGAATGTATTGAAATACAAATATAATAGAGGTGTTATACATGATAATTACTTTGAATTTTTAAAAGAGTCGGTTTGATAATAATTTATGTAGATAAACAGTTTTTACGTTTCTTTTAAATACTTGGTTTAAATGGATTAGATTAAGTAACTATTGTTCTAGCTTTTTGATAATCAATACAACTGAAGAAAGGAAGGAATCATTTTATGAAAAAATTAAGGCTGCTAACATTTGAAAATATAGTAGAACCCCTTTTAAATGAAAAGGTATCATTTATATACTTTCCTATTGAATGGCTGGACATCGTAGAGATACATTATAAGACATTTTTATTAACGAGTAAGTTGAAACGTTTGAATGAAAGATTGTATGATATGTTTTCGGATATATTGTTTATTCAGCATAACCCGTACGTATTAAATGAAAATACACCATGGATTGTATCGAAAGAACCTATTAGACAAGATCAGCTCGATTATATTTTTCAAAGTTGGTATGAGATTATTCATGATTGGAAACCAAATAGATTAGTAGAACCACCAAAATATGAATGGCAATCCGATTTGATTTCTAATTTGCCAGTACTACATGATAAAGAAACGTATTCTAAGTGGGTGCCCGCTTTAATCTCACATATTTTTTGTGAGCGTCCTATATATTTAAAAAATACAAATGAAGAAGAAATCTATTTTTCCCCTCTTAGATCACAAAATATTTGTGAGGCGATGTCAGGGCCGATAAAAGATGAAAAAACACAAGATTTTTTCTCCTATGTATATCGATTCGAATGCATAACCCGCGGTGGTGAGAACGCTCCATTATTAAATATTTCAATAGGGATTCGAAGATTTTATCAAGAATATAATCACCCAGATATTCCTTTACTTTTAAGACGGAAACGAGGCATGATATTGATTTCTACCTCAGAGTTTGCGTCAAATAATAAAAAAATACGGTTTGTAAAACTAAAAATACAACAAGCTACAACCGGCATGAAATGGATTAAGATATTTAGAAATTTAAAAGATGATTTTCAAATAGGAGGAGAGGTGGATTTAGACCATATTCTCCAATATCCGAAAGATTATATTGTAGGAGAAAATAAAAGGGTGTTATTTCCATACAATGAGAGAATTTATAAAGTTCAAGGTACTAAAATAGAACCGGGTATAACAGTAAAGGAAAGAGAGTATTTATTTAAAGAATTTCAGTGTAAATTCTCTTATTTCACAATACTTCCAGAATGTAAAAAGGTAGCAACAAATAACAAAAATGAATTATTTCCTTTATTTGCACCAAAAGGATTAGAGACATTAACATTAGAAGTTTGGTCTGAAAATATAGCGCTGGAAATAGAACAAGCATTACTTGATAGCAAAATTGTTTTGACTAAAGTTGGTGAAAATTCTTATGTATTGAATACAGATTTTCCAGTGTTATTAAAGATTGTGAGATACAATATTGAAAAGGTGTTACAAAATCCATATAAAATGCAATATTGCCAAAAATATAAAACAAATCTTGTAGATGATGTTAAGAAAGCTGTCTATGCTACCGCGGGTAAGCGCAGTGATGCGACATTAGCATTAATCGCGATGAAGAATTGTGATGGACGCGAAAAAATTGATCCAAAACAAATCATTAGAGAGGGATTTGCACGAACAAACCGTATTTCAACATTTATTAATTTATTTATAGGACAAAATGTATCTCGTAAAACAATTGTAAATAGTATTTTTAGTCTATTAGAACAAAAAGGATTTTTGAGGCGTAGTTGGAATAAGATAAATTTACCTTGTACATATGTTAGTTTATCAATTGAACGAATATCGAAATTCGATTTCTTACCTATTTTTTCAAAAATAAAAGGAAAAGAAATTTTATATAAATTATATGGGAGTACAGAGTGGCAAACGATTGATTACGTATTATTAAATATAAATAAACATAATGCATTTTTACCACAACCATCAAAGAGAAATGATATGGGGGCTCTTTTTAAACAATATGTTTTCGAAACATTAATGGAAATTGTACAATATGCAAAAGAACAAAATGAACAAGTTTACTTCATTGTAGATGCAAATTTGAGAAAATATTGGATAAAAGAGTTACAAAATAAAGAAATTAATATAGATATTTTACCTGATATTGTTCCAGAGGTGTTAAAGGTTCCAAATTTAAATATTATTAGAATAAATACAGGTTTTGATGTACCAAGTTACGGTGTAATAGAATCTGATGATGCTCTAGATAGCATTGGCTTATATGCAGATCAAAAAGGGATGTATTATAGCACTGGTGAATATCCACTTAATTGTAGTGGGATTTTTCAGCGATATATACTTGAAATTTTACCATTGGGTGTAAAACCTGTAGAAAGGGATTATATCGCTAAAATGATACATTACATGTGCTGTAATTCTAGTATGCTTTCGAAAAAGAATGTACACATGACATATTCCGTACATATGGAAAAAGTAATAAAGGCTTATATTACTGACATAGATGCAAGAGAGTTTAAAGAATTTGATGATGAATTGGATGTAGATGTAGTAAAGGTAGAAAAGAAAGATTCAATTACTCTACTTTAAATACTAGTAAACAAATCCTGCTCGTTATATCGATCAGGATTTGTCATTTTTTTATGTAAATAAGGATATCCTTTGTCAAGTATCTTTTCGTTTGCATATTTACTTTATGTGCAGACAGGATTAATATGTTTTTTAGAAATACAAAAACTATATCATATGGAAAAAAGATTTTTATTAATTGAAAAAATTTGAAAGGAATGGGGAATTGTGAAGAAATTAGATGTGCTCTTAATGCTATTGAGCAGCCTCTTTCCAATTGCAGGACTTACAAAGCAAATCCCTCTAGAACAATCTATATATATTGGAGGGCTATTATTTTTTACTAGTTTCGGTAGTTATTTTGCTAAAAAGATGTATTCACGTATATGCAGCTGGATAGCGTATGCGCCATTTATAACATTACTGTTAGTTATTTGGCATCAGGATATTTCAACAAGTTCAATCATAACAAATGCAAAAATTGCTGCATGTGTCGCGTTAATTCCATGTTTATTCCGTTTTCGTACATATGGACTGACTTTGGGCTTATTCTCATTATGGGCCGCTTTACTATGGGATATAAAAGAAGTACAGTCGTTAGTCATACTTGAACGCATAACGAGTTTAATGACAAGCCATTATGTATATATATTACTATTAATTGGAGGACTTGTATTAGGAGGATTACTTGCGATGTTCATTCACCGCAAAGAGAAAGATAATAATAAAGAAAATATAAGTCTACTTGGACCAAAAAAGAAACGCAAAAGATTATCAATTAAGATTCGACTTCCAAGATTGCCGAAATTAAAGATGAAACTAGTTAAGTTTGGTGGGAAAGAATCTAAAAGTAAAATGGCAGAAAAGAACCATGAGTATAAGTACGAAGAACCAGTTGCAACATATGAAATGACAGAGCAAATAGATCCATACAAAGAAAATGCAGTTCAAGGTCAAACAAGGATGGAACGCCGAAGAAATAGGTATAATGCATAATGAAGTTTAATAGCCCCGTAATGACTTATCTTAATATTGATAAAGCATTACGGTTTTTTTTATGTAATTAAATGAAGGTTGCTAATGTGGGGGGAACAGCATATTTTATAGGTGGGAACCAAAATGAAATAAGGGGAGGATAAAATGCTTATCATTACATATATATCTGCTTGTATATTATTCTTAGTTAGCTTTTTACATGTATATTGGGCTTTCGGAGGTAATTGGGGGACAAATAGTGTTATTCCAACTAAATCAGGGGAAAAGGCGTTTACACCTCGCGCCGGAATGACATTGTTCATTGCATTATTATTAAGTATGGCAGCAATAATTTTGTTGCAACAAGCAAAAATTGTTCATTTTGCAGTTCCTAGTGTTATTATTCAAGTCGGTTCCTGGATTTGTATGATCGTCTTTTCTATTAGAGTAATTGGTGAGTTTAATTATTTTGGTATCTTTAAACGACAAAAAGATACGCACTTTGCTAGAATGGATACCGGTTTATATATTCCACTTTGTGTATTGTTATCTTTATCTTTCTTATTAGCAATAATTTTGTGAGTAAATAATAGTAGTTTCTTTTCTCAAAATATATGTAAACGTTAGAAATCTAAGAGTAAATAAAAAGGATGTAAGCGCCTTCTTGTCGAAATGTAAATTATTATGAAAGGCGGTGACACTATGAAGTATGTAAAAGTTAGTATGAATGGTGGAAGTGAACACAAATTCTTAATGACTTTAGATCGGTTTGAAGAACTTATTACTACAGAGAATGGGATATTAGAAAATAAATTAGTATGTATTGAAAATGTAATGATTAATCCTACTAATATATCTTCTGTAGTTGAAAAAATTGGTGTACCGGCTAAGTTTATGGAAGCTTAAAATCGTTAGATAAAAAACATCCATTGAGGATGTTTTTTAATTTATAATTATGAAATTCTGCAGTGAATTTTTGAGTAGATTTTTTAGCAATGACTATGCATATATTAAGTACCTGAACATGGTGCTTAATACATGCACGAAATAATAAGTACAAGCATATATTATGTAGTAGGACAAGATCTTCGTGTCCTACTTAATACTCAGAAAAAACCTCTAATCACATAAGAGCATCCAATTGCAGGGTGCTCTTATTTTTTATGAAAATCTACTACGAGCCTTATTTTATAGTAGGATGCAATAATAAAGGGCTATTTTGAAATAGTGTTTTTTTAGCCTTTAATTTTAAATTTATCTTTAACGTTAATAAATATTAAAAATAATATGATAGCAGAAATTAAGTTAGATAAGTAGAAATTTTGATGAAACAGTAGTTCAAAGATGACATCGAAAGTAACGAATAAGGCAATAGCAGGTAGTATGCAAATAAATATAAATCTCCAATTTTTTAAGTAATGTTTATAATTTGTAAGTACTTTATCCATAAATATAGCTCCTATATTTTTGTTTTTATATAATTATACATTTAGATACAAGGATTTTCAAAGAAAAAATATTTAGCAATTCAAAAATATAAGGAGAGCTTTTGTTGAAAATCCAGATTGCTGTAGCAATCTGGATTTGACTTTAAAGAACTATACTAAAATGATACACTATAATCTACGTTATTTTTGAAATGAATAGAGGGATTTGTGTGATAGATAAAATTAAAAATGCTGTAGAGGATATGTACGAAGATGAGGCTAAAGATTTACTTCAAAGTATTCTCATACAGTTAAATTTATTAGAAGAAAACTATAGTGAAGATACAATTAAAAATTTGATGGATATTCCGAAACAATTAACAAGTAATCCTACTTATAAAAGGAATGTAAAAGAAAGTACGCACGTACATATTGCTTTTGATGATTCAACGGCTGGTTGCTTAAAATATATGTTAAGTCAAGAAGAATTATTTGAAGAGAGTGTTGTTGCTTTTTCGGAATTCTTTTCAATTGGACCGATATATAGGTTGCATACGAATGAGGGGCAACTAGCAAGACAGAAGTGGTTAATAAATAACTTAACTGCTTATGATAGTTATTTTGAAGAAGAATATTTATCAAGATTTATAGCAACTATAGAAGAACTACATACTATTCCTGTTGAAACGCCTATTACAATTTGGAAGGCTGATAATGCACATGAACATGTAGGCCTAAATTTTGTGATGGCACAATTAAAGGATAAGAAAAACATTCGAGTTATTAATACGTCTGAAGCAAGTAGAGAAATATTGAAACAAGAGTATGATATTCGTGGAACGGGAGAATTACCACCTGAAAGTTTAGCTCTATTCCAAAAAAGTTTTGCAAAGTTACTTTATTTAACTGAAGAGAAGCGAATGAATTTTGAACATGAGTGGGATAGATTATCGAAAAGCATAGAATGTTTAAGAGTGTGGGAAGAAAATGAAGTGCATTCTGTACAAGAAGATTATTTTGATCAATTTATAATTGAATGTGCGAAAAGTGTGGGTGCTAATCGAGAGTTCCTCAAAGCTCCTAGAGTAATTGGTGAAGCACTTGGTCTTGTTGAACAATTGGTTGGAGATACTTTCTTAGAATATCGCTTGAAACAATTAATTAAACAAGAAGTATTTGAATTTGAAGGTTCGTTAGATGAAATGCGTTTTTATAGTGTGAAGTTAAGGAAACAATAAACAAATTCTATTTTTGAAAGGCTCGTATTTTTAATAATACGAGCTTTTTAAGTTGAATTTGGGCTATACATAAGCTTCCCAGAGAGGGCATATCACATATGAATGTTAAAGGTAATGAATGAAAAGAAGGTGATTTATTAATATGTATAACCAACAAAATTATCCATATGATCAAGCGATGTATTATAATCCACAAAACTACGGGTATGAACCTACAAATGAAGTGAGAGATATTGAACAAGAAGATTACAGACCAGATGATGCGGAGGATGCTCCAACGTCACCACCACCGTCACAAGCGCCATCGTTACCGTCTACATTTGCTTCTCCAGCACAACCAGGCAATATGAAATCATGGATGTGTAACTGTTTAGGAAGATGGGGCTATTTACGTTTACATCGTCCTGGACCTTTTGGAAGGGATTTATGGTTCTTTCCGACTGAAGTGAGAAGAAGCGGAGTATCAGGTTACACTTGGCAAGGTGGTCGTCGTCGTAAAGTAAGTTATCGCTATCAACAAATTAGTAATTTTATGTGCTTCGCATAAAGAGAAGTGGGAGAGTAAAACGATTGTACTCTCTCACTTTTTTATTTTTCAATATACGAAGTAAGATTTTGATTAAAAATTTACAATTTTCACGTTTTTATTAGAGTATAATGCATATGTTGGTTGGTTTTCAAAAACAAATGAGAGTGAGGGGATACAATGTCAATGAAAAACAAAGTTGGGTTAAGCATAGAGGATGGCATTAATTTAGCTTCAGCTCAGTTTAAAGAAGATGCGTATGAAATTTATAAAGAATCGCGAAAAAAACAACCTATATTATTTGTAAACCAAGTTGAAATCGGTAAAGAATGGCTCATTACTAGATATGAAGATGCTCTGCCACTTTTAAAAGATAATCGTTTAAAAAAAGATTGGACAAATGTGTTTTCTCAAGATATAAAGAACATGTATCTTTCCGTTGATAATAGTGACCACTTAACAACACATATGCTAAATTCAGATCCACCTAACCACAGTCGTTTACGATCTTTAGTTCAAAAAGCTTTTACACCGAAGATGATTGCACAATTAGACGGAAGAATTGAGAGAATAGCAGATGATTTGATAAGTGATATAGAGCGAAAAGGTACATTAAATCTTGTGGATGATTATTCATTTCCATTACCAATTATTGTAATAAGTGAGATGCTCGGTATTCCAAAAGAAGATCAAGCGAAATTTAGAATTTGGTCTCATGCTGTTATTGCATCACCAGAAACACCTGAAGAAATAAAAGAGACCGAAAAACAACTATCTGAGTTTATTACATATCTTCAATATTTAGTTGATATTAAACGAAAAGAGCCAAAAGAAGACTTGGTGAGTGCTTTAATACTTGCAGAGAGTGAAGGGCATAAACTTAGCGCTCGGGAACTATATTCAATGATAATGCTATTAATTGTCGCAGGACATGAGACGACAGTGAATTTAATTACAAATACGGTATTAGCACTTCTTGAAAATCCAAATCAATTACAGTTATTAAAAGATAATCCAAAACTAATTGATTCGGCTATTGAGGAAGGATTGCGTTATTATTCTCCAGTTGAGGTTACAACTGCAAGATGGGCAGCGGAACCTTTTCAAATTCACCATCAAACAATACAGAAAGGAGATATGGTTATTATTGCATTGGCTTCAGCGAACCGTGATGAAACAGTATTTGAAAATCCAGAAATATTTGATATTACACGGGAGAACAACCGTCACATTGCCTTTGGTCATGGTAGCCATTTCTGCTTAGGAGCTCCACTTGCGAGGTTAGAAGCAAAGATTGCTATTACTACTTTGTTTAATCGAATGCCTGAACTAAAAATAAAAGGGAATCGTGAAGAAATTAAATGGCAAGGTAATTATTTAATGCGTTCTTTAGAGGAATTGCCTTTAACTTTCTAGAATAGTTAAAAGTAGACATGCATACATCGAAAATGATTTACATAGAGTATGTATGTGTTATTTAAATTCGAAACGGAAGGGTGAAGACATCCCAATGATCAACTAATTCTATTTGTAAGAGATCTTCGTTAAAAAACGAAATATTCTTCTGAATAGGATTAGTCTGTACATTTATAGAAAAGGGATGTATTTCGCTCTGCGAATATATAGTCTTTTTATATGATTTGTGCTGCCTCCTGTTCAGAACATGAAATAGGAGGCTTTTTTATGTCGACAAATGTAGTAACGAAACAAAATAATGGGGTATCACAAGTATTAAAAAATCGGTTTGTACAAGGGATTTTAGCATCAGCATTATTTTTACAAATAGGAATATGGGTTCGAAACTTTGCGGTATTACTATATGTAATGGAAATGACAAAAGGTGATGCTTTTGCTATTTCCATGATTTCAGTTGCTGAATTCGCTCCAATTTTTATTTTTTCATTTATTGGCGGTACCTTTGCTGATAGGTGGAAGCCAAAGAAGACAATGATATGGTGTGAAACGTTAAGTTCCATTTCAGTATTCGCTGTCTTAATTACGCTTATGTTTGGAACGTGGAAAATTGTGTTTTTTGTGACACTCATCTCTGCAATCCTTTCACAGTTTTCACAACCATCTGGAATGAAGTTGTTTAAACAACATTTATCAACGGAACAAATTCAATTAGCGATGTCTATATATCAAACGATATTTGCAATATTTATGGTATTAGGACCAATTCTAGGGACATTTATCTTTCATAGTTTTGGAATTTATATTTCAATCATCATAACAGGTATCTCGTTTTTACTTGCGGCAGTTGTATTGTTATTTCTTCCGAAAGATCTTGAAAACGACGTAGAAAAGAAAGATATCACTCTGCTGCAGGAGATGAAGGATGGTATTAAGTATGTCAAAAAGAAAAAAGCATTAACTTTGCTAGGGCTTTGCTTTATGGCTGCAGGACTAGGTATAGGATTAATTCAACCATTAGGTATATTTATTGTGACTGAGCAGCTAGGATTATCAAAAGAGAGTTTACAGTGGCTACTAACAGTAAATGGTGCGGGTATGATTGTTGGCGGAGCATTAGCAATGGTATTTGCGAAAAACGTTGCTCCGCAAAAGATGTTAATTATCGGTATGCTTGGTCAAGCAATTGGTATTGGCATTATAGGATATTCTACAAATTTATGGGTGACACTTACAGCTCAGCTTTTTAGTGGCTTAGCTCTTCCTTGTATCCAAATTGGTATTAATACGCTTATTATTCAAAATAGCGATACCGATTTTATAGGTCGTGTAAATGGTATTTTAAGTCCGCTATTTACCGGTTCAATGGTAGTAACGATGAGTATAGCTGGCTCATTAAAAGAGATGTTTTCATTAAGTATGATGTATGAAGGGACGGCTTTACTTTTTATAATTGGATTATTGTTTATTTTACCTATATACAATTTAAAGCCAGTAATAGCGGTAGAAAGTGAAATAAGTGGTAAAGGAAGTGCTGTACAAAATGAATCCTAATCCAAATGTTAAATACCCTATTGAAGGAAATCAAAACGTTCAATTTATAAAAAATACAATAACAAAGGCTAATATACTTGTTGGTGACTATTCTTATTATGATGCGAAAGATGGAGAAACATTTGAAAATCGAATATTACATCATTATGAATTTCTTGGGGATCGCCTTACTATTGGAAAGTTTTGTTGTATTGCATCTGGAGTTAACTTTATTATGAACGGAGCGAATCATCGGATGGATGGATTTTCGGCATATCCATTTAATATCTTTGGAAATGGGTGGGAGAAGTATACACCTAGTTTGTCTGATTTACCTTACAAAGGCGATACGGTTATAGGAAATGACGTTTGGATTGGTATGGACACAACTATTATGCCCGGAATAAAAATAGGAGATGGTGCAATTATTGCAGCTAAATCTGTTGTGACTAGAGACGTCGCACCATATACAATTGTTGGTGGAAATCCAGCAAATAAAATAAAAGAGAGATTTTCAAATGAAATAATAGAAGAATTATTACAAATTCAATGGTGGCATTTTGACATTGAAAAAATAACTGAAAATATAGATGTGATTGTACGAGGAGATATTGAACCATTAAGAAAGCTAAAAAGGGAATAAAAAATGGATGACAAAGAGTATCATACCTCCGAATTTTGTTAATGATAATAGAATAAGGAGGTGTGATACTATGGCACAAGACGTTTTATGTGAAGTGAATAACTGTAAATTTTGGGCGAACGGTAATAAATGTAGTGCAGAGGCAATTTACGTAGTAAGTCATAAAGGTAAACATGCATCTACAACGGAAGAAACAGATTGCAAAACTTTCGATCCAGAAGTGTAAATGTTTGAAGGGTAGCCAAATCGTGGTTGCCCTTTTATTAATTATAGTATTGATAATAAATATCATTTTCATTCATTGTTTTTAACTTTTCTTGTTATTTTTTCATATTTTTTTCATAAGTGATGTAATCCAACTCAATTCATGTTCAATTCGTGATTTACTAAATTCAATGACTTCAGTAATAAAAGATGAGGTAACATCTAGAGACTGAATAGCAGTAAGCTGATTATGTAGTACGTTTTGACGTACAGTCAAAATCTCTTTTCTATCCTCATAGTCAAGTTTTTCAAATAGCGCAATACGAACAAGAAATTCTGTATTGTTTGTCGCAAGTTTTTCGGGAAACTCTCGTAACATTTCAGAAAAAATTTCTTCTCCTGTTTCTGTTATATCGTACATATTTCGGTTTGGTTTTCCGACTTGTTTATGTATTTTTTTCGTTATAGCACCCATATTTTCAAAGCGCCGAAGGGCTGGATAAAGCATGTTGTGATTTAATTCGAAATTTTCACCTAAACGATTTTGAACATTTTTTTTAATTTCATATCCATGTTTTGGTCCTGTCGTTAATTCTGCTAGTAGTAAAATGTCAACGTACATAAAAATCCCCCTTATATATTTCTCAAGTTCTCTAATGAAAAATCCCCTTTGGTATATGTTAAAATAACATATGATAGTTTATACAACTTTGGACTGCCGACCTATCACTTTTATTGTAAAAGAAAAGGGAGGAAAGAACTATGGCTTCACCTGAAAATGTTATTTTAGTTCACGAAATTTCAAAGCTGAAAACAAAAGAAGAATTATGGAATCCATATGAATGGTATCGTTTGATGAGGGATAATCACCCAGTTCATTATGATGAAGAGCAGGATGTATGGAATGTTTTTTTATATGATGATGTAAATCGTGTTTTATCAGATTATCGCTTATTTTCAAGTAGAAGGGAGCGCAGACAATTCTCAATCCCTCCTTTAGAAACTAGAATAAATATAAACTCTACAGATCCACCAGAACATCGCAATGTACGTTCCATTGTTTCTAAGGCATTTACTCCAAGAAGTTTAGAACAGTGGAAACCTCAAATACAGGCTATCGCAGATGAACTTGTACAACATATCGAAAAATGTAGTGAAGTTAATATCGTTGAACAATTTGCTGCACCTTTACCTGTTACTGTTATTTCTGATTTATTAGGAGTCCCAACAACAGATCGTAAAAAAATTAAAGAATGGTCTGATATTTTATTTATGCCGTATAGTAAAGAAAAGTTTAATGATCTGGATGCCGAGAAAGGGATAGCATTAAATGAATTCAAAGCATACCTTTTACCGATTGTTCAGGAAAAGAGATATCATTTAACCGATGATATCATATCTGATTTAATTCGAGCTGAATATGAAGGCGAAAGATTAACCGATGAGGAAATTGTAACCTTTTCATTAGGTTTACTAGCGGCTGGGAATGAAACCACTACAAATTTAATTATTAATAGCTTTTATTGCTTTTTAGTAGATTCACCTGGAATTTATGAAGAGTTAAGAAAAGAACCTAACTTAATTTCAAAAGCGATTGAGGAAGTATTACGCTATCGCTTTCCTGTTACATTGGCCCGGAGGATTACAGAGGATACAAATATATTTGGTCCTTTAATGAAAAAGGATCAGATGATTGTTGCGTGGGTTAGTGCAGCGAATTTAGATGAGAAAAAATTTTCACAAGCCTCTCAATTTAATGTACATCGAACAGGAAATGAAAAGCATTTAACCTTTGGGAAAGGCCCTCACTTTTGCTTAGGAGCACCACTTGCACGTTTAGAAGCTGAGATTGCATTAACTACCTTTATAAATGTTTTTGAAAAAATAGAGCTATCTCCATCTTTCTGTTTAGAAAAATGTATATTAGAAAATGAACAAACATTAAAATACTTACCTATTCGATTGAAAGCCAAATAAAAATCTTAACAAGGTGCATACATTTGCATCTTGTTTTTTGTTTCTCAATTGTGAGTTTTCGGTAATCACCTTAATATGGAATTGTATAAAACGTAGAGGAGGATTCTTATGTTGACTTGTAATAGAAGTAAATCATTTCAAAAGTTTATTAAAGGTGTTACAGATCTTATGGAAAACGGTTTATTTGAAGAAGAAATAGTGTGTGGCATTGAAAAGTTACTAGAAGAACTTTTAGAAAAGAAAACATGGCTTCCGTTAGATAAACAGAAGGCCAATTTGACTCAATATGCACGACATTTATTGTATGAAGATCCGCTCAAACGTTTTGAAGTACTAGCTCTCGTATGGAAAGATGGACAATCTACACCTTTACATGATCATGACGGCTCATGGGGAGTAGAAGGCGTTTTTTCAGGAAGGGTTATGGTGCAGAACTTTATACAAACGAAACAACTTGGAAATTCACTTGTTTATTTAACACATACAGGAAATCTTTATTTGGGAGAAGGAGAAACAGATAAAGTAATTCCACCAGCGGATTGTCATATTCTTGAAATTAGCAAAAATGAAAGCGTTATTACGATTCATGTCTATGGAAAACGGTTAGAAAAGTTTAAAGTATATATCCCAACTGAAGAAAAAAATGTGTACATGTGTGAGACAAAATACATTAGTTATAATTCATAGTTTAAAATCCAAAGCTTTTTTAAAAAGAAAAGCTTTGGATTTTATTTTTAATTATTTCCTGACCTGAAACGCTTTTCATAAATTATAAATAAGAAGTACCTCACGAGGATTGTATGAAAACGATACCTAATAATTAATTAGAACTCGTGTATTTATAGAAAGTGGTGAAGAAATAATGAAATTAATCGCAATTGATTTAGATGGAACTCTTCTTTCGGGGAATAAAATGATAAGTAAAGAAAATGCAGAAGCAATTCGAACATGTCAAGAAGCTGGCCATGTTGTAGCAATTTGTACAGGACGTTCTATTGTTGACATTGAGCGATTATTGTTAGAAGTTAATTTAGAGTGTCCAATCATTGCGGAAAATGGGGCTCTTATATATAAAGATAAAAAAATGATGAAGAGATATCCAATTCAAAATATGCAGGCACTTGAAATCGTAGAATATCTTGAAGAGAATGGTTTATACTATCAGCTTTATACTGATAAAGGTGTGTATGTACCGGATTATGGAGTAGAGAGTGTACGTAATGAAATTGAGTATGTGAAGAATTCAAAAGAAAATTTCGACTTGAAAGAGTTAGAAACAATCGCAGCATTATATCTTGAGCATACAGCGTTTCATAGTGCGGAAAGTTGTAAACCAATTGTAGAAACAGATATACATGTGCATAAACTATTACCATTTTCTTATGATATTGAGAAATTAAAAAAACTAAAAGAAACATTTCTTCATAATACGGATTTAGCAATTACATCTTCATATTGGCACAATTTAGAGATTAATCATCGAGATGCTCAAAAAGGGAATGGATTATATACTTTAGCAGAACATCTTAATATTCCGGTTGAAAACACTGTAGCGATAGGTGATGGACTAAACGATGTTTCTATGATGGAAAAAGCGAATATATCAATTGCAATGGGAAATGCAGTTGAAGAAATAAAAGAAATGTGTAAATACGAAACGTTATCAAATGAAGAACATGGTGTGGCACATGCTTTATATAAATATGTAATGTAATTAAAAAAAAGAAAAAAGAATCCAAATGGATTCTTTTTTCTTTTTTATTAGGGGTAAGGTATTCTATGAGATTCATAGAAGCCTTATTACATTTCATTATATAGAATATATTGGAATAAATGTGTATATTTTTCATAAAAATTGTGAATATTTTATGAACTTTATACTTATTGCATGTTTATACCGCTATTAGTAACGCGTATGACTCTCAAGTGAAAATTCAGTGAATGTAAGGAGGAATTCAAGTTACCTAGACAATAAATGAGGAATGAACGAAATATATTCTTTTCTTGTTTTAATTGAAAAATAAAATTTGTTCGAATAATTATTCTACAGCTATATACCTACACTAGCTTTCTTCGTATAATGGAGAAGTATGAATTTTAGATTTGTATTAATTTTACATATTGAGGTGAACAAAGAATGAATTCGCGGCTAATGGAACTTATTGATGTGAGTACAATAGAAACCATGGCAGAACAATTTTATAAATTAACTAACATATCACATCAACTTCTTGATGCTGAAAAAGAGTGTGTTTTTTCATTCGGAATGAATGAGATAAAAAAGAGTAAACTTCCAAAGATTGAAATCCCCATTTTCTTATACAATCAACATTTAGGATCTTTTGTTGTATGGTCCAAAAAAAGTGAAATTTTCAGTTGTCAAAAATACTTTGAAATGCTCTCAAGTTTAATTTTAGATGGTGCAATAAAGGTATTTCAAAGTAAAAATACAACGTTGCTTTCTCGGAAAGAGGAGGAACTACATACGATTTTACAAAATATGCCTGTTATGGTCGATGCGCTTGATTATAATGGAGATTTTGTTTTGTGGAACCGAGAATGTGAAATCGTAACAGGTTATACCGCTGAAGAAATAATTGGAAATCCAAATGCACTGCAATTATTGTATCCTGATCATAATTATCGCCATCAAATACAAAAGAAATTTTTAACTTGTGGAAAAAATTTCAGAGATTGGGAAATGCACTTAACATGTAAAAATGGTGAAATCAAAACAATAATGTGGTCGAATATATCAGAACAGTTTCCTGTAACAGGATATAGTTATTGGGCTGTTGGTGTAGATATTACGCATTTAAAAGCGATAGAAGAGCAGTTAAAACAACAAACATCTGAACTGGAATTAATTTTTAAAGCTTTACCAGATTTATGTTTCTTAACAGAAGATGATGGCACGATTATTGATTACAAGGCAGGATCTCCTACGAAGTTTTACGTACCCGCAGAAGCTTTTATGGGAAAAAAGTTTTACGAAGTATTACCATCTTCAGTAGCGCAGCAGTTTCAGGAAGCCATTAATCAAGTGAAGGAAAAAGGAACGAATGTAATTGTAGAATATCCACTCACACTTAATGGAAGTATTGATTTCTTTGAAGCTAGGTGCTTACCATTATTACGTGATAAAATTATGATTATTGTACGCGACATTACAGAGCGAAAAAAGACAGAAGAATTGTTAAACAAATCAGATACGCTTGCAGCAATTGGTCAATTAGCAGCTGGCGTGGCTCATGAAGTAAGAAATCCTTTAACTGTAATTAAAGGTTTTATACAGTTATTCCAAATTAATAAAGAAGATCAAGAAAGATATTTTGATCTTATGCTTTCTGAAATTGAAAGGATAGAAGCAATCCTACAAGAATTTCTATCAATCGCTAAAACAGATGAGATAAATACAGAAAAGAAAAATATTTATCAAATTTTTAAAAATGTCGTATCGTTAATGAATACAAAAGCAATTATGACAAATATTCAAGTTGAACTATTTACGGATGACAAAGATATAATTATTGAATGCTCAGAAAATCAATTGAAACAAGTATTTATTAATATTTTGCAAAATTCAATCGAAGCTATGCCAAATGGTGGGGAAATTTCAATTCACATAAAAGAAATAAATGATGATGGTGTCATCATTCATGTAATAGATGAAGGAATAGGAATACCTGAAGAAAGAATTAAGAGATTAGGTGAACCTTTTTATAGTACGAAAGAAAAAGGGACTGGTATTGGATTAATGTTAAGTTATAAAATTATTGAAAGTCATCAAGGGACAATTGGTATCATGAGTGAGGTTGGTGTCGGGACAACAGTAACTATTTACTTACCGAAAGTACTAAGTAAACAATCTCTTTCTAATTGTGACGACAAATGTATACCAATACGCACTAGTAGTAATTCTTAAATCAATTAATACCCAATAACAAAGCGATTAGTGAAAACTAAGCTTTTTGTTATTGGGTATTTTTTATATTTAATTTAGTAAACTTTACCTTTTCTTTACCTTTGTTTTAATTTCTATTAAGTTTTAAACATTATATTAATATTTGTACAAAGCAATGTATAGAAATTGTACATTACTTTTAATATAGAAATGTGATTATTATTTGAAATATTGTAAGGAGGAGATTATGACAAGGTGAAAAAGCAAGAGAAGAAAAGTGGTAGAGTAGTACCTCTCCGGTTAAATATTTTATTCCTTTGTGTATTTTTATTATTTTCTGGCATTATTATTCAGTTAGGGAAAGTGCAAATTTTTGATGGAGAAACATATAAAAATGAAGTAGAGAAGAGAGAAAATGCAACCGTGGGCCTTTCTGTACCACGTGGGAAAATATTTGATCGTGAAGGAAATCCAGTAGTTGATAATAAGTCTTTACGTACGATTACATATACAAAGGTGAAAGGTGTAAAACAAGAAGAAATATTAAAATCAGCAAGACAACTTGCAGATATTATTGAAATGCCACAAGAAGATATAGATAAGTTAACTGAGACTGATAAGAAAGACTTTTGGATGCAATTAAATCCAGAACTTGCTCAAGACTTAGTATCAAAAAAAGAAATAGATAAGTTCCGAGATAAGGATATTACCGGAAAAGAGCTAGACAAAAAAATAGAAGATTTAAAAAGGAAACGCGTTACAGATAAAAATCTTCAAGAACTAACGGCTAAAGATATAGAAGTGTTAGCTATTAAAAGTAAAATGACCTCAGGTTTTCAAATGGCACCTCAAATTATTAAAAAGGACGTTAGTGAACAGGAATATGCGGTGATTAGTGAAAATTTAGCGAACCTTCCAGGAGTAGACGCATCAGTTGATTGGGAGAGAATCTATGTAAATGATGGTCTATTCCGTTCTGTCCTTGGTAACGTTTCAAATGCTGATGAAGGATTGCCACGTGAACGATTAGATTATTATTTAGTGCGTGATTATAGCCGAAATGATAGGGTCGGCAAAAGTTATATCGAACAGCAATACGAAGATGTACTTCATGGTACAAAAAAAGAAGTAAGAAGCATTGCTGATAAACAAGGAAATACTATTAGAACGGAAACTGTTACTGAAGGGAAAAGCGGTAAAAATTTAACTTTAACAATAGATATGGGATTGCAAAAAAAAGTAGAGGAGAGCATAGAAAAAATATTAAAACAATATAAAGGATCAGAATCAATGTTAGACCGTGCTTTCGTAGTGATGATGAATCCTAAAAATGGCCAAGTATTATCAATGGCTGGGAAAAGGCTTGTAGAAAAAGATGGGAAAATGGAAGTAGAAGATTATGCTTTAGGCACGCTGACAAGTTCATATGAGCTTGGATCAACGGTTAAAGGTGCGACAGTGTTAACAGGGTTTGAAACAAATGCAATAACTCCTGGAACACATTTTTATGATGCACCTATGAAGTTTAAAGGAACCAAGGAAAAGAAGTCTTGGAAAAATTTTGGTGATATAGACGATCTAAGAGCGTTACAAGTTTCTTCGAACGTTTATATGTTTAATATAGCATTAAAAATTGCTGGTGTGGATTATGTGAAAAATAGTTCACTAGATATTAAACAAGAATATTTTGATAAAATGAGATATTATTTCAGGCAATTTGGACTAGGCGTACAAACTGGTATTGATTTACCGAATGAAACTGCAGGACAAATTGGAAGAAAAGATAATCAGCCTGGTTTCTTATTAGATTATTCTATTGGACAATATGATACGTATACACCACTTCAGCTTGCACAATATATTTCGACTATCGCAAATGGAGGGTATCGAATGAAACCACAAATTGTTCAAGAGATTAGAGAACAAACCGTTCAAAAAGATGAGGTTGGTAAAGTAGTACAATCAATAGAACCCGTTGTTTTAAATAGAATCGATATGAAACAAGAATATATTAATCAAGTAAAAGAAGGATTTAGAAAAGTATTTCAAGAAGGAGATGGAACGGGAGTAAGAGCGTTCCAAAAAGCACCATATAAACCAGCTGGTAAAACAGGGACCGCACAAACTGTATATGGTGGAGAAAATGAAATTGGGCGAAATGCGAAAGGCGATCGTAGAGAATGTTATAACTTAACATTAGCTGGATATGCGCCATATGATGATCCAGAAGTAGCATTTTCTGTTGTAGTACCGTGGGTTGAAAATGATAAATCGGGCATTAACTCCGATATTGGAAAAGAAGTTTTAGATGCTTATTTTGATTTGAAAAATAAGCGATTAACTGGTGAAGCGCCAAAAACAGATGCCTCTAAAGAGAATTAAAATGGACGAAACGTCTCTAGCATTCATGTGAACTAGAGGCGTTTTTATCTGGGGATAGATTAGAAATGAGGTATATATGAAGCTGTTTATTCTAAAATATTGGAGGAACATATGTAGCTACATATTAATTATAATAGGGGTTATTTTTATTAATAAGTCCTTTTTATTTTGTATGGTAGAAGGAATTTCGATGCAACCTACTTTGAATGAAAAAGATTATATACTTGTTAATAAGGTAAACGTCTGTTTATCGTCTTTTCATCATGGAGATGTTGTCATTATAAAAAAAGAAGACGAGCCTACTTACTATGTGAAACGAATTATTGGATTATCGGGGGATAATATACAACTAAAAAAGGATGAGGTATTTATTAACGGTAAAAAGCGTGATGAGTCGTATATAAATTTAGATATGTCACAAGTATCCAATCGTTTTTCAAATTTTAGAGAAATAAAAGTTCCTACGCATAAATTATTTGTGTTAGGTGATAATCGTAATCATAGTAAAGATAGTATGAATACACTTGGACTTATTGATGAGTTAAATATAATAGGTAAAGTAGAAATGGTATTTTATCCATTTGATCATATAAAATGGATAAAATAATTCTATTAACTATTCACGTTTTATAAAATCAATCATATATTAATAGCATAGGACAAGCAGAAAAGTTTGTTCTAACCTCACAGAACACTCCTTATCACGGTTAGGCATCTACATAGGTAGATGCTTTTTTTATGTTGATGACTGAAAATTATTTATCAATATAATGTAGCAAGCATATTAGGACTATTAGGGGAAGATTACTTGTACAAATAACAGTATGCTTAATTAAAACAATGAAATGTAAGGAGTGAGGAATAAGTGCTAAATATTTTAGTGGTTAATTTTCCAGCAGAGGGACATGTAAACCCTACATTAAATTTAGTAAAAGCTTTTACTAAACGAGGGGATAACGTACATTATATTACAACGGCAAACTTTAAGGATAGAATTGAAGATTTAGGAGCTACTGTACATATTCATTCGGATCTATTAAAAGAGATTTCTATTGATGCTGAAACCTCATCTGGGTTAAATGCTTTCTTTCATGTGCATGTTCAAACTTCTTTATATATATTAGAAATTACGAAACAATTATGTGAAAGTATAAATTTTGATTTCGTAATTTATGATATATTTGGCGCAGGAGAGTTAGTAAAGGAGTATTTACAAGTTCCAGGTGTAGTGTCCTCACCTATATTTTTAATTCCGCCAGAATTTTTGAAGACATTACCTTTTCATCCAAATGCAGATATGCCATTCCAACCAGAGGAAATCTCTGAAAAATTACTAAATCAGATGGAACATAAATTTGGAGTAAAACCAAAGAATAATCTTCAATTTATGAATAATAAGGGTGATGTTTGTCTCGTATACACAAGTCGCTATTTCCAACCTAATAACGAATCGTTCGGAGAAAATAACATTTTTATTGGACCGAGTATTTCAAAGCGTAAAACAAATATAAAGTTTCCACTGGAATCACTTAAAGAAAAGAAAGTTATTTATATTTCAATGGGAACACTGCTTGAAGGACTCGAACCATTCTTTAATACTTGTATTGATACTTTTTCAGATTTTGATGGGATAGTTGTAATGGCAATTGGTGATAGAAATGATATTTCTAAAATTAAGAAAGCACCAGATAATTTTATAATTGCTCCATACGTACCACAATCAGAAATATTAAATGAAGCAGATGTTTTTATTACACATGGCGGTATGAATAGCGTACACGATGCCATTCATTATAATGTCCCATTTGTAATAATACCGCATGATAAAGACCAGCCAATGATAGCGCAAAGATTAACTGAGCTTGAAGCGGCACATAGACTATTGAAAGAACATGTTAATGTGCACACTTTAAAAGAGGCCGTAACAGATGTTCTTTCAAATGAAAAGTATAAACATGGTATAAGAAAACTTAATGATAGCTTTTTAGAATGTGGTGGTTCAAAAGAAGCAATTGCAGTTATTGAATCTCTTTTAAATAAAGTAAAACTTTAATCGGTAGGGATTTTACTACCCATAAATAGCGGGATAAATAGTCGTAACTGTATACAAGCATAGAGGTTCTCACCTTTATGCTTGTATATTCTTATCCAGCAAATTGCACAGCAGTATTTGCATGTAAAAAAGCAGTATCAAAAACGGGAACAGTAAGATCATTTTGGGAGATGAGTAAAGGTATTTCAGTACAGCCTAATAATATACCTTCAGCGCCGTTTTGAATTAATGATTTTGTAATTTGTAATAACTTTTCTTTAGATGTTTCTGAAATGATCCCTCTACTTAATTCATCTAATATGACATGGTGGATAAAGGTTCTTTCCTCTTCATTTGGGATAATTGTCTCAATGTTATATTTCGTTAATCGTGATTTATAGAAATCTTGCTCCATCGTTTGTTTTGTTCCTAATAGTCCGATACGTTTTATATTCTGTTCTACCATTTCTTTAGCACTTACATCACCAATGTGAAGAAGCGGGATAGATATTGCTTGTTCTACTTCCTCGGCAAATAGATGTACGGTATTTGAACACATTAATAAACATTCAGCCCCAGATTTTTCAACTTTCTTTGCAACTGTAACTAGTTCATTTTTCACTTCTTCATATTGATGGTTTTGTAATAAAGTAGTTACTTCACCAAAATCCATACTATATAAAACTAACTTTGCATTTTGATCGTATTGAGATAGTGTAAGCGTATTAATATGTTTATAGTATAATGATGTAGATTCCCAACTTAATCCTCCAATCAATCCAATAACTTTCATAATGCATTCCTCCCGAAACGATTTTGAATTCATTATTTCACAATTCCGATAAGAATACAATGATTTAAATGCACTGTTTAATAAAAAATAAAAATAGTGAGAAAAGTATTGAAATTTACATTCTTTAGTGCCATAATACGAATTACAAATTAATACTTATCCAGAGAGGTGGAGGGAACGGCCCTAAGAAACCTCAGCAACCCCTATGCAATTTTATAGGAAGGTGCTAATTCCGCAGAGGACACGATGTGTTTTTTGAAAGATAAGAGGATTCTTGAACGTGAAAGAAAATGACCTCTTATGTAAGAGGTCATTTTTTTGTTGTATAGAAAGGGAGTGTCGATGCATAATTCATTTTTAAATTAAATATAGAGTAATAAAAGTTGACTAATACGAGAGGGGAATTGTCATGAACAAATTATCAACAAAGTTAGTAGTAGCAATTGGTATTGGAGCAGCATTATACGGGATATTAGGACTTTGGGGGTTTTCTATTGCACCGAATACATTTATTAAACCAGCATTAGCTATATTAACTGTTTTTGGAGCATTATTTGGTCCAGTGGCAGGACTCTTAATCGGACTTATCGGTCATACCGTAACAGATACGATTGCTGGCTGGGGTATTTGGTGGGGCTGGGTTATTAGTTCAGGTATTATTGGTTTTTCAATGGGTCTTATTCAAAAAAGAGTTGGTTTTAGTGTGAAAAACGGGTCGTTTAACAAGGGGGATATTTCTTATTTAGCAATTACTGGGCTAGTTGGTATTGTCATTGCTATTATATTTGCTGGGGCATTCGATATTATTGTGATGGGAGAACCATTTGACAAAATTGTTATCCAAGTATTAGGAGCAACAATTTCCGATGTTATCGTTTTCTTAGTACTTGGATTGCCACTTACAATTGGCTTGGCAAAATCTAATAAGAAACATACACATTTAAAAATTGAAAAGTAGGGATGTTAACATGCAACCAATTATTTCGTTTGAACAATTTACCTTTCAATATGGGCATGCTGCGCAGCCTACTTTAAGTGATATTACCTTTCATATATACCCTGGGGAAAAAGTACTAATTGCTGGACGAAGTGGTTCAGGAAAGTCGACATTAGCTCATTGTATAAATGGGCTAATCCCATTTTCTTACGAAGGGACTAGTACAGGTAACGTTTTAATTGCCGGTAAAGATCCGAGGGAAGGAAGTATTTTTGAACAAAGTAAGCAGGTAGGAACAATTTTGCAAGATCAAGATGCTCAATTTATTGGTCTGACAGTAGAAGAAGATGTAGCTTTTTATTTAGAAAATGAATGTGTAAAGCAAGATGACATGAAAAAGATTGTTTCGGACTCATTAAGAAAGGTGAAGATGCATACGTTTCATAAACAAAGTCCACATGAATTATCAGGAGGTCAAAAGCAAACAGTTTCTCTTGCTGGTTTATTAACAACAAATGCGGATATATTATTGTTCGATGAACCGTTAGCGAACTTAGATCCACTAAGCGCCGTACATACGATAGAACTTATGAAAGATATACATGAGCAATATAATAAAACGATTGTTATTATCGAACATAGGATAGAAGAAATTTTAAAACTGGATTTAGACAAAGTTATATTAATTGATGAAGGTAAAGTCATTGGGATAGGAACACCAAAAGAAATCTTAGCGTCAAATATATTGCCACGTATTGGCTTAAGAGAGCCTATTTACATCGAAGCATTAAAGAGATTACATTTTGATCGTAATAATGACGTAATATATCCAATGGAAAACCTTCAAAAAGAAAAGGTAGGCAACGTTCTAAAAGAGTGGATGGAGAAACAAGTCATATTAAAAGGTAATACGAAAAACAAGGAATTACTTAAATTGGAGAATTTATCATTTTCATACCCTAATAAACAAAAAGTATTAGAAAATGTAAACCTTTCAATATATTAAGGAGAAATTGTGGCACTGTTGGGACATAATGGAGCAGGGAAATCCACATTAGCTCATAGTCTTATAGGCATAAACAAAATAAAAAATGGGAAAATCTTGTTAGAAGGTGAAAATATTAGTTCTGGGTCTATTCGTAAACGTGGGAAAATCATATCTTACGTGATGCAAAATCCAAATCATATGATTACACAGCCTACTGTTTTTGAAGAAGTTTCATTTACATTAACATTACATAATTTTTCTAAGGAAGAAATTAAGAATAGAGTAGAAGGAACTTTAAAAATTTGTGGTTTATATCCATTTCGTAATTGGCCAATTCAAGCACTAAGCTATGGGCAAAAAAAGAGATTAACAATCGCATCTGTATTAACAACAAATCCTAAACTTATCATATTGGATGAACCGACAGCGGGACAAGATTATTATCATTATAAACAATTTATGTCGTTTATTAAAAAACTAGCTAAGAAGGGTATTTCATTTATTTTTATCACTCACGATATGAATCTCGCACTAGAATATGCAGACCGTGCAGTAGTTCTACATGAAGGGAAAATTATTGCGGATAATACAGTGTCTAATGTATTTGGTGATCAAGAAACGTTACAAATAGCTAACTTAAGAGAGACTTCTTTAACCAAGCTTGTTAAATTTAGTGGGATTGCATGTCCGGAAAAATTTATGGAACTTTATTTAGATAGTAATAGGAGGGAGGAAGGTGCATAGTACATATTTTCATCGTATGGATGGGGTAGTGAAATTGTTTTTATTTATTTTTTGTATGACGCTTACTTTTTTGTTTTTTGATTTTCGGGTGTTGCTAATATTATTTATTATTGGGTGTATCGGACTCAGCGTTGCTAAAATTCCATTTCGTAAAATTTTAATTGTTTTTAGTGTCATATTTACATTTAGTTTATTAAACTCTGTCATGATTTTATTTATTACACCAACTCATGGATCTGAATTAACTGAATCATATACCGCGTTTTTACATATTGGATATGCAACGATTACATATGAAACATTATTTTATGCAGCTACACTTTCATTAAAGTATTTTACGTTATTACCATTTACACTTCTTTTTATTTACACGACAGATCCAAGCGAATTTGTAAGTAGCTTAAGTAAACTTGGTATTCATTATAAGATTACATATGCAATAAATATTGCACTACGATATATTCCTGACATCCAATCTGAGTATAAAATTATTAAACACGCGCAAGAAGCGAGAGGAGTGGCTTTTGAAAAAGGAGAAGCAAGTTTATGGGTTCGTATGAAGAATCGCGTTTTAATTTTCTGGCCTCTAATCATTCATTCTCTAGAAAGAATAGATACGGTTTCAAATGCAATGGATTTAAGAGGATTTGGAAAGAAGGATAAACGTACATGGTTTTATACAAGTAAGGTAAAACGTGAAGATTTCATCGCTTTATTTGCCGGTGTTTTCATATTCATTGTTGCGGTATATTTAAAAGTAAACGTATTTCAAAACTTTTGGTATCCATTTTAAAGCACTCTTTAAACGAGTGCTTTTACTTATTTTTATGTAGACATGCTCAAAAAAGGGATATACACATAATGTATAATACGAACCAGTTAAAATGATCAACTACCTATTAGTTTTCAAACCAAAAGGAGGAGAAAATATGAGTTACGGTGGTTCTTGTGGTTTTGGTGGAGGTTTTGCTTTACTAGTTGTGTTATTCATTCTATTAATAATTGTAGGATGCAGCTGCTGGGGCGGAGGATACTAATTTTTAATTAGTCTTCACAAATGTAAACTAAAAAAACATTGAAGATACTTATGTATCGAAACAAATAAAAAAGGAGCAACTATGCTCCTTTTTTATTTGTTTAAATGCGTATTCTTACTATATTTCGGGAACGTAATCGTTAAAGTCGTTCCTTTACTAACGATACTTCTGATTTTTAAACTTCCATGCATCGTCTCAATAATCTTAACAGCAACCATCGTACCTAAACCAGTTCCTTTTGTTTTTGTACTAAAATATGGTTCACCGAATCGATGTATTTGCTCCTGTGACATTCCAACTCCGCTATCTTCAATTCGTATTTCAACTTTACTATTATTGATAGATGAGGAAATATTTAAGGTACCACCATTAGGCATTGCTTCAATACTGTTTTTTATTAAGTTTAAAAACATTGTTGAAAGTGCTGTTTATTACCAACAATGGTTGCCTCAGAAAAATCCTGTGTAATATGTATCGTATTCATATTACACAATGGCAATATCATATTAATAACTCGATTTAACTCTTGTTTTACTGAAATTTGATCTAATTTTTCTGGAGCAGGTTTGGCAAACGTTAAGTAATCATCGATAATTTCTTGGGCACGATTTAACTCTTCAAGTATATGTTTAATATATTCGTCTCTTGATTCAGGAGTTAAATTTGGTGTTTTTAAAAGCTGTGTAAATCCTTTTACAACCGTTAAAGGATTCCTTACTTCGTGCGATATACTTGCAGCGAGTTGGCTAACAATCTCCATTTTTTCCATTTTAATTAATTTTGAGCGCATTAATACAGCATCTTTTATAACTTCATTTATATAAACAATAAATAACATTAAAGTAGTCGGTAATACCATGAAATAAATAATATACAAATTATTCACTTCAAAATCTGATAAAGTTAATACAATTACAGTTGTAAATATTGCTAGGAAAAAGGTTAAAAACATGGAAAAAGCTACTTTAAGCTTTCTATTATATGTATTAAATTTTGAAGATGCGAGTGCTGTAACGATGAACATTATTCCGTAAACAACGACTGTCAGCATATTAAAGCCATAAAATATAAATCTTGTAATTAATAAAATTGTAAACAATATGATACCGACAGGGAATCCACCATAAAGCGTACCTATTATGACCGGAATTTGTCTTAAATCATGAATACAACTTTCATCCATATAGATAGGGTATCGCATACATAAAATAAGCGGGATACTAGAACAAAGGGTAATCAGTAATATTTTGTATTTTTTCAAATAATGCCTGCTATCATATATGAAATAAAAAACAAATATACTACATAAAATGTATAGAAGATTATTTAATACGTTTTGATTAATATAAACAAAGTCCATAATATTTGCCTCGTTATTCTGAATTTACTTAACATATGTATTATACATAATAACATATGTTAAGGTGAATAAACCTTGTTAATACAAGATTTGTTTGGCTTTTTGTTATAAAATACAAACATTTTGAAAACGTTAGCTATCCAAAGATACTTTTACTAAAATTTTTTACTCCTTCTTCCTGCATGTTCGGTAAAACATGAGAATAAATCCTAAGAGTTAATGAATACACGGAGATTTCAAAGAGTTGTAGACAAGTTTTCCAATTGGGATACAGCTGAAGAATTGTGTAAGGCAGCGAGGGATAAAAAAGAAATAATTCCAGTAAGGGTTTATTTGGGAGGTGGTTTTAAAACTGATGTTTTCGAGTACATGCGGTAGTAAAAGAGAGATGGACATATGAAAAAAGTAGAAATTGATGTTAGTAGCAACAAACTTTTAATAGTTTAGGATGGAAATGTAACAGTAGTCAATCCACCAATGAGCGGATTTGGTGAGCAAGTCGCGGTTTAGATAAACGGTAAGGTTGATCGTGTAGATACTAAGTTTACTGAAAAGATAAAATGATTATTTTTAGAAAGATACCCAGACGGATTTAGTCGAGAAGCTAGTCAAAATCGCGTAGATGTGAAGTGAAAATCGTAAAAAAAAGAGTCATGAGTGGAAAGGCTCATAGCTCTTTGTATAAGGGTAATGGTTTTATAGGTAAATATTATTATTAAATTCTAAAAAATTCAATGTTAGTAAATTAATTGGTATGTGATTTGGGTTTTATAGAAAGAGATCAGCTAACAACAGCTAGCACTTCTTTATTTTATTCACAAATAGTTCCAGTAGCTATTCCGGTTGGAGCGACACCTACTGGGACATTAGTGATAACAGTATTCGTAGCAATATCAATAACGGAAACAGTATTACTAGCTTGATTTGTAACATATGCTCGAGTGCCATCAGGTATGATGGTTACTTGATCAGGGGATAAACCAACAGAAATTGTATCAATCACAGTATTTGTCGCCACATTTATTACCGATACATTATTGCTAACTTTATTTACAACGTAAATAAGGTTTCCACCCGGTGTAATATCTATGCCAACAGGTTCGGTACCTACGTTAATTGTATTAATAACTGCATTGGTAGCGGTGTTAATAACAGAAACCGTATTGCTGTTTTGATTCGTGACATACGCACGAGTACCATCTAGTGTAAACACGATTATTCTAGGACGAATACCAACAGGGATGGTAGCAATAACTGTGTTGGTAGCAGTATTAATGACAGAAATTGTGTTGCTTAATTCGTTTGCAACATATGCAAAGGCACCATTTGGGGAAACAGTAATCCCTTGTGGAGCGATGCCAACAGGAATAGTATTAATAACTGTGTTTGTTGCCGCATTAATGACAGAAACCGTATTATTACCATGATTTCCAACATAAACAGTTGTGTTATTTGGAGAAACAGCTACACCTATTGGATTAGTTCCAACAGGAATGGTAGCGATAACAGTATTCGTAGCAGTATCAATAACGGAAACGGTATTAGAAAAAATATTAGTAACATAAGCACGAGCTCCATTTGGTGAAACTGTTACTTCAAGTGGTGCATTACCTACAGTAATTGTATCAACTACTATATTTGTTCCGGTGTTAATTACAGATACTGTATCATTTGTAGGGTCATCTATGAGTCCTGCATTTGTAGCATATACTAGGAAATTACATGCAGGTCCGGTTGGCCCGGTCGGTCCGGTCGGTCCAGTAGGTCCCGGTGGACAATCACAATCTCCAGTAGGTCCTGGTGGTCCTTCAGGTCCTTGAATACCTTGCACACCTTGAGGTCCAGTAGGTCCCGGTGGTCCTTCCGGCCCTTGAATTCCTGGCACACCCTGAAGTCCAGTAGCTCCTGATGGTCCTTCAGGCCCTTGAATTCCTTGTACACCCTGAAGTCCAGTGGCTCCTGATGGTCCTTCCGGTCCTTGAATCCCTTGGATACCCTGAGGCCCAGTAGGTCCCGGTGGTCCAGGAATTCCCATTCCGGTCCCTGAACCAGTCGGCCCCGGTGGTCCTTGAATCCCTTGAATCCCCTTGTACGCCTTGAATTCCTTGAGGTCCCGGTGGTCCTTCAGGCCCCTGAATACCTTCTACGCCTTGAGGTCCTTCAGGTCCCTGAATCCCTGGCACACCTTGAGGTCCTTCCGGTCCTTCTGGTCCTTCCGGTCCTTCTGGTCCTTCCGGTCCTTCTGGTCCTTCCGGTCCCTGAATTCCTTGCACACCTTGAGAACCCTGAGCGCCTCTAGGTCCAGGAAATCCTCTAGGTCCAGTGGCTCCAGTCGGCCCCGGTGTTCCGATGTTACTTAATAGCGAACTATTTAAGATTCCTTGTAAAATTAAGTTGAATGTTTGTTGTAATAAGGGGTCCGATATATTTGAACAACTTATAAGTGAAGACAAGCTTTGGAATAGAAATTGGAATAATGCTGAGATTTGAGTGAGAGATGCGGTAGGTAAAGAATTAATTAATTGGTTTATAGTTCTTATAACTAAATTTCTATTTGGTGTATTTGGTTGTACTGCTATTAATAAATCATTTAATGCCTGTAATGCTGATTGGAGTATTTGTATAGTTGTTGGATTTGGTGTTGTGAAAAAAGAAAGGATGGCTTGATTTAATTGATTTATTATTTGCAATAATTCTTGTTGTTGAGAATTCGAGAAAAAAACAGGTGTACAGCAATTACTTTGATCACAAGGGGAAATAGAAATAAAGCAGGGTTGCTGAAATTTATCACACGAATTTGATTTTCGATTATATCTCATAAATACCTCCTTTTAAAAAAATAAATGTTAAGTAATTTTTGATAAATTATTAGCAACTGAGTTTGTAGGTATATGTTTAAGGAGAAATGTTTTTTCCTTCAAAGTATATGCCAATAAAATTGAGGTGTTCATATGTGATATATAATCAATACCTATTTACTAGTAGGATATTGTAATACAATTTGAAGTTTATTAAAAAGAAGGAATGAAGGAAGATGTAAAAGACTTTGAAAGATCCATAAAAAAAGAATTCAGTAAAACTCTGAATTCTTCTACACGTATTTTTATTTGTTAATCCATTTAGAAATAATAGGATAGTGACAATCTTTTTCTTGTAGCACATATAAAATTCCTTTTATAGGTCCAAAAATTAACAAAAGAAACAGTATTAAATATAAAGGAGCTATTCCGAAAATAATCAAAGCGTTATTTGAAGCTAAGTCTAAATTAGATAAAGATAGCATTAAAATTATTATTGTAAAAATATTCCAAATTATTGTAATTATCCAAATGAATAGTCGGTAAAAAACAGCTTCAAAGGATATTTTTTCGAATGTTTTGTGATTTGTATACAAAATAAAAAATCAACGGTATATAAAAAATTGTGATGCTAAAGAAAATAAGAATAAAAAAAGAAAACAAGGTAAGAAAATGCATAATTAATTTTATGTTCTTTTCTTGAGTTAGGATCATTAAGGTCCTCCTATATGTATGAGAATTGTTGTACCTATTAAAATATGCACTGTTGGTAATTATAACATGAAAATGGATTGTAATAGAATAATGCATTAAAAAGAACAAGTAAAAAATTAAACAAAAGCTTTATTTTATTATAAAAAAATAGGTGATTCAGCAATTGTGCTAGCCGAGTCACCTAGTACTATGGAACCAAATAATGTTCTTTTTCTATATGTAGTTATGTGGAGTTCTTAGAGGCTAGCCCAATAGACAGTTAAGGGATAAATAAAATCATTTTAGAGAGTTTTACATTTTATTATGTTAATGCTACAACAGCAAGAGTTAAGCCCAACGTATTTAATGTATTAGAATATGGTCCTACATTAACAGTAAGGGTACTTGTTATACCTGAAGGTGTAGTGAAAATAGCGGGTGCTGATACAGAAGTGAATCCTGCAGTATATCCCAGAGAAGTACCAGAGCCAATGATTGGATTATTATTAAGATACATAGTGATACCTGCCGAATTACCTCCTGGTTGAATGATAACTTGCACTTCATAGATTGCCAAATAGGTTCTTCCACCTTCAAGTAAAACAGTTGTTGGTGGTGTGAATGAGATTGCCGTACCATTAGAATTTACCACGGTATCTAGTGGAATCGCAGAATTTACAGAGACTATTGATGGGGTAGTTTGAACAACATTTAAACTGTTAGCCGTGGGGGATGGACAAGTGCAAGGTTTGTGAATGTTAGAGTTATTATCATTTTGGTAATTCACAAATAATCAAGCCCCTTTGCGTAAGATAATTTTTTATCCTATATAAAACGTAGCTTTTTTGTATCTAAGTGATTTTTAATAAGTTTTTAAAGATAAGTCGAATATTGTTGGTCAGTTAACTTTTAAAAGTATTTGATACTCTGGAATTTAAAAGTGCATCTGATAAATATATATGAATGTTTTTTAAGGACATTACTGTAAGTTAGGAAACATAATAAAATAGTTATTTTGTTAAATAAAAAAACATGCACAAAAATTGTGCATGTTTAAAAAAGTTATGTCTTGTCTATGTAAATATATGCTTAACTAATATATACCGTGTGTATGTTTGAACAAAATGGTTATTTATTAACAAATATAAAGAGCGCTTTTTAAGATGCTCTATGACCAAGATGTGTATCGAGAAGGATACTAAAAGATTAATAATGAGATGATCATGATTATTGTATGTACATTTCTAATGAATGTGAAGTCTTTAAATGCAATCAAAAAGAGCACGCATATAAGCATGCTCTTGGACAAGAAAGGTAGATTTCTATGAGTGGATATCTCCATACAATACTATATGCTTGTCCAGTTAAAAGGTGAAAAGTTTTAATGAAATCTTTATTTTATTAATTTGTAGGTTGATACAGTTCCCCAAACGAAAAGAACCAAGTAAAAAAGTCTTTGTAGTAGACCTGCAGGTAAGGGGAAAAGAAAAACAAGTGAGATAATGATTGTTATTACTATTAAGTTTAGTAAACAGAAATATGTCCATTTTCTAGTTTTTTTAAGATTCTTTGCAAAAATAAATAGTCCTGGAAATACAGTAAGCATACCTATCCAAACTAGAATAGAATGTCCAATTAGGTTTACATCTGCAGGAATTAATCCTGAGACTATAGTGGAAACTCCTATTATAATTATAAAAAATGTTGCTATTTTATTAATTTTTGTTTTTTCTAGATGTTGTGAAATATATAGTACTCCAATACAAAATGTTATTCCATTAAGAATAAAGAGTAAATTTATCCAAAAGTGATTAGGGGAGCATATTTCATAAGGAGCTATTTCGTAGGTGAATTCTCCACAGGTTGTTACACCTAGATCACTCATTCCATGATGCAAATAGTTATAAGATGCTGTAGAAGTGAAAATAAAGAAAGGTTCAATTAAAAAGTATAGGCAAGTTGCAATCCAACTAAATAAGCCAATCCTATTTGATATATACATTAGATGCCTCCTTTGATTTTGTTCATAAAGATGCTTAAAGAAGAAGTAATATTGTTTGTACATTGATGGAAAGGATATTTGAACTAAAAAATGTTATAAAAATTTCATTTTGTAGAAATAAAGAAACTAAAAAAGAGCACCATGCATCAGTGCCCTTTCGGATAGGAGGTAACACTTTGAGTTGGATACTTAAAAAGTATATGGCATAGAAGAGAAATACGACCTAAAATTTATTATCAACTCAATACAAAAGAGCAGTTAACGAAGGTTAACCGCTCAGTCCTCAGAGAAAGGAAAAAGAACATTACAGATGTCAATGTGAATTCAAGCTGTATCAGCCCATTTATAGTATCGGACATAATTAAAAATTTTATTCGGATAAACTAAAAAAAGACAGCTAGCAAAAGCTAACTATCCTGGTGAATAAGTAGAACGAAATGGTCATTCGTATTCAACCTTGGTGTACTTATATTGTTAACACTTTTTAGAAATTTATTCAATAAAAGAGCAGTTAGCCCAGCCTAACTGCTCCATACAGAGGTAATAATCTAGATGCATAGATATTATATGCCAAATTATTTATTTTATTCGAGACAGATTAAAGAATTTGTCCTTATTAGTGAAATATAGTTAAAGAATCTCTTTAAGAAACAGAAGCAGTAACCAAATAAAAGAGCAGCTAGCAAGAGCTAACTGCTCAACCCTCGACCAAGAGAGCTAGAGTGGGAAGAATTTAAAGCTGACTTTTTACAGTCCTATATAGTATCGGTGAAATATAGAATTTTATTCGTGTGAAACATAAAAAGAGCAGCTAGTAAAAACTAGCTACTCAGCCTTCGGGTATGAAGGGAAATCAGAAACTGTATATACATTATTAACGGAATATTGGGTTTTATTCAGGAGTTAGAGGAAAATGAATAAATTTAGACTGTTCCAACTTGGTTTTGGTCTGCAACATCAGAATCAAATGTGTTTGTTGCACTAACACCGTTAAATGTATTGAGAACAAAAGCAACGTTAGATGAACCTGAACCATTATAAGCTTTTGTATTTTCTTTTGGAGAAACGTTATAAAAATCACCTAAGTTGAAAGAACCGTTACTATTTTGCACAACCATATTTCCGACAATAGATGGCATAGCTTTCACCTTCTTTCCTAGGAAGCATTTAAATTAGTATATGGTGTATGCGTCTAGTAGTTCATTTGAAACTGAGAATTTTGAAATGAAGTTTGATTGAAAACCTAATAAAATAATCCTTTTGAAATTATATAGGTACAATTCACATCTGAGCGGCTTTTTGAATGTAAGAAGGTATTAAATTAATGAGAATGTCTAAAAATGGAAAAACGTTTCATAAGAAGGAGTGAGAGGATTGGATAATTTATAGAAAAAGAAACTAAAAAAAGCAATTGCTCGTCGGACAAAGGTTATACAAAAATATGAGAAAGACAGAATAGATAAAGCTCGGAGGAATCTTTTTATACAGACAAGTATAATGAAATAAATATAGTCCGGATAGAAAACTAGAGGACACCAATTCATTAAAGCAGCAATTCAAGTTGTTTTAATGAATTGGTGTCCTTTTTATTTTGGAAGGGGGAGATAGGAAAATATGAGGGCACTACAAGACTAATTACGTGAGTGGAAAAAGCAATTGAATCAAACAAGAAAGAAAAAAAGATATAGAGTTCAAGTAGTTGTGAGATAAATTGAAAATAGAAATTGATAAGTAAAAAGATAAATAATTAAACATGCGGATGTATTGAATGCAAATGAAATAAAAATTAAATAGGTATATTTTTAATTTTTAAGTTAAGTATAGAGAAGAAATGAATTATCTAGATATTAAGAAAGGATGGATTTTTACAATGAGTTCAAATGAATCAAATTTCAGTTTTACCAGTAACAAAGATATTGTAAAGTACCTTAATGTAAGAAAAGACCCTGTTGATTTAAGAGACAAAATGTTTCGGAGTTACTTGTTTAGTAATGAGGCGGATTTGCCAACGCAAGTCGATCTTCGTCCTAAAATGTCAGGTATAGTAAATCAATGGAATATAGGTTCTTGTACGGCAAATGCAATTGTTTCAGGGTTACGAGAATATCTATTATTACAATCAGGTCGTCCATTTACTTGCTTATCTCGTTTGTTTTTATATTATCATGAACGAGAAATAGAAGGACATATTCAGGAAGATAGTGGAGCGAATGTTCGTGATGGTATGGGGGTTCTTAAAAATATTGGGGTATGCCCTGAAGAGGATTTTCCTTATACCGAGAATTTTAGAGATAAGCCATCACCAAAGGCTGAATCAGATGCTGCACTTTATAAAATTGGAACCTACCATCGTATTCAAGATTTATCGGGATTAAAGGCTGCACTTGCTCATGGATTAGTTGCTGTACTTGGATTTGCTGTACCAAAATCTTTTATGTCAGAAGAAGTGAAAAAGACTGGTATAGTTCCAGTATCAGGAACAGATGATGTAATTGTTGAAGATGGTCAACCAGCGGGACATGCTGTTTGTGCTGTTGGATATGACGATGATAAGCAAACGGTTATTATTCGCAACAGCTGGGGAGAAGACTGGGGAGATAAAGGATATTGTTATTTCCCATATGAATTATTTAAAAATGGAATTGTGCAAGATATGTGGACAGGTCGTTAATTAGAAAAGCGATGGAAGTATGGAAACTACAAAACATGTTATGCATGCAAGTGGTGTAGAGGTATCAATGATTCCAGATGAGCTATTCTGTGCTATTCGTTATTGAGATAACGATGGTTTTGGAGAGCCAATTAGTGGTCTAGAATCAGGTAATCCAATTGAATTAGAGGGAGTCTACATTGATAAAAATCATGTATATCCTTCAATTGGAAATCCTGATGATCCAGTTTTGTAATTTACCCATCATCCAGTAGGTTTTGTTATCTACAACGGAAAAGGGTATGAGTAATATTTTTGTACAAGCTGGAATTTTAAAGTGAACGAAAAACAAATATAGTCCGGCTAGAAAACTAGAGGACACCAGTTCATTAAAGCAGTCATTCAAGCTGTTTTAGGAATAGGTGTCCTTTTTATTTTGAAAAGGGAGATGGGGGGAATAAAGGTGCTAAAGGATTAATTACACGAGTGGAAAAAGCAATCAAAACAAGCAAAGAAGAAAAATAAGAAAAAGGGAAAAGAGAAATTTAGCGCTCGTGAAATTGAAGAGTTAATGGGAGTTCATGGACCACGTTATGAAAGAAGACGTGGAGCAATAAGACAAAAATGAATTAAAAATAAAAAGAAGTGATCTTACATGACTAAACAGTTATCTTTTTTAACAAAAATCGATAGAACAGCAACACAATTGGTGAGAGTACGGTTTCCTCCCTTTTCCTTGCTACCGACAATGATGTGTTATGTTAACTTCATATGAATTGGTTATACATCGTTATTCCTTCGTTTCTCGCTCTATTCTATATATTTGCATACCAAGTATGTGTATATCATATATTAATACAAGTAATCATATATACCCAATCTGTATGATATATATAGATCAATACTTTAAGTAGTACAGCACTCTATTATAGTGAGAAAGGAACATCAGATTTATGAATAACCTCAACGTTCTTTGTGAACAATTTGCTAAAATACTTAATGGAAAAAGCAATATAAATCAAGGTGTTTGTTCTGTCTCCTTGCACCGTAATATCAAAGTGTTTGTTCAAGGACGACCAAGCACCTCAGTGATACCGGTCGGGATATCTTTTGAATCGTTAGATCAAAATGGTAACGCATTGAACTTTGGAGAAATTGCTATTTTACAAGAAGAAATTCCTTTATTTATGCAATCAATTGTTCAACAGGGGATTATTGTTAGTGCTTTACATAATCATTGGTTATATATGAAACCATTGATTATGTATATTCATATCCAATCTGTTGAACCACCATTAAGTTTTGCGAAAAAATTGGCAAATTCTTTTTCAGTTTTAAGTAGTTATCCAATTACTGATAATGAGAGTTAATGTTAAATAAATCATATTTATCCACTTCTTATCTTGATAATTATGTAAGTAAGCTGTCCATATGGACAGCTTATTTTATTTTTCCGCATAGCGTAGGTTATTTTACAAAATGTTGGTGGTATCCCATGCCCATCAACCTAAGATTATATAGGTTTAATTTCAAGTGAAATTATTTCGTTCTTCTAAAGATCCAGTGTAAGTTCTTTAAAGATTTGCATCTCAAATAAACCAAGAGACCTTATAGATCATAATTATTTTTAACACAAAACAATTCTTTAAAATTATCAATTTTTAAATTTCGAATGGGAATTTTTCATTCTAATACCTCTTTTATTTATATAATTAAACTTTTAACGTTACTCTACAATTTTCAAAAACATGTAAATGATCTAATCCTTCTTGTATCAATTCCCAAAATCATCAAAAACCTACCGTTCCATCTAAAACCAGTTACAGACCTTTGTCCTACAAAAATCGGATAATACCAAAACTGCTTACCATTATTAAGCCATATATAGGTGTTTCGAAATAAACAGAATGAAATTGCTCCTGGATCAACAGCAAATGGTGAAGCTACTGATTGTTGAAGAATAAATGATGGGGGAGGAGATGTTGGGGCTTGTGAACTTTGACCTGGTCTACCTGGAGAACCAGGGATTTGAAGACCAGGGAATTGACGATCGAAGTATTGATCATAATTTATATAAGGATAATAAATTGAATCATTATATATTAAAAGTCACCTCTTTATTTTATAATTTCCTAAATTATTAATATGTAATAGAAGGTGTATTGCGAAATGAAAGACAATTGCCAAATGGTTATGTAAGAGATGCCGTTGTATATAGTATTATCGCAAGCGAATGGCCGGTTATAAAAGAACAACTATTACAAAAACTAGCAGTATATAAATAAGGAATTATGGTCAAACATATATAACCGAGATACTCTCATTTATTCGATTTGGGGGTATCTCAATTTTGTTAGCTTGATAGCGATGGGGTAGAGCCACATCGCTATCAAGCTAAGAGAAGACAACTACCCTAAAAATGAAATTTTGTGCTAACTTGAAATAAAAAAGCTCATTTTTCTTTTTGGGTAAATCTGTTTTCTTAACATGTATGGGGACCCATATAGGTTGTTATAGAATCTATATTTGTATATTCCGGAAGGAATATAAAAGAAAACGTATTAGTGTTTTTGTATTCAGGGATATATTTCTAATCAACCGAGTTTAGGAATCGGATGTGTCATTTTGTATTATGAATAACTATAGAATAGTATGGTAAAGAGACATGTAATTTCAGATCATTCAATAATTATAATGATAAGGAGCATATTAGTGAAAAAACTTACTTTTAAGGATTTGAATTCACCGGAAACCATGCGTAATCCCATTATGTTCTATAAAAACCTCATCAAGCAACAAGAGCGTTTTTTTCAAATTGATGACTTTTATGGCATAGGAGGGACATGGGTCGCATTACACTATGATGATGTGATTACTATTCTGAAAGATGCTCGTTTTATCAAAGATTTACGGAAATTCACATCACCCCATGATAAGCAACACCCAAATTCGGAAAATACAGCTGCGAGTAAACTGTTTGACTGGTTGATGAATATGCCAAATATGCTTACGGTAGATCCACCTGATCATACTCGCCTACGTCGTCTAGTCTCTAAAGCCTTTACACCACGTATGATAGAGGATCTTCGTCCCCGTATTCAGCAAATTGCCGACGGATTGTTGGTTGCTGTACAGGAACAAGGAAAGATGGAAATTATTTCAGATTTTGCTTACCCACTACCCATTATTATTATTTCAGAGATGCTCGGGATTCCCGTCACTGATCGAAACCAGTTCCGTGAATGGACACAAATACTCATGAACGCCTCTGTGAATCCTAGTCAAGGAACTGCAGTTACAACAACACTTGAAAAGTTTATTCAATACATCGAGGTATTGCTTAACGAAAAGCGTCTAAATCCTGATGCTGATTTGATAAGCAAGCTCGTTCAAACAAAAGATCAAGAAGACAAGTTGAGTAATAACGAGCTTCTCTCGACAATTTGGCTGCTTATTATCGCTGGACATGAAACTACAGTTAATCTAATCAGTAATGGTGTACTGGCATTACTTCAACATCCCGAACAAATGAATTTACTAAGGGAAAATCCTTCCCTGATTTCTTCCACTGTTGACGAACTATTACGCTATTCCGGCCCGGTTATGTTTATTAGCCGTCTTGCTAGTGAAGATATGACAATACATGGAAAAAGGATTCGCAAAGGTGATTTAGTTCTACTCTCTCTAACTGCTGCAAATATTGATCCACAGAAATTTACTTATCCGGAAACATTGAATATTTCACGAGAAGAGAATAATCATTTAGCCTTTGGGGCTGGTATACATCACTGTTTGGGGGCTCCATTAGCACGTTTAGAAGGACAAATTGCATTAGGTACTTTGTTACAGCGGCTTCCTAACCTTCGCCTAGCAATCAAACCGGATCAATTAAATTATAATCATAGTAAAATTCGTTCTCTTGTTAATCTGCCAGTTGTTTTCTGACCTATAATTACAATGGGCTTAAGCTGTTGTTTTTATTGGATAAAATTGTTGTTTTAAAATTTTATAGTACTTCCAGAATGAAGTTTTTGCTAACTTGCAACAAAACTTTATTCTAGAGTAATTCTAAATTCTTAAGTTGATGGATGTAGGGTCCCACCACATCGCCATCAAGCTAAGATTAAGTAAAATTCCGTTCAACTAGATTTTTCGGTTTTCTAAAAGATTGATATCAGTTATCTAAAAATCTGCATACAAAATTAACCTTTATAAGGTGAATTTTGTGCAAGTTATTGAAGAATATGTGGAGATAGATATTGCTGTAGTTCTTCAGCGAACAAATGAAACTCATCTTGAATCGATAGATTCATACAAAACGCCATACTTTCTGTATTTTTCTACAAAAGAATAATGCTTTCTATAAGTTATAGGTATAAATTCATCAAAGGTTTATAGTAATGTAAATTGACCCCTATAGTGTGTTGCAATTTAATAAGTTCAGATAAGTTTTTTTTTAGTTGTGACTGCATTGTATAATGAAAAAGTGTGGCTTTTTGACTTTTGGTGCACGGAGAATTGTTATTATTTTCCGTCGATAAAAGTTTATGTCAGAGCTACCAAGGAGAGATCATACGATGTCCGAGAAGATGCATGCTGACGAATTGAAAATTGAAGAGCGACTTGTGCGTCGTTTGCTTGTCGATCAGTTCCCCCGCTGGGCAGAGTTGCCCCTTCGTAAGGTGGAGCCAGTTGGAACGGTAAATGCCGTTTTCCGACTTGGCGATGAATATTCCATTCGGCTAGCGAGAAGGGAAGGACCGACGACACCAGGAGGACGCGAGTTCTTATGGCTACCCAAAATCGCGCCATTAGTTCCGCTTGAAATCCCTGTACCTATCGCTCAGGGGCGCCCCAATAACGAATACCCATGGTTTTGGGAGATACATTCGTGGCTGAAGGGTGAAACGGTGCCGATAGAGGCGCTTGACGAGATGCAGGCAGCACGTGATCTCGCAGAGTTTGTCCTAGCGCTGCAACAAGTCGATCCAACGGGAGGGCCGTTAGGACGTGGCATTCCTTTGGCCCAACGGGACAAGGACTTCCGATATTGGCTAGCACGATTTAATGGCGATCCCGCGGTGTCTGCTGTATGGGAGTCGGCTCTTTCTGCCCCTCCATGGAACGGTCCTCCTGTTTGGCATCACGGCGATCTAGATGTACGTAACTGGCTCGTACGTGATAAGCGTATTAGCGGTGTGATTGATTGGGGGACAATGGGAATAGGTGACCCTGCGTGTGATGTAATGGTCGCGTGGAAGTTGCACTCGCCAGAGGCGCGCGATGTGTTCCTTGATGCTACTCTTACGGACGATGCTACATTGGCAAGGGCCCGCGGATGGGTCGTATCACAGGCAGTTGCAATCCTTGCCTACTACACGCCGCAAAACAATCCAACTTTGTACAATGAGGCGAAATCCTGGCTAGACCTAGTGCTAGCTCAAAAGTAATTCAGTAATTTTAAGAATGAAACATATCTCAGTTATTCATATTCAACGGGCTTATTCAGAAAGCGAGAGAACCATAAAAATCGTTATCCTTTCAAGTATTTTACTGAAAGAATAACGCTTTTTTCATTTTGGGGCAAATTTGTCTCCTTAACTTGATGGGCAAGTGGTTCTACCCTATATTGTAACAAAATGATATTAGGAAGTTTATCTAATTAAAAATCCCACTTGTAGTGGACTTTTGATGAGGTTGCTTAAATTTCTTCTAATAGTTGCTCGATTTTTTCAGCATTAATAGACCAGTTTAAATCTTTTTTAATCAAACCATCTTTTTTAAGCTGACTCAGAATAGCACTGGTCGTTTCTCGTGTAGAACCAATCATGTTTGCAATGTCAGCATGTGTCAATTTCATATTGATGGTTTGCCATTCGTTTATTCTTCTTCCAGTTTTTTCACTTAACTTCAATAATAAGTATATTAGACGGTATTTAACATCACTAAGAGCAATTTTCTCGCTTAAGCTATAAACTTCCTTTAAACGGTTTGAAAGTATATTTATAAATTTCAATGCAATTTGGGGGTTCCTTTCAATAAATCCCTCAAAATCATTCCTTGCAATCATACATAAATAAGTATCTGTCATTGCTTCAGCATAAACCTGGTCATCTGTTAAAGATAAGGTAGATGTTTCTCCAAAAATATTACCACTTGTTAAAATATCAACAGTAAACTGTTTTCCATGATGATTCATACGAAATAAGCGTACTTGACCTTTCTTTAAAAAAAATAATGCTTCAATTGGCTTATCTGGAGATAATATAATCGTTCCTTTTTTAACAGGTTTCATCTCACTTAATTCTTCAACGGTCTTAAGATCGTCCATTGGTAATTCTTCTAATAGACTAATTTGTGAAAGAAGTAATAATTTATCCACTTGAACTCATTCCTTTCACTATTTTTATTTTCATTATACCGTTCTTTGTAATTTTTACTGTAATCTAAATTACTGCATAAAAGTAATTAATTAGTATAGTACCAGGTAGGGGGAGTTTTGTGGAGCCAGTTTTATATACAATGGATGGGTGCTTAAGCTGTTTTAAAGCAAAACAACATCTAATTCAAAGTAATATTTATTTTATAGAAAAAAACTATTTAATGATCTAAATGCTGCATTAGAAATAAGGGGGGTACTAGGAGAAGTTAATGCCTCCGTATTTGTAGATGGAACCTTCATTTTAAAGGGACGTGAAATTTTAAGGGTAAAAAAATAGGGATAATCCAAATGAATGAAAAACATACATATTTTTGAGGGATAATTAATTACTATAAAAAATAAGTCGAGTTATAGCGGAATTTTCGTTTATATATGGTTTGGCATAATGGGAAAAGAATCGCTAATCGTCCGTTAATTAATCCCACGTTCAACAACAAGCTATCTAATAAGATACTTCAATTTTTATCAACTCTAATAAAATATAAACCATGTACTTATAGTACATGGTTTATATTTTAAATTAGCACAGTAATAAGAACTAGCATGTGTATTTTCGTTGCAAAATATTGAATAGTTACCTTTTAAGATGTTTGTTTTTTTGAACAGATTTTAAACGCAATTGCAATTATTATAGAGAAAAACAAATGAGTTCCTAAGCTCATTAATTGCTGAGGAGCAAAAGCATTTAAAAGGTTTGTTCCCATCCCCATCATTATAGGCATGATTACAAGAGGACCCACTATCCAAATTCCAACCCCAAAAACAATTGTGAGAACAAGACGATTTTTAATAACGGATGTTAACAGTCCGAATGTAATGCCAAAAATAATACTTATCATCATATGAATAATCCAGCCACTAAGTAAACTGCTGCTTCCCATCATCCCTGCAATCATGGCTATCTTACCCATCATTTGCATGATTATTCCAAAAATAATCCCACCAATGATGCCACCTATAATTCCAGTTTTAATTGTTTTATTAACCGAAAATTGCACGTATATCACTCCTTTTTTGTTTGCGTTGTTATCGTAACAGAGTGAAAAAAACAATTCTGTAATGCTAATTACAAAAATCAGAATTAGGCAATTTCCTATCCTCTATTGAATTCAAACTAGTTGTTAGTTAAGCTTAAAAATTAACTGGTTATTAAAAAATCATTAAAAAGAGCAAGCATACAGCTTGCTCTTTTCTTATAAATAGATTTATTTAGACTTTAGATTTTTACCTATATATTGAACAATCTTTCTAAGCTCTGTCGATGTTGGACGACCAAATGGACTGGTTTGCCTCTGCTGATATAGTAGTTGTCCATTTTCATCCACAAGAAAGTACGCAGGTTCTCCATGAGTACCGTGGTCTTCATAAGGTGCATCATCACCATGATAGAAAACATCGTAAGCTTTTAAAGCAACCAGGGATTCATCTGATAAAATTGGGAACGATAAGTTGTTCTCCAATGCCATCTTCTTTAAATTTTCTAACTTGTCAGTAGACACAGTAATAAGATGTACATTTTTCCCTTCAAAGAAACCTTTACTCTCTTCAAGATCCTTCAGATCATGGACGCAAACTGGGCACCAAGCTCCTCTAAAAAAAATAATTAATTTCCAACCCTTAGATTCTTTAAGATAGGTGTCTAAAGAAAATTCCTGTCCAGTTATTTCAGGGAGTGTAAAGTTTGGAACCTTTTTACCTAATGTGAAAATAGTCATTTTGTCTCCTCCTTTTCATAAATGAATGATTCCTAAATCTTCTAATGCTAAATTACACACATTATATTATCTTAATTAGCACTTAAAATATGTAAGCATCATTACATTGCTTGAGAATATCAAAAATCACACAAATTCCAGCTGTTCATAATAATTAATGGGGGCAATCCCCCTTCTATAAAGATAACCAGAATTTAGAAATCATATTTCTAGTAGAAAATAGCTATTCTAAGTAGGAAATTCATAATTATAAGGAGGGATTTGATTATGACAGTAATTACTAAGCTTAAGCAAACTATTTCTGGATTAAAAAGTGCTCAAGCATGTTTAGAAGGATTTGCTCTTGATACTGACAATCAGCAAGCAAAACAACTGTATCAAAATGCTGCTCAGCAAGCGCAGACAATTATTGATTCTTTAGAACCACGTGTTCAGGAGGTTCAACAAGATGAGCCTCAATATAAGCAATAAAAAGCTGTCATCTTCAGATTTTTCCAGAGTTCTTATTATAGTTAGATTTATATATCTGATGGGGTTCGCTGTATGCCCATCAAGTTAAGAAATTTGTTGTTCCTCAAAACGAAAAAATCGATTTAACTCCTCATATATAGCTGTAAAACAATAAAATTTTCGTTTTGGGGCATTTACTTTTTTTAAGTTGATTTTCCTCCAAAACGAAAAAATGAGTTGAATTCTCATAAATAACTGTAAAAAGGTAAATTTCTCGTAATGGAGATGTCTCAAAATCTTAGCTTGATAGGTATGTGGTGGTATCCCTATACAGTTACTCATAAATTTCGTACTGTGTAACTCAAAGGAAAAAGTTAAATGAAATTACTGATAGCAAGGGATTCAGTGATAGACTCAGTTACACACAATATAAGATATGGGTAAGTGGTGTGATATAGTAAATGAAAATATATCAATATAAAATGAGTTGCAAGTGATGTGATATAAACTTAAAGAATAGGAAGATCGTTATCAGCAGTACGGGTTTTACAAATAAACCTATTAAACGAAAAGCTTTAAATATAGAGCGCACAACTTTCATGAAGATGCCCCCTAAATCAAATAATATATCAAGTATGTATCGTTATAAGTTACTCTATCACTTTGCATGTTCTTCCATTTTCTTATCAAGTGCTTTAGCATAAGCATCTTTAGTTTCCTGATTTAATTCATAAATTGCCTTATCCCACTGTTCACCTTCTACACCTGACATATGTGGAGTGCTTTTAAGTATAGCTAATTCAATCTCTTTTCCATCTTCTTTATTAGCGTCTAGTATTATCTTTGTTCCTTTTCTTGCATCTGTTACGCCTTCTAACACAAGTTTGTTAATGTCCTTGTACTTATCAGGTACTTTTATATTCTCCATACGGTCTAAAGCTTCATCCATAGCGTCTGCTGTTTTGAATACCTCTTTATATCCTTAACATTGAATTCATTTATAAACAGTATATTAAGAAGGAATGTGTGAATCATCTAAACAAAAAAGTGCTAACAAGTTTGCAAACGAACTTGCTAACACTCATACAAAATAGACATAAATTATCGCTGATATATCTTCCTTAATAATAGCCATAATCAATTAGAACATACTAATATGAAATGCTCATACAATCATTCTTGATATACATGATAATAGTATAAACTCTATATTTCTTTTAATAATTTAAGGTTATATCTTTTCTGCATTAGCCGCTTTTAACCACGCTTCGTAGAATTCTGTAACTGATGCATACCGTTCTGCTCGATTGTTATTTACAGCACGATACGCTACCTCATATAATTCCTTACTTGCTTCCCATTTTATAAAAGAACGATCTTTTTCACCGCCTAAAAGTGAGAAAGCCATTGCTCCCATATTAAATACATTTGTTCTTTCATCAATTATAGCGTTTAGTTCAAATTCCTCTGGTGACATAAAACGGGAGGAACCCCATAGCCGGCCCATTTTATTTATGTAAGGTTTCTTACTGTATAAATCTATATCACAAATTTTTGTCTCGTTTGTATTAAAATTATATAAAATACTACCGTCATAAAAATCTATCGCTACATAGTTTTTCTTTTCTACATAAGTATGGAAAGAAAAAATACAATGTAAGGAATGAATTCGTTCTATAGCAGATAAATGTCTAAATTTATAAAATGGAGAGTTTGGATTTTTATATTTTTCAGGAGGTGAGAAACGCCAATGCGAATGAAGACATTCACCATCAAACCAATCGAAAATTAATACATACCCAGATTGAACTGGAAAATGATCAATTAGTCTTATGAGCGAGTCATGCTTTAAATCTTCATAGATAGTAACTGAATTTTTTAGCCTTTCAATAGCATCACCCGTTGTTCCTTCATATGTAATTGTTTGTGCTCCTGCGTATTTAATAAATTTCTTATGACCATCTTTTTCTACACCAAAACTTATATTACCTGAATCTTGTTGGTCAAAAACTGCGAATACGGTCCCTAATTTAATAAGCCAATCAAAATTATGATATTCTTTTAATTGGAATGTTACGTTATTTAACTGAATTTCCACGGAATTATCTTTCATAGATTACCTCACATTTAATATCATTAAGTTGTACATTCCACTATTCGACATATTTTATGGAAATCCTATGCTAACAACATAAAATTTTATAAATATAATGATAAACACTTATAGAGAGGTGAGTATAATGGATCAACAAATTGTTATTAAACCGTATCAAAAAGACTGGGTTGAAGAGTATATAAAAGAAGAAGAGAAATTCTGTTCCTTGTTAGGACAAGAAATAATCGCTGTTGAACATATAGGGAGCACAGCAGTAGAAGGATTAGGAGCTAAACCTCTTATTGATATGATGATTGGCGTAACAGACTTACAAATTACTGAAAACTGGATTGAAGTTCTATCGGAAATTGGATATGAGTTTGTCCCAAAAGAAGCAACGAATTGGCGTTTTTTTAGAAAGGGAAAATGGAGAGCAGGTACTCATCATTTGCATGTTTATATTTATAATAGTGACGAGTGGAGAAACAATATTTTATTTCGCGACTTTCTAATATGCCATAAATGGGCACGTAAAGAATATAGAGAATTAAAAGAGAGGCTTGCTATTACACATGCTTTTGATCGTGTTTCATATACAAAGGCAAAAGCGCCGTTTATTCAAAACATAATAAAGTTAGCTGAAAAAAATCAATAATAGTTGTCAGTGATATTGAAATTCTCATTTTATTTTAATCTTTCTCTCATTTTATTTTCTTTTTTATTTGATAGACTGCTTGTTACAAAGCCTTTATTAGTAAGGAGATTAAATAAAATGGAGAAGATATTAAGAAATAAATATTTCCATGTGTGTGTTAAAATTATAGGTATTACTATTATTATTTGTAGTGTAGAGATGCTATTTATTAATGTTATGTACGGCAATGTTCTGAATGTAAAATGGTTAAATAAAAAATTAGGCTCTTTTGGTGAATATGGGGCTATTATGGCTGCTTCATTATGGTTTTTACGCCATATATGGGTGTTTTTAAAGAAGAAAAATATACAAGGATTTAAAAAAGTTAAAGAAGTGTATCTATTTGCAAAAAAGTTTCATGTATTAATTGGATACGCTATAATAGCTGTTGCAATTACTCATGGTGTTTACTTTTTTATAAAAGGGAGTCGTCATATTTTACTCATATACAGTGGCATATTTTCTCTATTAGCCTTAATTGTACTAGGGATTGTTGGGTTTTATTTACAACAAATAAATAAGAAAGAAAAATTTATGATGTATAGAAAAGTGCATCAAATCATTGCAATTATATTTGGAATAGGATTATTTATTCATTTAATTGTCTAGGAGGAACTACCGTTGCAACACATTTTAATTATTGAGGATGAGGAAAGTTTAGCAGATTTTCTAGAATTAGAACTAAAATATGAAGGGTATAAAGTAGATATACAACTAGATGGAAGAAAAGGGTTAAGCGCAGCACTTGAAAAGAATTACGATCTCATTTTGCTTGATTTAATGCTGCCTGGATTAAATGGACTAGAGGTATGTCGTCGACTAAGAGCGACTAAAAATACACCCATTATTATGCTGACTGCTCGTGATAGTATTATGGACCGTGTGACAGGTTTAGATAGTGGAGCGGATGATTATCTTCCGAAACCATTTGCAATTGAAGAACTGTTAGCACGTATGAGAGTGATATTTAGAAGAGAAGAACATATTGAAAACAAGCAGGTTTCATTTCTTACATTCAAAGATTTGCAGCTTCAGATTGAATCTCGAACTATAACTAGAGGAAATGAAGAAATTGAACTTACAAATAAAGAATTCGAGTTATTGCTTATGTTTATGAAAAATATTAATCGCGTACTTACTCGTGATGTTTTACTGGATCAAGTATGGGGATATGATGCAATTGTTGAGACAAATATTGTTGATGTATATGTTCGTTATTTGCGAAATAAGTTACATAGTGTAGATAAGGAGGAGTATATCCAAACAGTGCGTGGTGCGGGATATATAATGAAATGATAAAAAATATAATGTTTCGAATTCGAAATCTACCTATAAAGTGGAAACTAACACTTTGGTCCACTACACTAGTATTTATTTTATTCATCTTATATAGTGCTTTGCAGTTTATTGTAATCAATAAGTGGACTATAGATTATGAACAGAAACAAATAAATAGGCAAGTGACGGAAATAGCGGCATATTTCCAAGATAAAAATGATACCCTTTCGAGTAAAACATTTAAAAACAGTAAAGATTTTCTAAACAATATGATTGATAAGCATCAAATGATTCGTATTATTGACATGGATGGGGAGCCGATTATTACTGTTTCACGAGATTTTAATGAAACGTGGATAAAGCCGAAACAGGTTATAAAAGATGAGTCATTTATAAAAAGGCATTTAGAAGATCGAATATTAGTTAAGCGCATACCAATTAAAACGAAAGAGTTTACTGGAACTATTGAACTTACGAAAAACCTAGAGACATTTGATTATTTATTAAAAGTTATTTTAGTGGTAATGCTTATTGCTGGAATATTTGGATTGATATTTAGTTTTTTAGGTGGGATTCTTATAACGAAGAAACTATTATCAAGTGTTCAAAATATAACAGATACGATGAAACGTATTAAAAAGAATGGACTAAATGAACGGGTTCCAGTACGAGAAAATAATGATGAGCTTGCAAAATTATCATTTCTCTTTAACGAGATGATGGATGAAGTAGAAACTTCTTTTACACAACAGAAACAGTTTGTCGAAGACGCATCTCATGAACTAAGAACACCGTTAACAATTATTCATGGTCACTTAGCGATGTTAAACCGATGGGGGAAAAATGATCCAGCAGTATTAGATAAATCTCTTCAATCTAGTTTAAAGGAAGTAGATCGTTTAAATAAATTAGTTTCAGAATTGCTAGAACTATCAAGAGCTGAATCTGAACAATTGCATCCAATAGCAGCTGAGCCAGTCCATGTAAATAGCGTATTAAAACATGTTACACAAAACTTTGTAGTACTCCAAAGTGATTTTCAATTTGATATGAAATTCGGGGATGACGAGGCTTATGTGTCAATGCCATCATCTTACTTAGAACAAATTATTATTATCATAATGGATAATGCAGTTAAGTATACAAAAGAGGTTAATAAATATATTTGCATAGAATCCAGTTTACAATCAGGGAAAGTTAAAATTCGTGTAATAGATCATGGAGCGGGAATACCTGAATCCGATTTACCATTTGTTCTTAATCGGTTTTACCGAGTTGACAAAGCGAGAAGTCGAAAACAAGGTGGAAACGGACTAGGTTTGTCTATTGCAAAACGACTTGTAGAAAAATATAACGGAGCTATTAAAATAGAGAGTAAAGAAAATGAAGGAACAATCGTTACGATTACATTACCATGTATAATAAAATAAGCCTTCAAAGAAGGGGTGCTTCTTGCATTCCTTCTTTTTTTACGATCAAATCATTTTGTTTATTTCGAAATTTCTAGTACATTAAAATTATTAAGGGGGAATAATAATGAAAGCTATCGTACATCAATATAAAACTGGATTTGACGGTGTAGAATATAAAATATCACCTGAGAGAGCACTTAATGATGGGGAAGTTAAAGTGAAGTTAAAATCAGCAGGCTTAAATCATCGGGATTTATTATGAATAATAGAAAAGAAATGCAATTACCTTTAATCTTAGGATCAGATGGTGCAGGTATTGTTACGGAAATTGGAAACGGTGTTTCTGATAACATATTACATACAGAAGTTATTATTAATCCTAGTATTGGATGGGAACATGCTACTGAAGTACCGGAGTTACCGGAAGTGCTAGGTGGACCGCAAGATGGAACGTTTGCTGAATATGTAATTGTACCAGCTGAAAATGTAGTAGAAAAGCCGTCATATCTTACTTGGGAAGAATCAGGTGTTTTATCTTTATCCGCATTAACTGCATATAGGGCGCTTTTTACAAAAGGGAGATTGAAGTGCGGCGAACACGTTTTAATTCCGGGAATAGGCGGTGGTGTTGCTACATTTGCCATGTTATTCGCGAAAGCAATTGGCGCAAAAGTGAGTGTTACTTCAAGGGTAGAGAATAAAAGGGAACTTGCTGCAAAATATGGTGCAGATATTTCTTTTCATAGTGCCGGAAATTGGGAAGAGAGCTTACAAGGTGAAAAAGTAGATTTAATAATAGATAGTATAGGTCCAGCAACTTTTTTGAAATATTTTGATGTATTAAAACCAAACGGAAGAATCGTGAATTTTGGTGCAAGCTCAGGAGATAAAATTGAATTACCATTACGCGCGCTATTTTACAATCAAATTGATATTATGGGAACATCCATGGGTAGCCGTGAGGAATTTAATGAGATGATAAAGTTTATAGAAAAACATCAAATTAAACCAATTATTGATAAAGTTTACTCGTTAGAAGAAGCAATTCGAGCACTAAGCCGTATGGAACTTGGAGAACAATTTGGAAATATTGTACTTCAAATGAATTAAAAAATATGATTTTGCAATTAGTATATTTAAATGAACATGTTATGTATTCCAAACATGAAAAAAAATACGAACCGCCTTATTATAAAGGTTTACGAACTTTATATATAAATAGCGTATAAAATTTGCTTTATAATTGTCACATGAGTAATAGTAAAATGAGAATTAGATGAGAAAAGTTTAAGCCCATTTTCATAATGGTATTGTATACTGTGTAAATCAAGAACACTTGTAAGTAGGGAGAGAGTATTATGAATTACACAGTATTTCAGTGGTTTAATAATTTTGCTGATTCATCTAAACTATTAGATACGTTAATGGTTTCTATTACAAATAGCGCTGCATACGTAGCCATTTTATTTATGCTTATCTTATGGTTTAATAATGGAAAGAAAGAGAATGCAATTAGAAAACAATATACAGTTTTATATACGACGCTTTCGGTTATTATTGCATTAGTAGTAAATGTTCTTATACATGCGGTATATTACCATCCGCGTCCGTTTGTATCACATGATGTACATCAATTAGTACCACACGCAGCAGATTCATCATTCGTTAGTGATCATTCTGTACTTGTATTTTCAATCGCCTTCGTATTTATTCTTAGAGGAGAAAAACTGAAATATATCGCGCTATTATGGGCAGTACTAGTCGGTATATCACGTATGTACGTAGGTGTTCATTATCCTTTAGATATATTTGGTGCAGCATTCTTAACACTTATTACGAGCGCTTTAGTAATGCAAAGTACACGTATGTTTGAACCAATAGCGAAATTCGTATTCAAAATGTATGCATTAGTAGCGAGACGAATTCCTTTCTTAGCAAAATATAACCATATCGCATAATTTTCTTATAAAAAGTTCCCCTTTGGAAATCCAGAGGGGAACTTTTTATAGGCAATAAGAAAAGAGTTTAGAGTGTTATGCAATCAAGTTTCACTAATAAATATTCTGAAATTTCACGCACCGTATTTAAAATATATAAAATAATGACACAAAATAACAACAGTTAGTTTTGCATTGTTTTAAAGGAATTAAAAAGAAAACTTCGAAACATATAGTATCGCAAACAAAAACTACAAATTTTAAAACAGATCTTCGTACGAATCCATTCCAAAAGAGAGGAGATAAGTATGCAAAAACTACAAACAAATAAAGGCGCTCGATATATGATGATTGCTTTTATTGTTTTGTTTCTTATTATGATTTTGCGTATATTCTATATTCAGGCAGTAGGAGTCGTGCATAATGTGAATGTAAAGGATCTCGCGAATGAACAACATAATAAAAAAGGTGTTTTAGAAGCGAATCGTGGCACTATCTATGATCAAACCGGAAAGGTGTTAGTACAAGATTCTACAACGTATCGAGTTGTTGTGAATTTAAAAGGAAAAGATAAAGTGAAAAATAAAGATGAAACCGCACAACAATTAGCCGATGCGCTTGAAATTGATAAAGAAGAAGTATTAAAAAACTTTCATGAAGGGCGTACGCAAGTTGAAATTGGGAAAATTGGTCGGAACTTATCTAGGGAAAAGAAGGAAAAAATTAATGATTTAAAAATACCAGGTGTATCTTTTATGTCGGAAAAAGCAAGAGTGTATCCGAATGAAGACTTTGCATCCTATATACTTGGTTTTGCTAGACCAGATGATAAAGGGAATACGGAAGGGAAGTTTGGGCTTGAAAAGAGTTTGGATAAATATTTGCGCTCGACAAACGGGAATATAGAATATGTGGGTACACGAAGGGGGATTCCGCTTACGAATGATATAGGTAAAGTAGAACCAGCTAAAAATGGGAATAACGTATATTTAACGCTTGATAAACAAATTAATAGCTTTTTAGAAGAAGCGATGAACAAAGCGCAAGAACATTATGATCCTTCTATGTTAATTGGCATTATTGCTGATCCAAAAACAGGAAAGGTTTTAGCAATGTCTAGTAAACCTAGTTACAATCCTAATGTAGGTGATATCGAATACTTTTTAAATGACCCGATTGCAAATGCATATGAACCAGGTTCAACAATGAAAGTTTTTACGTTAGCAGCTGCCATTAATGAAGGTGTATATAACGGAAAAGAATATTTTCAATCTGGAAAATATTCCGTTGGTTCATCTGATATAAAAGACCATAATGGTGGATTTGGATGGGGATCAATTACATTTGATGAAGGATTTGAAAGGTCATCAAACGTAGCTTTTTCTATTTTAGAAGATCAGTTATTGAAACCAAATAAATTTAAGCAATATATGAATAAATTTGGATTCAATCAAAAAACAGGGATAGATTTACCTGGAGAAAGTAAAAATACTTTATTATTAAATACACAAATTCAACAGGTTACAACTTCTTTCGGTCAAGGTTCTACAGTAACTCCGATTCAATTAATCCAAGCGGCTACTGCTATAGCAAATGACGGGAAAATGATGCAACCATATATCGTTGATAAAGTTGTAAATCCAACAAACAAAGAAGTTATTATGGAAAATCAACCGAAAGAAATTGGGAATCCGATAAAAAAAGAAACAGCGGACAAGGTTAGAAGCTTAATGGAGCGTGTTATAACATCTTCAAAAGGAACTGGTACAATGTATAAAGTAGATGGTTATCCAATTGGAGGTAAGACAGGAACAGCACAAATACCGAATCCTGAAAACGGCCGATATATGGAAGGGAAAGAGAATTACATTTTCTCCTTTTTAGGAATGGCTCCAATTGATGATCCGGAGTTAATCGTATACTTAGCTATTAAGCAGCCAAAGTTAAAAGGAGGTGAGTATGGAGCTCAGCCTCTTGCTGAAATATTTAAACCTGTTATAAAAAACAGCCTTGAATATTTAAAGGTGAAACCGTATACAGAAAAACAAATAGCTGATGCAGCGAAACAATCTCAATTAAAAGTACAAAATTATGTAAATCAATCGATGGATACAATAGAGAAAAGTGTAGAAAAAGAGAAGCTACAGCCGGTAATTTTAGGAGAAGGAAAAATAATAAAACAATATCCACAGTCTGGCGAGGTAATGAGTGAAGGTGATCGTATATTTTTATTAGGGAATAACGCACAAATGCCAAATGTAAAAGGGTGGTCCATGCGTGATGTTATGTATTTCTCTAAACTTTTGAAATTAGATTTGAAAACTTCTGGTACGGGTTATGTAACGAGTCAAAGTATTGAAAAAGGACAAGATTTACAAGAAGGAGATATACTAGAACTAGAATTAGAACCGCCGTTACAACCGTTAACAGAGGCGAATACGAATTAATCCAGGCATTTGGAAGGAGCTGTATGCAAATAGCTCTTTCTTTAGAGTTGCGAGTAATTTCACGCACCGTAATTTTTAGAAAAAATAATAAATGACAAGTTGTTAAATATCTGATTATTTTTTATTTACAGTTAAATGTATATGTGATAATATGGAAAAAATAAATGCAGTGAAGAGAAGAGTAAATAAAATGAATTTTTCACAGAGAGCTCCATGTAGCTGAAAAGGAGTAAAAATTATTTATTGAACCAAGCCTCTGAGCAGCACATCGGAACCTATTATTAGGGGATGGTGTGACGGGAGCTCCCGTTATAGAGCTAAGGTATAAGCATGAAAATAATGCAGTACCTGATAAGGTTAATATGGCGACATATTAATAAACTAGGGTGGCACCGCGATGATAAATCTCGTCCCTAAGACTAAAAGTCTTGGGGGTGGGATTTTTTTATTGTTTTAAAACAATTTGGAAAGCGGGGGCCAAAAATGAAGAACTTACTTAAAGATTGGAAATATCCTTTATTACTATTGTCCGGAGTTGGTATTGCGAATTTAGGGGCATGGATTTACTTAATAGCACTGAATGTACTTGTCTATAATATGGGTGGCTCAGCCTTAGCTGTTGCTACTTTATATGTAATAAAACCATTAGCCATTTTATTTACAAACGCTTGGTCTGGGAGTATGATTGATCGTTTAAATAAACGGAAATTAATGATTCACCTCGATATATATCGTGTGTTATTTATCGCTATTTTACCTTTACTTCCGTCACTTTGGATTGTTTATGTATTCGTATTCTTTATAAGTATGGCCAGTGCAATTTATGAGCCAACTGCTATGACGTATATGACGAAATTAATTCCAGTAGAGCGAAGACAACGTTTCAACTCACTACGCAGTTTAATAGGATCTGGTGCATCACTAATTGGACCAGCAGTAGCGGGGGGATTATTAATTGCAGGTACACCAGAGTTTGCTATATATATGAATGCTATAGCATTTCTCTTATCAGGATTAATTACATTACTTTTACCTAATCTTGATAAGAAAGAAGCTTCGGATACAACAAGTAATACATTATCTCTTACAGTATTAAAAAAAGATTGGAACACTGTTATAAATTTTAGTAGAAAACATGTGTATGTCGTATGTGTGTATTTCTTATTTCAAAGTATGTTCGTATTAGCAACCGCTACTGATTCACTTGAACTATCGTTTGCGAAAGAGGTATTACTACTAACAGATAGTGAATATGGTTTTCTAGTTAGTATAGCTGGTGCAGGATTTATTTTAGGTGCCATAACAAATACAATTTTGTCAAAGAAATTAGCACCTTCATTTCTAATTGGAATAGGATCATTATTCATCGCAATTGGTTATTTAATTTATGCTTTTTCAAATATATTTTTAATAGCTGCTATTGGATTCTTTATTTTATCTTTCTCTATGGCATATGCAAATACAGGCTTTTATACGTTTTACCAAAATAACGTTCCCGTTCATATAATGGGACGGATCGGAAGTATATATGGACTTGTTATTGCGTTAGTAACAATCTTTATTACAATATTATCTGGTGTTGCGACTCAGTTCATTTCTATACAACTGGTAGTTATTGTAGGTTCATTGATCATGTTATTTATTACTATCGTCTTGTGTGTGTTTACTTTATTCCCATCACAATCTAAGTTGTATTCTACTGAATCAATAAAGTGAAACTTTAATGAGGGGGGCATCCCCCACTGATTATCAGCCCTCACCAATCGGGCTTTTACGGGCAGCAGGGTCCCCACTTAACTTCTTTGCTTTCGCTGAATTTTGAGATAGGGGTCCTACTGCCCACAAATAGCGGAATACATTCGAAATGAACTTTGTGTTCTCATTAACAATTTATCGTATTTAATAAAAGGGTTCTTTCCCCTTTATATGGAAAAATTAATAAGGGTAAAGAACAATACCGAAAGACAAGGGTGGTTGTCGTGATAAAAACAAAAGATGAAATTAATAAAATTGTAAAAGAAATACAAAAGAAAATAGATTTCTCTGGGGTAGTTTTAGTAAAAAAAGAAAAAGACTTAATCTATGAAAAAGCAATGGGTTACGCAAACAAAAGTGAATGTATAAACAATACGATACAAACAAGATTCGGCATTGCCTCAGGATGTAAAATTTTCACTGCAATTGGAATTTGTCAACTTGTTGAAAAAGGTGTTATTTCTTTTCATACAAAATTAAAGGATTGTCTAGAGATAAAACTTCCAAACTTCGATGAAGATATTACAATACATCAACTACTAACGCATAGCTCTGGTATACCAGATTATTTTGATGAAAGTATTATGGATAACTTCGAGGATCTTTGGAAACAAACACCTATGTATCTATTAAAGAGCTTAAAAGACTTTTTACCATTATTCCAAAACAGTAATATGATGTTTGCACCTGGGAGTAAGTTTCACTACAACAACGCAGGTTTTATCATACTTGGATTAATAATAGAAGAACAGACGGGACTTAAATTTACGGAGTATATAGAAACAAACATTTTTAATTCGATTGGCATGAATGATTCTGGCTATTTTTCGTTAGATAAATTACCAAGACATACAGCTCTAGGATATATAAAGGACGAAACCAACCAAAATTGGAGAACAAACGCTTACTCTATACCAATAAAAGGAGGGGCTGATGGAGGTGCATATGTTACTGCACCAGACATGTTGAAATTTTGGGCGGCACTATTTAATAATGAAATTTTAGGAAAGGAATATACAAAGTTACTTTTAACTCCCCACATTCATGTAAATGATAAACAGTCTTACGGATATGGAGTATGGATTGAAACACGAGAAAACAAGGTATTCAAATATCATGTAATGGGATATGATCTAGGCGTCAGTTTTCGCTCGGCCATATATCCAGAATTAGGAATCACTTTAGTTATTCCATCGAATAAAGGGGCAGGACCTGAAAAATTAATGACAGAAATAGAAAGAGCTTTTTAATTATATGGATATAAAAGAAGAGATACGAAAATAATTTAAACGGGTTTATGATTGTTTCTGTTCTGAAAAATATTTTAGTTAACGAGGAACCCTTTATTTATTAAATAAGGGGTTTTTGTAATTCTGCACAATTACATATGTTTATATGGATTTTTAAATTAAAAAACATTACTATATAATTGTAAATTTAAATTATTAATTCATATGAAAGGATGTGTTAACAATTTGTATATGATCAACGGTAGTTTGTTTATTATTTTAGGGGTTATTTGTTATTTAATTGTACGTGGAATATTAATTGGTACCAAAAATAAAAAACATATGATTTGGTGGAAAGAAATAATAAGTTTTTTATTCGTGGTCTACATTTGTATGGTTGTTGCAGTAACTTTATTCCCTTTACCAATCGGTTTTCCTTCTAATATTGAAAATCTGAATCGCTCGGTCAATATAATACCATTTGCATCAATTATTAAAGACATCAATCAAATTGGTAGTGCTTATGATGGGGATGCCCTATTTATGATTGGTCTTATTGTAAGAAATGTAGGCGGGAATATTTTATTATTAATGCCTTTAGGATTTTTAGCACCAATTTTATGGGATAAATATAAAAAGTTCAAAAATACTATTTTATTAGGATTTACTATATCAGTTAGTATCGAATTGCTACAATTAATTCAGTCTTTATTTAGTGGAGTAGGACGAATTACTGATATTGATGATGTGATCTGTAATGTTATAGGTTCTATTATTGGATATTGTATTTATATTATCTTTTTAAAAGCCATTAATAAATTTAACATTCGAGTGTTGGGTAAAACTAATTCTAAAGGTGTGGAATTAGTTGATAAATAGGAGTTTAAACGAGTTATTAAAGGCGTACGAGTAAAAAGTACGTCTTTTTATTTTTATAAATAATGCTTAAGACTGATGAGAAATCACATTTTCCAACTTACACTTAAAAGTAGCTATCGTATTTCAAGTATGGAATGAAAAGAGGAGAATATATTTTTTAAAGATAAACAAGTTTATAGGAGGATTCTAAATGGATATTTTACTTGTTGTTCTTATTATTGTTTTGATGCAAAGTAAAGAACGAAAAGTGAAAATAAACCGTATTTGGCTCATTCCGGCTTTGTTGTGCTTTGTAACAATCCAGTCCATTATTCATATGGGACAAATAACTTTGCTGCAAGGACTACTGTTTGTTGTAATGCTTGGAATTGGCTTAGGTCTAGGGATTATACGGGGAAGAGCTTTAACATTTCGATTTGATAGTAAAACAGGTCATGTACTCCGAAAAGGAAATTGGGTAAGTACAATAATCCTTCTTGTTATTTTAGGAGCAAAAATTATGATTAAACAAAGTATGTTTTCTGGTAGTACGCACCAGACATTAATGGTTGTAACAAATGCCTTTTTATGTATTACATTAGGCACTGTGATTAGTAGACGTTATTATATTTGGAAAAAATATAATGAATTAACACAAAAAACGTAAATGCATTCACCCCTTGTTTAACATTGCTAAGAACGGTAATACTAATTAACATTGAACTTTTACAACAAGGGATGATAATATGATATACATTTACACAGACTTCGGCGGTACTCATACAACTTCACTTGCTGCAGCGTATCATTTAAATAAATTACCAACGGATCGTAAGTTAACGAAAGAAGAAATTTTGAATGTAGATTACTTTAATAAATTGAAAACAGAAGATATGGGAAAAATTATTTTTCATGGAATCGATGAACATGGTCATCCTGTATATACGATTGGATGTGGCGCATCAAAAGTTGTTGTACCAGCGATGAAGCATTTAGGAGAAATCTTGCAAAAACATTATCAAAGCCATGAAAAGATTATATTTTCTAACACATCACCAACAGTGCCTTTACCAATGACTTTCGGTGGGCTGTTTTCTAGAAGGTTCCATATCGATTTTATTGGCGTACCGTTACTCGTATGGGGAGCAAAAATTTGCTGTGATAATATACAAAGGCTTGTTAGTTATACAAAAGAAGCTGGAAGATTAACGAATGATTATGTTGTAATTTTAGATAATGAAACTTTTAAATAGTATATGATAAGAAGAAAATCGAGCAAATTCCTTGATTTTCTTTTTTATTTGTGAAATAGACAAGAAATAGTCACATTTAATATACATCTACTATAGCCAAAACAATAAAGTCCTGTTACTATTACAGGGATATTCTCTTTTTATAACATAAATATATAGAAAAATTAGAAAAGAGGAATTGAATTAAGGGAGGAACAACATGAAGCGTGTTGCTTGGATTACTGATAGTACAACTGCGAATTTTAAAACAGAAGGAGATAACTTTGTTATCCCAATCGAAGTTATTATTGATGGAATGGCGTACAAAGATTGTGAAGAAGGTGTACGTGAACGTGTTTATAATGCGTTAAACGAAGGTAAAACAGTCACTACTTCACAACCTAATATTGGGGAAATGGTAGAGTTATTTACGAAATGCAAAGAAGAATATGAAGAAGGATTTGCAGTTGCTATTAGCGGAAAAGTAAGTGGAACCTATCAAAATATGAAGCTAGCTGCAGAAATGGCAGGTTTTCCATTAACGGTATTAGACAGTGAAACAACAAGTTATCCAATGGATGAACTAATTAGAAAAGCGAAATCGTTATACAATGATGGTATGACTTTACAAGATATACACAAAACATTAGTAGATGAAAAAAGAAGACCTTTCCACGTATTCCCGAAAAGTTTAAAAGGCCTTTATGCAAGTGGTCGTGTAAAGGGCATTCAATTTTTACTTGGAAGTTTATTAAGTGTTAACTTAATATTAGAAGTAAAAGGTGGAGAGCTTTTACTTGAAAAAAAAGTTCGTAAAATCCAAAAATGTCGAGAATATATTAAAAATGAACTTGAAAAAGAATTACCAAAAGTACTTCACATGTTCCATGCTAATGATAAAGATGGAGCCGAGGAATGGATTGCAGATATTAGACAAGCATTCCCTGAAATGGATTTCAAATTATATCCATTACCAATTTCATTTGCGGTTCATGCAGGTGAAGGTACAATAGCAATTAGTTATTAAAGTAAAACCCGTGAATTATTTACGGGTTTTTTATTTAATTAAAATGAAATGTGATCTCGACATATCTCCATCGAGTTTAGAAATCGATGGTCGAGCTACCTTCTCATAGATAACTGTGGAATGCCTTTTTTATGACTTATCCAATTATTTCTTACAAGATTTAAGGAGGATTGAGTTGAAAATAAATTGATTAAAGTGTAAAATTACACTAAATAACACATTAGTTACTTTTGAGGGGGGAGTAAAGTGAATAAGGAGCATGCAATTGAACTTATTTCAATGAAAATAAAGTTAATACGCACTGAAAAAAGATATACACAAGATAAAATGGCTGAAGTTCTCGGCATATCAAAAAAAACGCTTGTTCAAATTGAGAAAGGGAGAACGAATGCAGGTTGGACCAACACTGTTGCTATTTGTGCATTGTTTAGAGATAGTGAAGTTTTACAGAATACTCTTGGGGATGATCCATTAGTAGTAATCGAAACAATGGCCCACAATAGCACTAACAACTTCAAAGAAAAAACATTGGGAGGAAAAGTCTGGTGGAAGCAGATTCAAGAAAAAGGGAACTTTCGCTTACAACAAAATCTAATTAGTCAGCATTATCGTATTCTAGACAGACAGGATTACCGTTGGTTTAATTCGTTTGATTTAGAAGAAACGCTAAATCAACTTAATAAATTAGCAACGAATTCAGAACATCAAATAACCAGAACTACAATGAGCGAAAATAAATAGGAGGAAATTACATATGATCATCTTGCATTTTCTTTGGATTTACTTTATGCCAATTTACTGGTTATGTGGATTTATAGGTGGAATCTATTTAATTATTGCAGGTATCAAATATCTTAAATTACTTGTAAGTGTAATGGGATTACTTTGTCTTACCCTTGTCGTGTTACCTATTGTTTGTTGGGGGACAGGGATTAATGCGGAATTTCTTCTTACACCCGTTTCCAACTTTTCACTATTCTCTTTAAGTGGGTTAATAGCAGGATTTATTGGATTGTGGTCAAAAATTAAAGGCATAAGAAATATGGGATTTACTATTTTTACTTGTGGAGTAATAGGTGCCCTATTCTATTATTTAATGTCTATACCCGATTCATACTATATAGGATAGTTTTTCAAAACTCAGTTCATTTACAAACAAAAGGATAGTGAAACAGGAAAAACATTATTTCTATTCTTTCTGTCTAACTTATTAAATAAAAAGGAGGTGCTATAGAACTGGTAGCGTTTCCTTTTTCACATGAATCATTCACCTATCAGATAGGTTGCGCTCCAGTACGTAGTAGGTAGCATATCAATAACTAGCTATAATTTCTACATTCTCTGACTTTAAATGATAAAGGAGATGTTATCACAGTTGTTCCTGCAAAGAAAAAATGAATAGTTGTAGTAAAAACATTCTAGAATACAGAAGCTTAGGAATATTGGATATAAAATATGATAAATACGAGGCATAAGCCAGTTTACAATTTTTATGTCAACACTACAAACTTGACATGTGTGTATTTCGTTTTGCACTGTAAATCATTCATATTAAGTAATAGAATTGTAGAAATATATAATAGAATATTCGCACTAATATTTATACAGCTACAATCTATTTACATATAAGGTTATTAGGATTATATTGAAAATGAAAGAGAAAACAATAGATGGAAGGGGATGTTTTTTATGTTTAAAAAAGTAGCACTAGGGATTTCATCGTTAGCAATTACAGCGTTCGTCGGATTAGGAATGGCAACAGAAGCTTCAGCTGGACCAGCAGCACCACTTACTTCACTAAACGTCGTACAAGTAGAGTCTGAGCTAGGCGGGGTAGAAACAATTAATCAGAACAGCTTCAGCACATCGCGTAACCACGGGGGAAAATACTTATATATTACAACGAAAGAAATGGGCTATGGCCAAAACCCATTTGCTAAAATGAATGGTTCTAATGTAAAAAGTATTGATTCCACTATAATTGGCGGAAGACCAATCGTTGGCTGGTATTATAAATGGGATGCTTCTGGACACCAACAAGGAACTTTTGAGTACCAAAAGACATCTATAAATGCACCATTTAATACAATGCGTACATCAATTTATATCCAATAATTTTGAAAGCGTTCGCACATATAAAATAGTCAAAGAAAAGGCACTCTAAGGAGTGCCTTTTCTTTGACTTGAATCACGTCCATCTATATTTACAATCCCGATTTCATAGCAAGAACACTTCCCATAAAACAATATCCTAAACGTCTATGAAATTAATATGAACGGGTAGTACTAGTCCTCTACAGTTAAAGTACGTAACCTTACATATTCCAACCCAATGAAAAAGGAAAAAAACTGTCGTACTTACGCCACAGTTTTTAATTTATCCATGAACTCATAGTTTAATTTTAAGTTTTTTAGATATATAGACATAACCGTACTACCTACTACTCTTTTTTAAAATTCAAGATTAAAAAGAGTAGCTAAACTTATATAAGCTTAGCTTGATGGATATGTGGCGGAACTCTAAAATTAATTACATCTTTTTCATAATATAAACAATTTTATATAGGGAGATGAAAGGATTTTTTAAAATAATAAAGAAGTATGTATAAACAAATATATAAATGGTAGTGATTAGGATGAAAATCAGTAAGTTTGCAGAAGTAAATAATGTAAGTGTAGATACGATTAGACATTATATGGATCTCGGACTCGTTATTCCTGAGAAAAAAGGAAGTCACTATTTTTTTGACGAGTATTGTCAAAAGGATATAGAACTTATATTAGAGTACAAATGGATAGGGTTTAGCTTGAATGAAATTAAAGAACTGTTTCTTTATAAAAATTTAGGGAAATCCTTAGACTATGAAAAGGATATTTTTTATCAATCTTTATTTAAAGTAAAATATGAAAAGATTGAACAAGAGATAAAAACCTTAAAGGAACGAAAAGATAAATTAAAGAAAACGTTAAATAATTTATCTATAGAAACTGAAATTTCGAGTTCAATTTTAGGGGTAGATTTAAAAGTACTTCATTTATTTAAATGTGTTAAGTGTAACGGAAATTTAATTCTTGAAGATGGCATTATTAATAAAAATCAAATTGTTGAGGGGAAATTAATTTGTAATTGTGGTGAAGAATACGCGATTACTTCCGGAGTTTTAACAGCTGGAAAATTATTTGAGGTGTATAAGAGGAAATCACTTGAAGATTCTATTTCAGATTATATCCATGAAACGGATACTGCTTTTTTGGAAAATGTTCAAAGAGGAGGAGAATGGGCGAAAAAGAAACTAATGCAATTAGATTTAAATGAAAAAATACTACTTGATTTAGGGTCTGGTATTGGGTTCTTTTTACGAAATATTTATGAAGAACTACCGGTAGAGTGTTTATATATTGCTGTTGATCGAGATTTGAATAAACTTTTACTTTTAAAAGATGTAATTGAGAGAAGAAATTTGAAAAGAAATATTGTATTTATCTGTGCTGACTTTCTAAACAATCCTATTCAGAATTATTCTGCTGATATTGTAATTGATCAATCAGGTACAAGTAATTATAGTTTTGAACATGAGGAGTTTTTATTACGCGAATTAAATTACCTTTTTAAACCTAATTGTTATTTATTAAGTTCATTTATTTTATTTAATAAATTCAGCATAAATAGCCAAATTGCACCTAGACTCCGAGAGAATTTTACATCTGCAAAAGTAACGAAAGAAATCCAAAATTTACAGTTTCAATCGATTGATGAAAGTACTTCAAATTATTTAAAACGAGGCGGAAAGTACGAGGATTTCTTTGTTCAAGGAGAAGAAATTTATACATATTCATTTTTCGGAAAAAGATGGGGTTAACTCCATCTTTTATTTATTTTCCCTTAAAACTTTTCAAATAGTACATATTGCTATTGGGTTGACCCAAGAACTTACAATGTACGTAACACAAAGTTAGGCAGGGGGAAAAGTGATGGGAAGTTTACGATTACATATAGAAAATAAAAAAAGAAACCAAGAACTAAGAAATATTTGTTTATATTCAATTGCAAAAACAGTATCACTATTTGGTAGCTCTATTTATAGTTTTGCATTAGGATTGTATGTTTTACAAATAACCGGATCTGCGTTAAATTTTGCAATTTCGCTCATATTAGGAACGATTCCAATGATTGTTATGAATCCATTTGCCGGTGTCATTGCTGATAAGGTTGATAAAAAGAAACTGGTTATTTGTATGGATTTACTAAGCGGATGCTTATTAATAACTGTTTATATACTAAGCAGCTATTATGGATTAAACTTATTTATCATTTATACTACTACCTTTCTTATGACAGTATTTACAACTTTTTTTGGAATAGGTTTAGAGGCCGTAAAACCGAATATGGTCACTAAAGAGCGGTTAATGAGTATTAATTCTATAAGTAAAATTATCGATTCTATATCTTTAATTCTAGGGCCTATGTTAGGGGGGATTGTTTTTGCAGTCTTTGATATTAAAATTTTTATAATTATAAATGGTATTTCATTTATCCTTTCGGCTATTTCCATATTGTTTATTAACTTTAAATTGTTTGAGCAAAACATAAATGAGGAATGTTCAATTAGAGAAATTAATTTTATTGAAGATATAAAGGAGGGATACTCTTATTTATTGGAGCGGAAACGCTTAAAAAATACTTTTAGTATTTTAATTTCTCTTAATTTCTTTTTAGGCTTTGCTGTAACTGTTCCGTTGCCATACATTATTAACACAGTTCTTAATCTTAGTTCTAAGCAATTTGGTATGATTCAAGGGACTTTCCCGATAGGTATGATAGTTGGTGCAATACTAGTAAAAAAGATAACTGATTGTTTTTCTTATTCTTATCTATTGAAAAAAATAAGTTTTATGTTGGCGATTTTTATGATAGTTTCAGGAATACCTGTTTTATTTAAACCTATTGTAGTAAATAATTTGGTATATGTTACTACGTATTGCATGATTATGTTCTTTTTAGGATTTATGATAGCACAAATTGATATTCCTTTAATGTATTTCATGCAAAATGAGATTCCTGAAGAATATAGAGGAAGAGTTCTTAGTATTGGATTAAGCTTAGGTAAAATAATGCAGCCAATAGCACTTGCAATATCAGGACTATTATTAAATTTCATTCCAGCCTACACGCTTCCCATTGCAGGGGGGATTGTATTTTTTACTTTGAATAAAATTTTAGCAAATAAGTTAAATTTAGAAATTCATTCAAAAGATTATAGTGTTTAACGTAACTTAAAAAGCGCAGGATGCTGATCCTGCGCTTTTTTATCGTAATTCAGCGGTTTTTCTAATGACAATCTTATCAATATCATCTTCTTCATCACCAATAAATAATCCGCGTTCTTTTAAATATGCTTCAAAATATAAATCTGCTTCAGCGCGTTCGTCATATGGCTTTACAGAGAGAACGAAACCTAATTTGTTTTGTTCTTCTAAGTGAGAAGTGGAGATGTAAGCCGGTACATTATGGCGTAAAAAGAGTTCTTTAACTGGAATAATCATATCTTTCATTAATTTCGTTAGCATACCCATTTCAAACTCGAAATTAAAGCGATCTATACTAGATAAATCAGCGAATACTACACCGATAAAACCTGTATTAAATACTTCTTGATATTCTACATCTTCATCATGGCCGCCATAAAAATTCTTTTCGATTAAATAATTTACAAAATAAGCAACGCCATCACTTTGTTCAAATGGTTTCGTTGAAAGAACAAAACCAATTTTCTTTTGTTTATGTAAATACACACATGACATGTATGCTGAAATGTTATGTTCTTTAAATAAAGCACTTGTTGCTCCAGAGAGACCATCTAGTACGTGATGAACAATTTGAAGTTTTTTACGAGCGAAATAATAGGATTTCTTTTGTAACTCCAATGTATCAATAAAGACAGAGCCGATAAAGCCTGTATTTGAAATAATAGGTGCTTGCTTTTTTCTTCCTCTGCGCTTTAATGGAGCCATTGTTAAAATCATCCCTTCATGTACGTTTAAAACAAAAAGAACATTTGTTCGTATATTTATATTTTACTATTAAAACGCTATAAAGTAAAGGGTTTTTGATGAAAATATAACAAAAAAGACACCTTATAAAAGGTGCCTTAAACGCTGTAAGGAATAGGGTTTACCCTAACTATTTATATTATGATACAGAAACAATCTCTTCTGTATCTTCTACATCTAAATGACAGTCCATAGTACGAACATCTTGATCTTCATGACTTCCGAAATAAATAGTAATTTTCATATGTATCGCTCCTTTATTCTAGGAATACCTAAAATAATTACTAGTAATGTTAATATTTATTATATACCACTTTTTTCATTCCGACAACGTTATATCATTTTTAATTATTTTAAACTATAGAGCACAATTTAAAGAGGTACTTTTTATAGAAAATGGTAAATTTCTAATATGTTATATTTAATATAGAAAAATTCGAGTGTTACTTTTTATGAAAAGGAGAACTATTGATGAATTATAAACAACAACTACTAGATAACTTTGCATTTAAAACTTCATATATTGCACAATTTGTGCCCGGAATGAGTATAAAAAAAACGAAAGATTATATTGCTGTTGATTGTGGATTACCTGCCGATACATTTAATATCATCACTCTACTAAACAATAATTTAACGGAAGGGATTGAGAAATTATATAAAGAGGTAGAATACTATTATCAAAGAAATTTTCCAATGAGTGTTTGGTTATGGGATGAGGAGCAAGAGCGGGATATAAAAAGTGAGTTAATTAAAATCGGTTTAAAAGAAGTGGAACAGAATATTGCGATGGTAGCAGACTTAAAAACAATTTCCCCAACAATAAACATGCCAGTAAGTTTTACTATTCAACAAGCATCTTCACCTGGACAAATAAATAAATTTGGAGAAACGTTAGCTGATCTATTCGGCGCATCAGAAGAAGGTATACATGTACAAGCATTCTATAATCAAATTTCTAATCTTGATATATGTAACAGTGAGAATCTGAAATTATTTTTAGGGTTATATGAAGGTGAAGTCGTAACTGTTGGTTCATTGATATGTTCAAAAGATAGTATTGGTATTTATGACATAGCAACTAAAGAAGGAATGAGAGGACGAGGGTTCGGATCTGCTATGTTCAATTTCCTGCTGCAAGAAGCACATAAATTTAAAAATACGTATTGTGTATTACAAGCTTCACCCGATGGAATCAATATTTATAAAAAATCGGGATTTCAAGCTATCGGCAAAATGACTGTATTGGAAAATCGACATTTAATTGAGTAAATCATTCAAGTTAAATCGTCTTTATATAGGAGCTTATAAATCGTTATGAAAAAGATATATCTCGTTACAATAATTTGTACCTTTATAGTAATAAGTATCTTTGTTTTTCAGAAAATAAATGAACATAAGTATACTAAAGCTATTAATCAATCAAATCATATAAAAAATATCGCACATAGAGGTGCTTCTGCATATGCGCCTGAACATACAATAGCAGCATATCAATTAGGCCAACAAATGAATGGAGATTATATAGAAATCGATCTTCAAATGACAAAAGATGGACATATAGTGGCTATGCATGATGAAACCTTAAACCGTACAACAAATGGTACAGGGCTAGTGAAAGAGCATACATTAGAAGAAATAAAGCAACTAAATGCAGGTTCTTTTTTTAATGAAAAATATCCGAACTTAGCAAAGAAAGAATTTGAAAATGCAAAAGTCCCAACATTAACAGAAATTATTGAAACGTTTGGGCATAACGCGAACTATTATATCGAAACAAAAACACCTGATGAATATCCAGGAATGGAAGAAAAATTATTAGAAATTATTAATCACTACGAAATACAGGATAAAGTTATTATTCAATCGTTTAGTGAAGAAAGTCTACAAAAGATTCATAGCTTAAATAGTAATATATCCATAGTACAATTATTACCTTATAAAAAAGCAGTTCAATTAACAAAATTAGAGATAGAAAAGTATAAAATGTACTGCATAGGTCTTGGTATGAATTACAAATATATTGATTCAGATTATGTAAATAAAATAAAGAAAAACGGATTAGAAGTTCATCCATTTACAGTAGATAATGAAAAAGATATGAAAAAGTTACTTTCATGGGGAGTCGATGGGATGTTTACTAATTATCCGGATTGTTTACATTCAATATTATTGGATTTGAAAAGTCATGAATAAGAAGTGTTATTCATAAAGGAAAAATTTACACAACCTGTAAAGAAGGCATGTAGCATATAAAAAGAAAATACCAAAAACCGCAACTGGAAGACTTAGGTTGTGGTTTTTTTATTACTTCGATTTCAACTTACAAAGTTTGAAGCTAGAAGTGAAAACCTTTTTAGCTGAATTGGCTTCCTATGTATTTGTACTTCGTATCGTTCTAGGTATATGTACAACCCGTGAGACGAGTTTTGCATAGGATAATAGAAAAGGAGATGTTGCATATTGAAATACCACAATAGAAATGTAAGTAATCTGAATAAATTAGCGGATAATACGAAAGCTGCAGCTTTTAAGTGGTATCAGTACTGTATCGACAATGGAATTGAAGTATTAATTTATGAAACAATCCGTACGGTCGAGCAACAACGTGAATATGTTCGTAAAGGAGCATCACAAACGATGCGCTCATATCACTTAGTAGGACAGGCATTAGATTTTGTTCCAATTCAGTCGAATGGTACAGAAGATTGGAATGGCTATAATAAAGAACCGTGGGCATCAGCAATTCGTTATGCTAAACAAATTGGCTTTGAATGGGGCGGTGACTGGAAAGGATTTGTGGATAGCCCGCATTTGCAATATAACTACAAAGGATATGGAACGGATACTTTTGGAAAAGGTGCTCAAAACGTAGTGACTCCTCCCCCGTCGAATGATAGTGTAGGGATTGCTTATATTAACGGTAGTAATGTAAATTTACGAAAAGGACCTGGTACTGGATATGGCGTTATTCGTCAATTAGGGAAAGGAGAGTCCTACAAAGTATTTGGACAAACAAATGGTTGGTTAAATCTAGGTGGCGATCAGTGGGTTTATAACGATCCATCATACATCCGTTATACGGGAGGAAATGTACCAGCAACTTCACAATCATCAAACGATGGTGTAGGTGTAGTTACTATAATCGCTGATGTATTGCGTGTTCGTACCGGCCCTGGAACAAATTACGGCATTGTGAAAAACGTGTATAAAGGTGAAAAATATCAATCGTTTGGATATAAAGATGGTTGGTATAATGTTGGTGGAAATCAATGGGTTTCTGGTGAATATGTTACGTTTGTAAAGTAAAAATAAGAGCCGTCCTGTTGGGCGGCATTTTATTTTAAATATTCATAGGACGAGCATTCATAATATTATTTGTAATACATAGAGTATAATTTTTCATTCTAATAATCAGAAAGTAATCAAAATGTAATTAATTTCAACTACGCTTTTTATATTTTTTTGATACACTGGCTACGAGGGGGATACCAATTAAGGTGGGTAAAAACCAAAACCATATTGGCGGAAGTAAATTTAAAATGGGAATATGGATGCCGATATTTACTAAAAGTGCGGTGACTGCACCAATATAAGAACCTAGCATACCTCTAATGTGGTGATGGAGCCAATTTTTCCAACGTTTTTTTCGTGCAAGGTATCCATAAATCGCAAATGAATAAGAGAAGATTGCTACATAAAATAAATATGCGATTTTATCCCAGTTGATAATGGATAATATTATTGCCGTAAGGGTAATGACAACATAGGATGCATGATATATTTCGCCCCATTCGGTATGTTTTCCTTTCTTCTTTTGGGCAACCATCGCTACAATACCAGTGATTAAGCATATTGTTCCAAATAGGATGTGTATGGTTAAAAGAATGTTAAAAATGCTCATAATAATTCCTCCTTTTTTATTTTTATAGTATTGCAGTATAGGAGAAAAGTTGAAAAATATAGTTAGTTCGGCTTAATATATTGAAATAAAGGTACTCCTAGAACAAAATCCAATGATTGAACTATTTTCTCAAATTTAGTGAGCTGATTATTATGTTAAATGAAGGAGAGACTTCTATGTTTACATCTATTACATATTTACAATCGGGCAATGACAAGCAACAAAAAATATATGATGTTTTGAATAGCCTAAATATAATGGAGGATTTAGCTTTATATGATCCCGTTCTTTGCGGGACAATCCCGATAAGAATTGATACTCCTCAATCTGACTTAGATATAGTAATGGAAGTATATAACTTTGATGTTTTTGAGCAGGAAATGAGATCTTTATATGGTTCTTATGGAGGGTTCAACATTAAAAAGAAAAAAATTAAAGGTACTGAATCGATAAAGGTGAATTTTGAATTCGAAGGTTTTGAATTTGAATTATTTGCTCAACCGAAGCCAGTGCGTAATCAAAATGCATATAGACATATGATAGTGGAGCACATGTTATTAATGCAGCATCCCCATATAAGGGAAGAAGTTATTCACTTAAAGGAACAAGGTTTAAAAACAGAACCTGCTTTTGCTCAAGTATTAAATATTGACGGAGATCCTTATGAAGAACTTATTATGTTGGGGCAGGAAATGCGGTTGTGGTAAATAAGATACGTAAAAAAATCCTCCAAAAACAAAAGAGGATTTTTTTATGCCGTTAACTTCCGAATTAATTCACTGAGCAATTTAATTCCGTTAGTCATTTGTTCTGGAGTAGCATATCCATATGATAAACGAATGTACTGATCTGATTCTTCTTCATAAATACGTCCCGGGTTTAAAAGAATTCCTTTTGATAGTGCCTCTGAAAATAGTTTTTTCATCGGAATGTTATGTACAACCTTTAGCCATATAAAAAATCCACCACTAGGAATATCCCATGATGCAATATCTGCACAATATTTATTTAAAGCTCGTATCATTATTTGTCTTCGTTCTTTCAGGTGCATTCTTACGTTTGCTACATGTTCTTCATAAAAACCTTCATTTATCCATTCAGCAGCTACTCTTTGAGATAAAGAGCTGGATCCATAGTCTGTTTGCATTTTTATATCTGACAATCTATCAATAACAGGTTCTGGTCCGATTATCCATCCAATTCTAAGTCCTGGGCTAAGTGTTTTAGAGAGACTACTAATATATAATACATGTCCATGTTTATCCATCGACTTTAAAGGAGCTGGAGGTGATTCATCAAGCCATAACTCTCGGTAAATATCATCCTCGATGATAGGCAATTGCTCTTTTTCACATATTTTTAATATTTCTTTTCTTCGCTCTTTGGACATCAATATCCCCGTTGGATTTTGAAAACAAGGGATTGAATATAAAATATTATTCTTTTGACTATATTTAATTCGTTTTAATAAGTCGTTAGGTAAAATACCGTGATGATCCATTGATATACCGGATAAATTTATATTTGCTGATTGAAAAACATGAAGTGAATATAGGTAAGAAGGTTGTTCAAGTAAAACAGTTGATTTTCTATGTAAAAGACCAATTGATATTAATTGTAATGCTTGGAGTGCACCAGAGACTATTAATATAGAACCCGGTGATGCATGTATTCCAAATGATTTTACGTATTTGCTTATTGCTTCACGTAACGGATAAAAACCTTTTTGTTCTTCGTATCCGAAATAATCTAATTCCTCACTGACGTTTTTAATTATAGATTGCATAGTTTCGAGCGGGAAAAGGTGAGGTGCAAGTTCACCTTTACTAAGATGGATAAGCGTTTTATTTGCTTCTGCTTCATTTATTTCTCGCACCATTAACTTACTTGGTTTATGAATACCGGCCTTTACATATTCACTCCAATCGGGCGGGGGATTAGTTGCTAATAATGACCATGTATTATTTGTTACAATTGTTCCTGCTCCGATTTGTCCTTGAATTAAACCATCTGCCATAAGTTCATCTAGTGCAGTTATTACAGTACTTCGATTTACATGAAATAATTTTGCTAACTGCCGCTGACTAGGGATTTTACTTCCAATTGGCCATTCTCCGTTTTCAATTTTTTCTTTCATATAGTCTATTATCTGCCGATATTTGGGCACTTTTTTATCGGTTGTCATATAAAAAACTCCTTCGTTTATTTAAAAGATTCAAAGTGGTTGGTTTTTCCGATAAATAACTGGTTGAAGACATTGTATCAACTATTAAATATGATGAAAAGAAATAATTGGTAATTTAAAAATGGTTGGTTTTTTAGGGAAGGAGAGAAAATATGCATAATAAAAAATGGGATTTACGCATTATATGTGCTCACGCTTTTACAATTCTTATATGGGGAACTGCTTTTCCAGCAATTCGTATGGGGCTTGAATCTTATACGCCTGAACACCTTACTTTACTACGCTTATTAATCGCTTCATTTATACTTTTGTTATTTTCATTTATATACAAACTACGATTACCGGATTTAAAGGATATCCCAGCAATTTTTATATTTGGTGCTTTAGGGTTTACTATTTATCACATCGCATTAAACTACGGCGAAAAAACAGTAAATGCTGGATCTGCAAGTTTAATAATTTCAGTCACTCCAATAGTGACGGCAATTCTTGCTTCTGTTTTTTTGAATGACAAAATGAAATTAAATGGTTGGCTTGGTGGTGTAATTAGTTTTGCAGGAATTGCCTTAATTTCATTTAGCCAGGGCGATGCTATTCAATTGAATAGCGGGGGATTATTTATATTATTAGCGGCGATTTCAGAAAGTCTATTTTTCGTTTTCCAAACATCTTACTTAAAAAAATACGGCTTCTTACCATTTACCATATATACAATTTTGTCTAGTACTGTATGTATGCTTATTTTCTTACCCGGAGTTTATCAAGAAGTACTAGCAGCTCCTCTTGAAGTTAACTTGAGCGTTATATATTTAGGTGTCTTTCCAACAGTACTCCCGTATATTGCATTGGCCTATATTATATCTCGTGCTGGTGCTTCTGAAGCAACAAGTTCTCTATATTTAACGCCAATAACTGCGTGTTTCATTGCTTGGATATGGTTAGGAGAAGTGCCAACTTTAGTTTCGATAATTGGCGGAGGAATTACTATACTTGGAATTGTGATTGCTCATATACCAGTATTAAGAAAAGAAAAACATAGGAATTTAGCAAATAATCAATCCGTATAATGTAATTCAATAATAATTTTATGATACTTTTTTATATAGTTTCTTTCTTATGTTGATAAATATAATATTTTGTATTTCAGTTAAATATTGTATGTTACATTTTATGTAGTAAGCATTTTAAAAGGAGCTGACAACATAATGAATGGAAAAAGAAAAATTTTCACATGTATTTCTATTGTAGGAATCGGACTAGCTAGTTTTTCTAATTCTAGTTTCGCAGCAAGTGTAACGGAAAATTCAATACAAAATTCTATTCCCGTAGTTAATCAACAAGTAGCTGCTGCAAAGGAGATGAAACCATTTCCCCAGCAAGTTAATTATGCAGGTGTTATAAAACCGAATCATGTTACACAGGAAAGTTTAAATGCTTCTGTAAGAAGTTACTATGATAATTGGAAAAAGAAATATTTGAAAAATGATTTATCTTCTTTACCTGGTGGTTATTATGTAAAAGGAGAGATTACAGGTGATGCTGATGGGTTTAAGCCACTTGGAACTTCAGAAGGTCAAGGGTATGGGATGATAATTACAGTATTAATGGCTGGTTATGATTCGAATGCTCAAAAAATCTATGACGGTTTATTTAAAACAGCAAGAACTTTTAAAAGCTCTCAAAATCCTAATTTAATGGGATGGGTTGTCGCAGATAGTAAAAAAGCACAAGGTCATTTTGATTCTGCTACTGATGGGGATTTAGATATTGCGTATTCTCTTCTTCTTGCTCATAAGCAGTGGGGATCTAATGGAACAGTTAATTATTTGAAAGAAGCACAAGACATGATTACAAAAGGTATTAAAGCTAGTAATGTTACAAATAATAACCGACTAAATTTAGGAGATTGGGATTCTAAAAGTTCACTTGATACGAGACCATCTGATTGGATGATGTCACACCTTAGAGCATTTTATGAATTTACAGGTGATAAAACTTGGCTTACTGTTATTAATAATTTGTACGATGTTTATACGCAATTTAGTAATAAGTACTCTCCAAATACAGGACTTATTTCAGATTTCGTTGTAAAAAACCCACCACAACCCGCACCTAAAGACTTCTTAGATGAGTCAGAATATACAAATGCATATTATTATAATGCTAGTCGAGTACCTTTAAGAATTGTAATGGACTATGCGATGTACGGCGAGAAGCGAAGTAAAGTCATTTCTGATAAAGTCTCTTCATGGATTCAAAATAAAACGAATGGAAATCCTTCTAAAATTGTGGATGGTTATCAATTAAATGGATCCAATATTGGTAGTTATCCAACTGCTGTATTTGTTTCACCGTTTATTGTTGCAAGTATAACGAGTAGCAATAATCAAAAGTGGGTAAATAGTGGTTGGGATTGGATGAAGAATAAGAGAGAAAGTTATTTTAGTGATAGTTATAATTTATTAACTATGTTATTTATTACAGGAAATTGGTGGAAGCCTGCACCTGATGATAAAAAAACACAAAATCTAATAAATGATGCAATTTATGAAGGATACGATAATTAATTAAATTTGAGAATGGTTACTGAAGAAAGGAATTAGCATTCGCTAGTTCCTTTTTAATGTTTTGTAAAACATTATCCATTCTAAAATTCGCATAGATATACTTGCTTTTTTCATATACATAGTTATTGATGACTCTATGTTTTTATGAAGGGAGAGTATTTCTTGGAAAAAGTATTATTTTTCGGAGACCCAGGTATTGATGACTCATTTGCCATTATGTATGGTTTACTGCATCCCGAAATTGAAATTGTCGGTATTGTAACCGGATACGGAAATGTTGAGCATATACATGCTGCACATAATGCAGCGTATATTTTACAGTTAGCAAATAGACAAGACATTCCTGTCATTAGTGGTGCAACAAAACCACTGACAGAAGAAATCACTACGTACTATCCTGAAATTCACGGAGCAGAAGGATTAGGGCCCATCCATGTTCCAGGAAATATATTATCTATTCCAATATATAATTTCGGCAGTATTGCTGCGATTCTTATAAAGTACGGAAAAGATTTAACGATTGTTGATGTAGGAAGATCTACCTCGTTAGCAATTGCTTTTAATTTATGGAATGATTTAATGCTAAATGTAAAAGGAATCTATTTCATGGGTGGTGTTTTTTTAGAAGTAGGAAACGTTACGCCATTAGCAGAGGCAAACGTGTATGGAGATCCGATAGCAAGTAAAATTGTTTTCCATCAAGCAAAGAATTTATTAATATTCCCTTTAAATGTAACAAACAAAGCTGTGTTAACACCAAATGTATTTAACTATATTCAAGCTAATGCAAAGAATCCATTTCATATGATAATGAAACCAATGTATGACTACTATCTATCCGCATACCAAAAACTTAATCCATCTATGGAAGGACCTTTGCTACATGATGTGGTTGCAATAAGTGGATTAGTAAATCCAAGTTTTTTTGAATTTGTGCATCGTACAGTAAATGTAGATACATACGGAGATACGAAAGGACAAACATTTGCTGATTTTCGCCCTAACTCTAAATCTGAAGGAGCCCGTATAGCTTTAGAAATAGATGCAGAAAAATTCATTCAAGATTTTATAAAAATTATGTTATAAGTTGCTGTCGAAAAAGGGAATTATTTCAATGCGTTGAATATAAAAATACATCCTCTAGATAAAGGAGCTTACAATATTGAATGTCCAGTTAAAGGTTGTTACGAGAGACAATTGGGAAGATGCATTAAAGTTACAAGTTAAAGAAGATCAAAGAAAATTTGTCCCCGCTGTAGCAGTTTCACTTGCTAAAGTATATATAAAACCAGATGGTGACAATGTAGAGTACATACCATTCGCTATATACGATGGTGACCTTATGGTTGGTTTTGTTATGCATGCTGTTGTAATAGAGACATCGGATATGTATTGGATTAACGGATTTATTATTGATCAATCGCAACAAGGTAATGGTTATGGAAAAGCAGCATTACAAGAAAGTATTAATATAATAAAAAATACGTTTAAGGCGTGTAAAGAAATTAGATTAACCGTACATAAAGATAATATCTCTGCAAAGAAATTATATGAACGATATGGTTTCATATCATTAGGACAGGAGTATGATGGTGAGCAAGTATATCGTTTATTTGTTTAACTATTAGGAAGTAAAGGTGTGAAATGAAATATGCAATTTACTGAAGTGAAAATTGAAGTGTTCATTCCTGAAGAATATATTGAAACATTAAGGGATGAATTAAATAAAATTGGAGCATGTAAAACGGGCGAATATGACCATTGTCTTTCCTATAGTTCAGTGAAAGGATATTGGAGACCTTTAGAAGAGGCATCTCCTTTTAATGGAGAAATTGGTCAAATATGCGAAGGACAAGAATGTAAAGTTGAAATAAAGTGTAAACGAGAACTTGTAAAAGATGTTCTTGAAGTTATTAATGATATTCATCCGTATGAAACACCTATGATTTATATTATACCAATACTAAATGACTATTTTGAGAAACTATACATTAAATAACTAGGAGGAATATCAATTGAAAAGTAAATTTCATCATATTGTACGAGCAGTCATGATAAAAGATGAAAAATTATTAGTTGCTGAATATATCGGCCATCATTATTTTTTACCTGGTGGCCATGTTGAAATTGGAGAATCAGCAGAGAATGCATTAAAAAGAGAGTTAAGAGAAGAACTTGGAGTAAACTGTAGTATACAACAATTTTTAGGCGTCATAGAAAATCAATGGCAAGATAAAGAAGTTCTTCATCATGAAATTAACCACATTTTTGAAGTAGAGTCACAAGATTTACATACGGACTTAACACCGAAATCTAGCGAGTCTCATTTAGCATTTCACTGGATAGCTTATAATAAAGAAGCCTTAAATCATTATGAAATCATGCCAATGCCTTTAGTAAAGGAATTACTAGAAAGTAAGTTAAATGATGAACTCCTAAATTGTTGGATTAGTAATTTTTAAATCACTTTATTTATAGTAAATACGTCCATCGAATGAATATAAAGAAAATAGGCTGAAAAACAAGGTACATCACCTAGTGTAAGTTCATATTTTGTTGATGTACGCATTTAGTCTATAGTCTTGTTTCTACTTTGTTTAAAAGAATTTATTAACTTTAATGTTTGGACGGAATTTACATTTATAAATGGAGGGTTTCATAATGAATCAGTTTCAACAAGAACTACAATCATTAAACCTTAATGATTATCAAACTGGCAATGTTGTGTATTGGGATCAACAACAAAGTCAATATCCATACTATTACATTCAAGACGATGCACGTCGTTGCGGCGGATGTGGCGGTAGATGTGGTGGTTGTGCAGGTCGTTGCGGCGGATGTATAGGATGCGCAGGATGTTTCAGTTGCTTTAATTGCTGGAACTGGTGGATTATTTAAGTATAGAAAATCCAAGTTATTTTATATGAAAGAAAGGTGTAAAAACTATTTTGCACTTTTCTTTCATGCTGTAATTTTGATGTGTATTAAGGGGGATTTATTTGTATACATATGATAAGTTGATTTCTTGGGTAGAGGATATAAAAGAAAAAAATCATAGTTCTGCTACAGCACTTTGTATTATAAAAGATAATAAAATCGTACTAGAGCATTATAGTGGTTATCACTCAAATACATCTACAACCAAGAGATTAACAGCATCTTCACAATTTAACGTTGCTTCTGCTAGAAAAAGTTATTTAGGATTAATGATAGCGTATGCGCTTTATGAGGGGAAAATAAACTCTATTGATGATGAAGCGATAAAATATTTTAAAGACTTTGATCCTGCATTGCTTAGTAAAACGACGATAAGACATTTAGTAACACATTCGCACGGATTAGAAGAAACGAATGACAGGACAATTTTTCGTGAATTTGCACCGGGACAATCATGGGCGTATAGAGATATTAATGTAAGAATGATGACACGTCTTATTTATCAGCTATATAACAAAAGTTTTCCTGAATTGTTAAAGGAGCGTGTGTTTAAACCTGCTAATTTTCAAGAAACAGGTTGGAGAGTTCAGCGAGATGAAAATTTAGTTGACGTTGTTAATAATCCAAATGAAGACGCAATTAGTGAAATTGGTACGGTAGATGACGGTACTGAAAAAAATTTGTTTGTCTCAGCTAGAGAATTTGCGCAGTGGGGCAATCTTCATTTAAATCAAGGTGGGATAGATGGTAAACAAATTGTTCCAAAAGAAGTTATAAAAATCGCTACGAGTTTGCAGAGTCCAACATATATAAACAAAGAGCTACCACAAAATGGATTGTTTTGGTTCATCCAAAATGAGCCTGCGCAATTAAGCGAACTTGGTGAACGTGTTCCAAAAGGGTCATATCAAATATTAGGGATTACTGGACCGACCATTTTAGTAATACCTGAATATAATGTAGTTGTTGCAAAAATGTATAATAAAAGATATAACTACGGTGGTGATAATTACTTATATTATTTACGTGAATTTAGTAATTTAGTCGCTGATACATTTAGTACCGGTAATAGGGCATAATTACTCCTATAACAAAAAGGAGTGATTGAAAATGAAAGATAAAGTGAACAAAAATAAAAAGCAAAATATAAAAGATGTAAATACAGAGCAAAATGCAATTTATAGCGATCCTAAAGATGCAGCTAATATGCAAACTGTACCGCAGCCGAAAGATTTTGATGAAATCGAATATTAATTTTTCATCCGACTATATGATGAATGAAAAATACGTCTTAAGTCTCATAACATTTAAGAAATTATTTGATAACATATATACATAAGCATTTGAAAATGTCTTATCTTAACAAAGCTTTCTTTAGAAATATCTGATATAACCTGCAAAAGGCACTTCTTTATGAAGTGTCTTTTTGTGTATATGAACTTAATTACCATTTTCCGTACAGTATCTTGCAATTTATGATGGATATACTAACTGTGAAAATTCATGTCAAGATAAAAGAAGGGGACAGTTAGTATGAAACAAACTTCTATAAATCCGTTACTAATTGTTCTAGGTACAATCATTGTTCAAATTGGCCTTGGAACAATTTATACATGGAGTTTATTTAATCAACCCCTTGTAAGTAAGTTTGGATGGAATCTTAATTCAGTAGCGATAACTTTCTCCATAACTAGTTTTTCTTTATCATTCTCAACTTTATTTGCAGCCAAGTTGCAGAAAAAATTAGGACTTCGAAAACTTATTGCTACTGCAGGAATTGTTTTAGGACTCGGCTTAATACTTAGTTCACAAGTTTCTTCTTTACCACTATTATATTTATTAGCTGGTGTCGTTGTTGGTTATGCGGATGGAACAGCTTATATTACATCACTATCTAATTTAATTAAATGGTTTCCAAATCGGAAAGGGCTTATTTCAGGTATATCTGTATCAGCGTATGGAATGGGCAGCTTAATCTTTAGATATATAAACGGAAATCTTATCGATAAGCTTGGTGTATCACAAGCATTTTTATATTGGGGTATTATCGTGTTACTTTTAGTGTTAATCGGATCGTTCTTCTTACGTGAGGCAATTGTAAGTAATGCTGTAACTGAAACATTACACAATGACTATACTCCGCGTGAAATGATGCGAACGAAACAAGTATATCTGCTATTTTTTATGTTATTCACCTCGTGTATGGGTGGTTTGTATTTAATCAGTATGGTAAAAGATATCGGCGTACAACTTGTTGGACTTAGCGCAGCAACCGCTGCAAACGCCGTTGCTATGATTGCGATCTTTAATACAGTAGGTAGAATCATTCTTGGGACGTTATCAGATAAAATCGGCCGAATGAAAATTGTCTCTGCAACTTTTATTATTATAGGTTTGTCAGTCTTTACTTTAAGTTTTATTCCGCTAAATTACGAAATCTATTTTGCTTGTGTAGCAAGTGTCGCCTTTTGCTTCGGTGGTAATATAACTATATTCCCAGCTATTGTCGGAGATTTCTTTGGATTAAAAAACCATAGTACAAATTACGGGATTGTCTACCAAGGTTTTGGATTTGGTGCGCTTGCAGGATCATTTATTGGAGCGATACTCGGGGGATTTCAACCAACTTTCATTATAATCGGTGTTTTAAGTGTTATTTCCTTCATTATTTCAATATTAATCCGTCCACCAAATGTAGAAAAGAAAAAGGAACTAAAACATTTACATCGGAAAGTAGCTTAATTTTAAAAAGAGTCCTCATACTAGGGCTCTTTTTTATTCCATTAACTTTGCTTCTTTACTAACTCATTAAAGACAGGACAATATCATTTTAAAATTGAATAGATAAGTAAAAAGGAGCGTGACACTTAAAATGAAAATAGTACAGCAGTGGGTACAAGAAGATAGTGATTACATAAGAGAGAAAGTAATTGAATACAATCAAAAATATCTTGCAGGTGAAGAAAAAACACCTTCAGAAAAGGTTAGTTTCATAGTAAGAAATGAAAAAGAAGAAATAGTAGGTGGGGTAACAGCAATAACTTTTAGGCACCATATACACGTTGACTTTCTATGGGTTTCTGAAGAATATAGGCATGAAGGTTACGGAAGCAAGTTAATAAAGCTTATTGAAGAGTTTGCAATTGAAAAAGAGTGCAGGTTAATCAATTTAGATACTTTTAGTTTTCAGGCACCTGATTTTTATAAGAAGCATGGATATAAAGTAATCGGAGTAAGTGAAGATCATCCGAAAGGACATAATCATTATTATTTAGAAAAACGGCTAAAAAGTATATAGAATTTGTTAACATTAGTATTTGGAATACACATGCAATAAGGGCGAGGTTATTATTAATTTCAGTATTAATTGAATCAATTTTTATTCTAAAACTGCAAGAACGTACTTTGGATAATCTTCCTAAGGTACGTTCTTTTTTTATATCAGTAGCCTATTCTTATTAATTCCACCAATACTGGTAAAGGCAAGACTTAACTAACTTATATATATTAAAAGGAGTTAATGGTAAAATGAATAGAAGACAGAAAATTCCTTTTATTAAAAATAGAGGAGGTACATATGAAAAAAGTAAATGTTACATATGCACTTTTATACGATAAAACAAACGAAAAGATCTTAATGGTAAAAAACAAAGGGGAAAATGGTTCTTATTATACATTACCAGGTGGCGCAGTTAAATTAGGAGAAACGTTAGAAGAAGCAGTAATTCGAGAAGTAAAAGAAGAAACAGGGTTACATATAAATGTAAACGGGATTTGTTCTATCAGCGAAGCCTTTTTTGAGGAAAGAGATCATTATTTTTTTAACGGAACAATCGTTCATCAATCTTCATAAAAATATTATCTCATGTAAGGCGGGGAAAACATGGAGTTTATCGTTAATTACAAACAATTCACTCAAGCACTTTCAGAAGTAAGTAAAGCAATATCAACAAAATCTTTAATTCCTATATTATCTGGTATAAAAATAACTGCAGATCAATCTGGAATTACTTTAATCGCAAGTAACTCGAATATTTTTATCGAAAAATTCATTCCTGTTTCAATTGAAGACGAAAAGATTGCAACTATTTTAAAGGCAGGAACTATTGTTGTACCTGCAAAGTATTTCATTGAAATAATAAAGAAAATGCCAAGTGATATAGCAATAAAAAGTAAGAATGAGCAATTAATTACGATACAATCAGAAGAAATCACATTAAGTTTAAATGGATTTCCTGCAGATGAGTTTCCGAATGTACCGCTTATAGACAATCATGCAGAAATCAAAGTAGAGACAGAGCAATTGATTGAAGTATTTAAACAAACAGTCTTTGCGGTAGCGAAAAATGAATCTAGACCTGTTCTTACTGGGGTGCATATAGAGTTATCTAATAATAAGTTAATTTGTGCTGCAACTGACTCACATAGACTAGCGATACGTGAAACATTGCTTTCCTCAGATGTAAAAGCAAATTGTATTGTACCAAGCGCAACCATTAGTGAACTTCTAAAATTAATGAACAGCAATTCAGAATTCGTATATATCTATCTTTCAGAGAGTCATATTATATTTACGCTCGGAACTACTACATTATATTCAAGACTAATCGAAGGTAAATATCCTAATATTTCTAATCTTATTCCGAACGACTTTAAAACGATTATTAACATAGATAGAAAAAAGATATTACAAGGTGTAGACCGATCAAGTTTATTAGCAAGTGAATGGGCCAATAACAATGTTAACTTAGAAATCATAAACGAATCTACAATTAAAATTTCTTCAAACGCTTCTCAAATTGGGCAAATATCCGAAACGCAACAAATAGATGCGATTCAAGGTGAAAAACAATTAAATATATCTTTCGATGGGCGTTTTATGGTTGATGCTTTAAGAGCAATAAAAGAAGAAACGATTACTTTAAGCTTTGGTGGTTCTATGAGACCGATATTGATTGAAGCAGGAGAGCAATCTGCAGCAGTACATCTTATATCACTAGTAAGAGCTTATTAGGGATAGAGGAAGGGATTACATTAGGTACAAGCAGACTTTTGTTTTATGAAATCATAAATTAATACATTATAAGAATGATGTATTAGTATAGCAAACAGTTTACTAAATCCTACATAATATAATTCAATCATAGACAAAGCAGCAATGGTAATCTGAAATACAAAGCAAAATAATAATAACCTAAATATAAAAGCATAGATTAATCGATATGGGGTGAGTACGATGAAGAAAGTAATTGTTTTACTCATTGGTATAGTTTTAATTATTTTTGCTTTTTATCAATACAACAAAAAAGACTATGCAGCTAAAAGTACTAACTTGTATGTAGAAGACTTTAAAGGGGCAAATGATTCAATAAAAATACAATCTGCTATTAATAAAGCAGCGTCTAGTAAAATAAAAACCGTATTGCTTGATGATAAAAAGTATAAAATCACGTCACCAATCACTGTTAAAAAAGGTGTGAAATTATTATTTGGTTATGGATCACAATTTGTGGTTGAGGGAAACTTTAGAGTTCTAGAACTAGAGAAAAACGCATCCATTGAAGGAGCGTATATAGCTATTGACGATCCTAAATTTAACTCTGAAGTTATTTATTTAGACGGTAAAAATAAATATTATAACACTTGGAACAAAACACAAATAAAAGATATAAATATTATTAATTGGACGGAAACGAATAAAGGTACCGGAATTTCTTTATACTCTGCTGGAAAAGAAAATGAAATTTCGTTTGTTAACTTCGAAAACATTAAAATTGTAGGAATGGAAACCGGACTAAAATTAGTAGCGAAAAAACCGAGCACCGGACAAGCTTGGATAAATGCCAATCGTTTTATGAACTTTTCTTTAGAAGACTGTGTAAATATGATTTATATGGATAGTCAAGTAACTACGCCAAATGAAATTAGTGGAAATCAATTTACAAATCTTCAAATACAGCCTTCAAATAAAACAAAAAGCATTATACAGGTAAGTGGTCAGCATAATGAATTTCATGGAATGGTGTGGGATTTAAATAAAATAAAACATGAAAACGAACTCATTGAACTGACTGATAAGAGTATGAATACACTGGTTGAAATGTCCAGTGTACCAACAAATAGAGTTTTAGATAGTGGGAAATCCAATATAGTGAAATAAGTTTAAATACAGAAAAAAGAGCGAATTCTTTATAAGAGGATTCGCTCTTTTTATATTTTAAAATTAAATTTCCTTCCACCAAGCTGATGAAGGATAATTTGTAGATTTTAACGTAATAGATTCGCCAATTAGAGGCGTTGTAATTTTAACTCCTAAACGGTTAGCTTCTTTCGTAACACGTTCTATCGGGTCACTCCATTCGTGTAATGCTAACGTAAAAGCACCCCAATGAATCGGAAGAAGTAATTCTCCTTTAACATCAATATGAGCTTGTACCGTTTCTTCAGGCAACATATGAATCGCAGACCACCTCGGATCATATTGCCCGCATTCCATTAATGTAAGATCGAATGGACCGTATTTATCACCAATTTCCTTAAAGTGAGGGGCATAACCGCTATCACCACTAAAGAAAATTTTAGTCTCTTGACCAAGAATAAGCCATGAACACCATAATGAACGATCTCTATCTGTCATACCACGTCCAGAGAAATGCCTTGCAGGCGCACATACTAACTTAATATTATCAAACGTAATTTCGTCCCACCAATTATGCTCACTAATTTTACTAGGTGAAACACCCCATTTAATAAGATATTGTGCAACTCCAGTTGGAACATAAAAGTGTTTTGCGCGACCTTTTAACTGCATAATACTTTTGTAATTCAAATGATCATAGTGATTATGAGAAATGATAATCGCATCAATTTCTTGAAGGTCATCACGTTCTAAAGAAAAAGCACCACTATAGCGTTTACTATTAAACAAAGGGAATGGGGAAGAGGCATCTCCAAGCATAGGGTCTAATAATAGTTTTTTACCTTCTATTTTCAAAAGAGAAGCAGAATGGCCAAACCATGTAACACTCTCTAACGATTCATTATCTTTATTTGATAAAACGATAGGCAAATCCTTTATAGGACGCAGCTTTGATTTTATTTTAAAGTAATCTGTCATTAAACTTATAATATCTTTCGGTTTAAAACTCATATCAGTATGAATTTGATTTGTATATTTCTTATTCATTCGTTCTCCTTTTTACGATTAACAATTTACGTATGTTGTTATTGTAGCTATTTTTAGTTTAAACTAAATTATTTTACCTTTCATCTAAAATGCCTTGTATTTCATAAATCCGTCAAATTCATTATTTGTATCTATAAAGTACAAATCGCACAGCAGCAGCTAAGACAAATATTAAGTACATGTAAATTGTTTTTATTTAGTAAATTCCTTCTTATACGTAACAAAGAACATATGTTTCGTTGTATGTTATAGAAGAAGATAAGTCTCAAATTATTAAAAGGAAGGAGAGGATGTAAGTGCAAATAGAAAGAAAAAAGAACTCAAAATGTAAACTATCAAAATCGGAAATAACGCAGCAATATGCAGAAGGGAAGAGTACTTCAGAAATAGCTACACTTGCTAATGTATCTGCAAGGTATATTCGTATGGTTTTATCAGACAGCAACGTTCCAAGGCGCGCTATAGGGAGTTGGAAGAGAAAGTATGACATAACAGAAAATTATTTTAAAACGTGGTCAAATAACATGGCTTATATTTTAGGGTTTATAGCAGCAGATGGTGTTATACAGAAAGAAAATCAATGTGTCAGTATATCTCAAAAAGAAAGTTATATTTTAGAAAATATAAAAAAAGAACTAAAAACAAACCAGCCACTTTATCAAAACAAAAAAACAGGCGTATACATGCTAAATATTAATAGCAAAACAATAAAAGACGACCTTATGAACATACACGGAATTATGCCATGTAAATCATTTAACATCGAATTTCCTTTTGTACCAGAAGAATATTTGCATCATTTTGTTCGTGGATATTTTGATGGGGATGGTTACGTCAAGTATGAAACTTATACAGTAAGCTTTGTAGGAGGATCATATAACTTTATGAATTCTTTAAATCAGGTACTACAAAATCATAATTTACCAGCCGATTTACTAAATCAAAATAAACATTATCGCGTCATTTTAACCGGAAGAAAACCAATACAACTATTTTCAAAGTGGATTTATAAAGACAAAGATATTTATCTGCATAGAAAATATGAAGAATTTCAGAAAGAAAGTCTAAGTCTAGATCAATTAAAAGATCGAAAGCTAAAAAGAACTCAAGCTGCTGTTAAGCAGAGAAAACAAAATTTCCTTAAGGAATATATGAAAAATAAATGTATCGCTAAAACTTGTTCCATTTTAGAAATAAAGGAACCAACTTTTAAAAGTTGGTTAAAAAATGATAATCAATTTAAAAAAGACTATGAAAGAATTCATTCATTATAAAAATGCAAGAAACCTTAGTATATCTATGCTAAGATTTTTAATTCGGGATTAAATTTGCGATTATTAGAGGACACTCATTTTCGTTTATAGAACTTAATAAATACATAGATTTTACAATGAATTTATTAGTAAGGGAGGGAATATGAAATGCTCACTAATAATAGTCCGGAGAATATATTACATACAGCTTATGAAGGAAAAAGGCTTTATAACCTTTGTGAACCTCTAATTAAACCAACACTTAAGATCATTGAAGATCATTCAAATCAAATTGAATCTATTTCAAAAAGAAACGACACGTTTAATCATTTATCTAAAGAATCGTATAGTCTGTTACTGTATAGTAGTGTGTTATTAGATTTTGGACAAATAAATTATATTGAAGAAAACTATTAAAAAAAGAAACGACCTTTAAGAAATAAGAAAAGATATTATTATGCTATTCAAGAACAAGAACTAACAGATAAAGAGGCTTTCGTGATGTATGGTAATACGTATTTAGATTTAGGAGAAGTTCAAATTGGTCTTTATGGAAATGCTCGATATTCAACATTAAATTTAATAACAGCAGGTAACGAAACATTTGAAGAATATTTTCAAAACACTAATACTGATATTAATTATAAGAAAAAGCAATTAGTAAAAGGTTACGTAGCAACAGATAGACAAATAGATTTACATTTAAATATAGTTTACGAAAAATTAGGTTTATATCAAAATTCAAAACCTTTTATCCCTGTATTTAAATCAACAGACTTATCTATACTTAACGAAATTGCAAACACAATCTACATATCTGGACAAGTAGCGATTAACACTGACGGTCAAATAGTTGGAATTGACGATTTAGCTACACAAACGCGACAAGTATTCGAAAATATTAATAGTGCATTGGAAACTTCGGAATTAAAATTTAATGATGTAGTCAAATTAACATTTTTCTTAACAGATATTTCTCAGATGGCCATTGTTAGAGATATTCGAGATCAATACATCGATACTAAAAATCCACCAGCAAGTTCAGCTGTCGAAGTTAGAAAGTTAATTAACGATAACTTATTAATTGAAATTGAAGCAATTGCTGTAGCAAACTAATTTTAAAAACTTATTATGAATCATATCCATGCAATTCGTTTAATGCGTTCATTTAAAACGAATTGCATTTTTTATTGTCTTAAATATAATTTATATCTGGAGACATTATCATCAACAACTCATAAAACAACAATAACAAATAAGCACACAATCGATTACACAGAATGAATCCGATGAAAAGGGAAGCGTAACAATCTACACTAACATATAATAAGTTTATTACTTTTATCCAGTTAACATAATATATATTATAGGCAGTTGTAGAAACAAAGTAATATCAGGTATCAAAAACCAAGTAAACTATACTTAATGAGACGAAACAGAGATTTTTAGTGAGATTCACATGAAATCTTATCTAAACAAATTTCTTCAGTTTTTATCGTTTTTATTTGTTATAAATTCATCACAGCAAATCTTAATCAATAATCGCTTAAGATTTAACGAATTAAAAACATTTTTGATTGGCAAGAAATTTGTTGTTATTTCTGTTATTTAGACTTGACTTTCATTACACTCATTGTTTTTTATTCTAGTTAACATAACGCTTATTTTTAACATAAAAAAATCCTCCTCACCTTCAGGAAGATTTTTTGTTTGCTATTATTTTATTTATATCTTCTAGTAACAATCCCAATTGTAAATGACATTGGAAAAATCTAGATTTAACAAATCTTCCTTACGTATAAAGAAATTAGCAACCCCAGAATCGCCCCACATAATATTTAATGAATCGTCTGTATCGATTTGCAGCAATAATATGTCATGTTGCTGGTATTTTTCTTCCCATTCCCTTGGATCTGTCTGTGTGAAAAATGGATAACCACCAATTTTATGTCCTTGATCCTTACATAAATCATCATACAGTTCGCCTAATTCTGTATTATTTTCTTCATCAACAATTTCTTCCCAATCAATGTTATCACTAAAAATCATTTCAAATCGATAATCTCTTGGTGTTACTGGTTGATATGCCAACTCAAACTTTAGTTTTGCTGCTTTGGGTATGATAAAATTCTCTAAATCTAAAGTGTTTAAATAACTAAAATCAGTAATCACCTTAGTTAAATCCGCTGTGATTGTAGAATGATAAACAATTCGAAAGTCTTTTTGGCTTGTGGGATGATCAAAATCTGCTCCAAAAAGATCTTCTTCAGCACTTATGAAAAACTGTAACATTCCATGTTGAGGCATATGTTCAATGTTTGGTATTTCTTCAAGGTTTAACTGCGCAAGTAACATCATAGGTTGTCCGTTTGAGTCTTTAGGATGCTCTTGATCTATAGGTAAATACGGATATCCACCAAACTTACTTTCAAAAAGCGTTGTCTCTGCTTGCGTTCCAGACACTTTAACATACGGTTTCACACTTTCTTCTAAAATACTACGATACTGTTCTAGTTCTTTCGGAATTTGAAGTTGATACGTATTCTTCACTACATTTGCCTCCCTTTAGTAATGAATTGAAAATGCCTAACTTAATTATATAGCAAGCGATAGCTTAATTGAAAATCGTTAAAAATCCATTTTCACCCTCATTTTTTGCGCGCTTGGTGGACAAAGTAGATTATGTTCTAAAACCTTTTTATTAATAGTTCGAATTAAGTCCGCTGCTTCTGCAGTATTTGTATTTTCTTTTAGTTTTTCTTTTAAATCATCAATTTCTTTTGAAAGCTCAATCCACCTAGGTAAAACATGATTATTTGCTAAAGTTCTATAAAGTTGCTTTTCAGGATTGTAAGAAAGATCTTTATCAAGATTAAGAGGTTTCCCTTTACCAGGTAAATTATCAAAAGCTCCTTTCTGTTCTGCTTGTTTAACGATAGAACTAATATGATCCTCATACGTATAAGACCAAACTTTCTCATCTTTTACTAAAATCTCTTGTTTTTTTAGTTTTTTATCTAGTTCTTCTTGATTCATAGATTCTCTCTCCTTTTTATTTTCTAATGTCGTTTTTGTAAATTCTAATGCCCTTAATCCATCGAATAGCTTTTCTCGCCACCATACGCTATCATGTCCGCCTTGAAACTCTTCGTAAGTGGTTTGGGCGTTTCTTTTCTTCTAAAGCTTTATATAGCCGTCTATTAGCCGTTAAAAGAGGTTCGTTTTCGAGTTCACCTACTGCAATGTAAGAAACTGCAATGTAAGAATGTAGATGAGTCGCATTAGAATATATTGATGAAATTTGATTTTCAATCCAAGGAATTGTATTTTCATAATTATCCTTTTTCCAATGTACGGATCCAGACAGTGACAACACATTTCCGAAAATATGTGGATTTTGAAGTGCTGCATAAAAAGCTGCTAAGCCACCAAGACTGAAACCAGCAATTGTTATATGATTCTTTTCTTGATAAACGTGATACTTAGCTTGAATCCACGGAAGTAATTCCTTCGTTAAAAATGCATTCATTTTATCGTTATAAGTTAGCTCTTCTAATCGATCGACAGGATCTATAGCAACAGCAATATACGATGGGATTTCTTTTTCGTAAATTAAATAATTAAGTGTTTTTGTGATTGAAAGGTCATTAATGAATGAATTCCCATCAAATACAATGAGAAGTTCTTGAAGATGTGAAGTGTGAGAATAATCATGAGGCGTATAAATATGAATTTTGCGTGTGTTATTTAAAATCGAACTATAAAAAGAATATGTTTCAATCTTTCCGGATGGATAATCATTTGAAGGAAAACGACTGCTATATTGCACCTCCATTCCTATGTTTAACACAGACGCTTTATTGGTACCTTCTCCAAATGTATTTCGATTAAATTGGTCTATTTCGTACTGTTCACTACGCTTTATCCAATCATTTTCGAAAACATCGTTTACTGAAAAATAGTACGTTGAAATAAAACTCTTATCCGTCCTAAACGTTACATACCAAATATCTGTCTGTAACAATCGTTGTAATTGATTTACAGACAAATCCCAACCAGGAAAACTACCGAATACATAAACGTTTTCAGTGTTTTGATCCCCTAACCATATATACGTTATAAGCTTATACTGATTATCTGCAGGGCATTGTTCTATTAGTGGCGTGTGATTTGACTTTATTTCATGCAAAAAAGTATAAAGAGCTTTTTTGTTTCCATTCTTTAATTAATTTTTAAGCTTCTCTAACTTAGGACTGATTATTGTAGTCACCTCTCCTCCTTTGTAGTATTCTATATGTAGTTTTTTTCATTAGAATCCCTATATAAAAGTAGTCGTAAGTTATTTGTTTAGCGAAGTTATTTATTAGAAAAATAATCAATTGCCTGAATAGAAAGTTCTAATGATTTTATTCTTCTTTCTAAAAGCGTTCTTTGAGGACTCCCAAGCTTTGACTTAACGTAAATCTTTTCAATTGATGGAAGCAAACCAATTAGAACATTACGAGCTTCTGCTAAATCTTCCTGAGTATAATAATGAGTTTCTTGCTTCCAAACACTTTCTAACATAGCTAAGCCGATACTAGCTGCTTTGAGTCTTTTTTTCACTAAAGTAGTATTTGATCCTTTTTGAGTCATCTGTGATAAGGCATTTTCAAGTTTACTAATTGTTGACTGTAAAGATTTTATTGATTCTACTTTATCTATATTTGATACGTTTTTCATGTTAATGTTATCCCTTCTACGTTGCTAACTTGTTTTGTTTAATGTTTAATGAAATCCTTAAAAGCTTGATTTCACTCGAAATATTTTAACATAAATAACTAACTGTATTCGAGTTGGACAATAACTTAAAGTAAAACAGCTATTCCTCTCTCCTCCCCTGTATCATTCTATTATATGTACTTCTTTCTTCTCATTAGAATTCCTATATAAACTAGTTGTTAATATTGAATGTTTTATGAACAAAAAAGCGTACAAGTAATGTAACCTGTACGTTTTCGCTTTTATTCAGTAAGGTAATAAAGTAATAGCTTCCTGGTCTTCTCATAACTTATGAAATCTCTATACAAAATGGGATAATTCACAATTTCTGTTTCTAGAAAACGATATTGCGGAAACCACTCAAAAAACGATTTTCTTAACCACTTTATTTGTTGAAACGTAATGTTCTGTTCGTTTCCATTTAGTACAGAATTTAAAGTAGCTGCTGTATGCATCCAATAATGATTAAAATCAGCGTTTATACAGTCATCTTCGGTAAATTTACTTTTTAAGTCTCGCTGCAATTTTGCTGTAGCACGATAAGGAAACGGTTTATGAAGTGGACTATGCATTTTCTGCAATTCCTTAAAAATAATTCGTTTTCCTAACTTCAACTTTCCACCCCTTTATTTCCCTATCCAATTTAATAAGTTTTCATAATGATATTGAGCATCTATATACCCAAGATTATATAGATTAACGAGCTTTTCCTTATTTCTTTCTATTCCGCTTATAGGAAGCTGTACACTTGGTTGAATTACATAAAAATTATCTTTTTGTTCTTCTCGATTCATATAAGATATCGTCTCATTATAAAAACGATAATGGTCTACTAAATTCTCTGCGATTTTCGGATATTTTCTATATAAAATTTTAGCCAGGCCTGAAAATTTATTTCGCTGCTTCTCATATCCTTCTGGCTTTGTCATAATGACAACGTTCTTTTCATAACCATCCTTTTGGGCTTTCAAAACTGGTATAGGGTCTATAATCCCTCCATCTAATAATTTTCGATTATTATATTCTACAGCAGGTGCTATAAACGGTACAGAGCTTGAGGCGCGAATGATTTTTAAAATATCATTTCCGTGTTCTGCTTTATTATAATAAATGGCTTGTCCTGATTCGCAATCAGTCGTCCCTATGACAAACTGTTCATTACATTTTAAGAAAGTTTGAAAATCAAATGGTACAATTTTATTAGGTACTTCATCAAATAAAAAATCCATTCCGAATAATTCGCGTTTTCGAATCAAATTTCGATAAGATATATAACGGTGATCTGCTACTAGCTCTGTATTTACTTTCTTATTTCTCCCTTTTTGACGTGATAAATAAGTTGCTCCCATACAGGCTCCAGCTGATACGCCGACTACATACGGAAAGAATAAGTTCTTTTCCATGAAATATTCGAGTACACCTGCAGTATATAAACCTTTCATTCCTCCGCCTTCTAATACTAAACCTATATTCTTCATGCTATATCCCTCTGCTTCTTTTTTCTTAATTTCATATTAGCATAAGATTTTAAGATGAGGTTATATAAACTAATTACAACAATAACCAGAAACTACTAAAGTAATGTCATAATATCTTTGTGAGTAACATGTTACAATATAAGTAATTCATTCCACATATATTAAAGGAGGAATTTAATATGGGTTTATTTAGCGGTATTTTAGGAAATGCATCAAATACGAGTTCTGAAAGTGTAGAACGTGATTTAGAGAAGATTATGCTAGACGATGAAAAAGTAGAGCATGCTTATAAATTAATTCGTGATTTAATCGTATTTACAAATCGTCGTCTTATTTTAGTAGATAAACAAGGAGTAACTGGCAAAAAAACAGAATACCATTCTATTCCTTATAAAAGTATTACACAATATAGCATCGAAACGGCTGGGCATTTTGATTTAGATGCAGAACTTAAAATTTGGGTGTCTAGTATGGAGGATCCAATTACGAAAGAATTTAAAGGTGACGATAGTATTTTAAGCATTCAAAAAGCGTTAGTAACCTTTACGACAAAGTAGTGGTTTTTGTATTTTTATTCATTTTTAAAATTACTAACCCGAGTATTTTGGAAGAACATACATTATTTTTGTATTTTTAATCTAAAATAACATAAAAAGGTAAAGCGTATTTTATATGCTTTACCTTTCTTTTTTGTAATAAATAAGTGTAGTTTCAGCATTTAATTTCTTTATAACTTCTGTTCTTTTATACTCCATCTTTTCATACAAAAAACAATTTTTCTCTTCTTCTAAAATAGTAGCAAGTTCCCAGCTCGTTGCTTCAGGAAACATTTCCTCAATTAATGTAAGTACCTTTTGGGCAATTCCTTTTCCTTGATAACTCGGGTGAATAAACATTGGACTGATCCAAAATTTAGAGGGTGTTTCTTTTTGTGAAATGCATATCGCTCCAACAAGATTCATTGGCACTATTATTTTATAGAAGCCACCGTCTACATGATTTATTCTACAAATATTTTTTTCGATAGTTTCATTTGCTGGATTTGTTTCATAGTCTTTATATTAATGTAATAAAGGGCTAAATGAGTCTATTTGCATTTGAAATATAACTTCTGCATCACTTTCTGTCGCCTTCTCTAATGTAATCTCCATGTTACCAATTAAGTCGCTTTCTTAACGAGGTAATATGAGCGGTATGATGACGACCATGCCATGCATATAGTCCTATTGCAACAGCAAGTTTTGTTTCACCAGTTTCAGGATGGTTAAATGTCTTTTCTAAATCTTCAATTTCTAGAGAATATAAAAGGTTAACCCATCTTTTATGTAATGAATCTAGCATTACTAGTGAAACATCTACCGGTAATTTTGAATCGGGTAACTCTGCCCACTTCTCTTCTTTATACGGCTTAATAGTTGGATTCTTTTCTGTCAGTGCTAATTTAAAGCGTATGTAGCTATTCATATGGCTATCAACAACGTGATGAACAACTTGACGGACAGTCCACCCTCCAACGCGATATGGTGTATCTAACTGCTTCTGATCTAAATCTTTAATTGCCTTTGTTAGTTCATGAGGTAAATCTTCAATTTCTTGAATCCATGTATCAATCATTTCTTCAGTTATAGGACGTTTGTATGTAAATTGGCCAATTGGATAACGTAAATCATTCATGAATAAGTCCTCCTTATTATAAGCGCGAAGTATTTCTCCAAATATAGTGTACAAACTTCACATGTTCTCCATTTAATTCTACAGATGTTATATCTGATTCGTTTTGATAAGAAGAAAATCCGCTTTTTTCTAGTACAATTTGTGATGCGAGATTATTAGTAGTTGTTTTAGCATGAACTTCAGTAATTTCATTCTTTTTCGCTACATCTAAAATTAATTTTACGGCTGCTGTAGCAACTCCTTTTTTAGTAAATTTTTCTCCGACCCGATACCCTAGAGAACTAATTCGAGTTTCCGTATCTATATCTACTAAATTAATTCGCCCTACAATTTCTTTTTCTTCATTACGAATTAAATAAAAATAAGAATCTCCATCTGCTTGTTCTATTAATAAATCGTCTAGTAGTTTTTGGAAATATTCAAATTCAAAATATTTTGAGCCACGATTTGGTACCATTGTTTCAAAAAAATATTTATTCGTAAGTTCAAACGTAAATAAATCCTTAGCATCTTGTTTCTTTAGTTGCTCTATGTATATTTCCATCCCGTATTCTCCTTCTAGATTTACTAACTGTTATACATTCTTTTTTAATCAATTATATTCCTGCTATTACTTTCGATTAAGTAATACAGATAGTAGCACTTTCGGATGAAAAAGATGAAATGGACTACGAATTAAATTCATCACTCGTACTAACCGAATATAAACATCAGAATTACTTGCGGATAGTCGATATATTTGTTTCGTATACCATAGCTGAAATTTTTGTTTTGTAGTTAATTCTCTCTTTAGTTGCGGATGACGTGATATTTCCGTTGTTGTCATATCCCATGGGGTTTCTATTATATTAGCTGCCTTTTTATAAAATTGTTGTGTAAATGTTTTATCAAGTTGTTTTCTACCTTGCAGAAGTAATTGCAACTGGTGAGCCTCCATAGCAGCAACTGATACGCCTTGGCCGAAAACGGGATCAAAACGACATTGCGCATCTCCAACAACTAATAAGCCTTCTGGTACATTATTCACTAAATCAAATCGCCGGCGTACTTGATAGGGAATTTTGTATGTCTTTATATCAGTAATTCCCTCAGCCTTGTTTAGGAAGTCTGTAACATTAGAAATTGATAGGTTTTCAGCAAAATCATAAAACTCATCATCTGTTTGTGGTGCTTTCTCGTTTGCGTATCCACTGAAAGTAACAAAATAACGATTATCTTCTATCGTTTGAATAAGAACGCCATAAGGGTTATCAGGGAAACTCGGAGACATTAGCACATTGCAACAGTCTAATTTCTCATTTTCTTTAAGTTTGAACATTTTCGTTGCGTAAAATAAATCAATACGAACTTTCTCTTCTTGTACTTCAATTTCGTATTCTCGTAACCACTCTATACTTTTTGAGCCAAATCCACTCGCATCAACTACAAGGTCTGCATGAACTTCTTCTTGTATGTCTGTCTCTAAATATTTAACTTTTACTCCACACACTTTGTTAAGCTTTTCATCTACCAATAACCCTTTAACCAATGTTTCATATTTAATAGTAATATTTGAAATCTGATGTATTCGTTTTTGAATATGCCATTCTAGTAAAGGACGACTTTGTTGAATCATATGTACTTCCCCTATGAACGGTTGTTTCCATAGACCGAATTGATGCCATTTCAAATCACGTGTAAAGTTGTTTATAATACTACCCGCTTCTATTAATTCATTCGTAATAGTAGGAAACAATTCTTCAATTGCTTTTTCTCCACCTTTTAATAACACGTGAGGATGATTACTTTGTGGAACTCTTTTTCTTGAAGCTTTTCCATCCCATTTTTCACCGACTTCTAAAATGATTACTTCTTTAAAAAAAGTTGATAATGCTTTTGCTGCAAACTTTCCTGCCATACTTCCACCAATAACGATAGCCTTATTAAACATATTTTCCCCCTTAATAAAAAGAGATCCTGCCTTGTATGAATGAAACAGGATCTTAAACTAATTAACTTCTTTATCATTATACTTAAAATACATCAGTAAATTGCAACGTTAAAATTAAAATACCTAATCCCCATACGTAATACGCGAATACTTTTAAGGAGTGACGTTTTAAATATTGAATCATCCATGAAACGGCTATGTATCCAAAAAACGCTGCTGATAACGTTCCGACAATTAAAGATGTACTAGAAATAGATTCTGCTTTCCCTTGAAAAACGTCTGCAAATTGCAAAATGATAGCTCCAACAATAGCTGGTGTCGACAGTAAAAAAGAAAAGTAAGCAGCAGTTTCACGGTCTAATTTTCTCCATAATGCAGCGACAATTGTCATTCCAGAACGGGAAATGGCTGGAAAAATAGCAGCAGCTTGAAATGAACCGATAATTAATGCGTCTTTATATGTTATGTCACCCATTTTTTTACGACCATTCTTTTGTTTATCTGCCATGTAGAGAAAGAATCCGGTCACTAAAAACTCCCAACCGATCGTGATTCCTGTTTTTGAAATATCTTCAAAGAAGTCTTTAAACAATAAACCAATAACAACTGCAGGTATCGTCCCAACAATAAGTAATAACATGAGCTTTGAAAATGGGTTTTTAATTAAATATATAAATTCTTTTTTGTAATAAATAAACACTGCAAGTAAAGTCCCAATATGCAACATCGTATCTAAAAATAAGCCTGCTTCATCTAATTGAAATAAATGCCTTCCTAAATAAAGATGTCCGGTACTACTGATTGGTAAAAATTCTGTTAAACCTTGAATTATACCTAATATGAAAGCTTCTAACCAATTCATGATGGTCTCCTTTCTCTTTTGCTTGTACCAATATATGAGGGTTAAATTTTCGATATGAAAAAAACTATATTTCTCTATGAATTTACTTTTCGTTTATGGATATATATGTAAAGAGAATTAAGGAGGGTTATTATGTGGAAGCACACAAAATTCGGTAATGTATTACTTTGGATGGGCCCTATCCTTGTATTTTTAGGACTATGTATGACAAATGTTATTTCAGATATTCCTTTCTTTGAGGGAAAACATAAAACGCTTGGTATTGTACTTATATTTATAGGGATATTCTGTTTTATTGTGGCTAATCATTTGAAAAAAGGAGAAAGATATGAAGAATAAATCTAAATAAAAAACAATCCTGGCATATTAGCTAGGATTGTTTTTTATTAATGTTGATTATTTGTAGAATACTTTATCAACGTTATATTTCGCTTTGTATTCATTAATGATATACGTTTCGTAAATTTCTCTTTCTGTTGGATCTTCTACGATACATGCATCAATGCGGTATACTTCATCACGGTGATTTTTAATTGGTGAAACATTATCTTCAAAATGCTTCTTAATACGTTGTCTAATTTTACGAGCTTTACCTACGAAAAGTAGTTCGTCATTAATATTGTAAAACATAAAAATGCCGCCTTTATCTCTAGGGAACAAGTGGAAATCGATAAATCCATTAATTGGAGTAATGATTGGCTCGTCTCCTTTAATAACTTGTTTACGTTCAGTAATTGTAACATCAACTTCAGGGATACTAATTTTAATCAAGTTCATTCACGTCCTCTTTTATTATAAAGATAAATAATAGCATACATATGTAAGAAAAGCTACGTTCATAGGTATATTTCATTTTATAATTCAAATATTATAGGTGTATCATGTAAACTCTTCTTCCAAATCATATGATCACTTGATTCTCCCCAATAATCTTTCAGTACATAACTAGGCTCTCCAAACTTCTTTGTCCATATACTTTGCGCTTTTCTGTATCCACTATCTAAACAGAATTCTGTTATTCCTCTGCTAAGTAACGTAAGAAACATTGTATGTAGCAGTAAACTCCCGATACCCTTTCTTTGATACTCTGGAAGTATAAATACAGTTCCTATTTCATACAAATCCTTAAGTACACCACCTGTACAACTATTAATCAATGTACTTGCTGGACCAACTTCAATTGTTCCAATGATTTTATCGTTATTTGTATCAATCGCTAATAAAAAGTAACGACTTTCTCCGTTACTTTCAAAATCACTTTTCAAATACCGCTTTTTTGAGTTAATTTCATTTTCTATGTCATCCAATAATTGTGACAATCCTTCATTTTTGTATGTATTCGTAATAACGATACGGAAAAATAAATATAGTTCATCTACATCATTCAAATTCGGTCTTCTAACTGCAACGTTAGTCATGAATGCATTCTCCAATCTTCATTATGCCATTGTCAATACAACACTTTACATAATCTATTCATCATTATTCTGCAAAAACCTGCATAAATCCAGCAGTATAGAAAGCTCAGTATAAATATCAATAAAATAATTTTTATATCCATAGTTGTATGAACAGCAGGACCAAGTACCGGAAAGCGGAAAACATCGAGAACGATCATAATACCTATAAGTAGACAAGTTGCTGAAAAAGAAACAATCCAAATTCTGTTCTTTAATTTTAAAAAGGATACCCCTAAGGCTAGACCTAATAAGCCTGTAGTAAAAGGAAAAACAATTAGTTCACTGGGCTCAATAATAAATAATAGAAGAATAGTAAGAATATAAGAAAGTATTCCCTCACGAATAGAATAGAAAATAGCAAAAAAAATCGGTAATGTCGAAAATGGACTAATGAGCAAACCTATACCAGGAATTAAGTTCCCCGCTGCTTGAAACATGGTAGCCAATGCACTCATCAAAGCTGTAAGTACTAATTTATTCGCAAGGGACAATTTCCTTTTATGAACAAAGCTTGTATCATGCTCTATCATCAGTTGATACCAATAACGTACAAACCGATTCATTAAAATACCCCCTAAAGATACCTCATTCATTACTTTCTATATTATTCGTACACATACGGTTTATGAGTTACTTTCTGCAAGTTAATAGATGCTCATACATTGAAGATTTTTAGGGGGATAAGTTAAGTCGTGCGTTTTGGGAACAGAATGAATTCCTTATATTATATTTTTAGACTGATAATTTGTATCGTATTAAGGGATAATTTCAAAAATGGTACCTTTATTAAAATCAGTTACTTTCATAGAACCGTAAACTCCTAAATATAATTTAGTTTGATTCAAATTTGTTCCTAAACTCATATAATAAGCTGCTTGCGTACCAAAATCATAATTGGTTTCAATAGCATGAAAATCAGCATGTTTACCGTCTGTACCTGCTCTAGTATATGCTAAAACACCTTTAACTGGCGGTCGAGAATCTTCTTTCTTAGCAAGGTCAGTAAACACTACGCTACCTGTTAAATTTGGAATTGCATTTCCCATATATGGCTGAACTCCTGTAAGGGAAGTTCCTCCAAACTTATCGGGTCTGGAATCTTGATGAAAATAACTAAGTAGAGGCAGAATACGCCTCGCTGAAGTTTGTATTGTTTCATCATAATAAGTCATTGTTCTTTCATCCAAAGTCTGATTTTCGGAACAATGCCGTATAAAAGAAGTAGGTAAATCCCCTTCCCATCCTCTCCAACCAAAATTGATAAACCCATCTTGATTGGGAGTGAGCCTCATAAAATGCATTTGAACAAGTTCTGTAACCGGTATAGGTTTATATTGAACAAATGAAAAAATAGACTCTACAATATCTTGTCCGACATTTCCGGCGTATTTGATATATTGATTATAAAACCTTTGAAATGAAATGCCGGTTATATTACGTACTCCTTTTGCAATTACTGTAAGTGTTTCTTGTATAGATAAAGGAAGTTCATCGAAGCGTGTAACTACAGGAGGGTTATTTATAAATGTATTTTTACTTACATCGATTTCAATTATTTTACCTGCTATTTCTAAATCATCTTGGCTTAAGTTAAATGGATCATAACCTGATCCGCCATCTCCATTTGTAAAAACAAGTTTTCCAGTCTCAGGTGAAAAGTTTAAACTATTGACTCCGTTATGATTAAAAAATGGTCTTCTTACATTCAGTAATGTTCGTCGCTTTTGAGCTTGACCATTAGGTTGTAAAGTCCATTCTTCCACAGTATCAATGTGATCATATTGCGTATTTCTATTAACCCACTTTAAATTTAATGTTTTAGGGTCACAAGGATTAGGTTTAAATTGTTCAGAAAGTGCACCTGGCCCTTGAGTTCCGGCTACTGAATAATGTAGATAAAATAACCTATTTTGATAAAATTGTGGATGGAACGCAAGTCCTAGCAATCCGCGTTCATCATAACCGCTACTAGAAACACCTTCTTCAAATGTACCTAATTTAATAATTAGGTGACGAATATCTAAAAATATCTTTATAACTCCATTCCCTATGTAAAAAATCTCTCCTAATTGGGTTGCGATAAATAGTCTTTCGGTCGATTCGCCTGGAAGTATTGTTGTTTTCAATACGGTTGGTAAATTTATATTATGAACAATGGGTCGTAAACTAACTTTAACTTTTGTCAATTAACTGTACACCCCTTTTTCTTCTTTTTATAGAAGAATATGATTAGAGTAGTTCTGTTAGTATCAAATAAGTCGTATTCCTTTTTATTACAATTTTGTATATAATATAATTATAAATAATATGGGGGACGAACTATGATAATCGTACTACAAATCATCTTACCACTAATTTTCGCAGTCTATTTATTTACCCTCTATCATAACGGGACGTATGGATCAGCTTCATTCATTTTAGCAGTCATGATAGGAATTTTCGGTTTAGAGAATATTTTTCAATATGCTAGTCTAACAGATCATGCTATTTATCCATATTGGGGAAGTTTGAAGGCTGTTGTTATCGTTTTATCAGTCGTATTTCTATTTAAAAAAGGTGGTTTAACAGGAAAATATTGATTTGTAATGCGTTACATATTTTCTTGTTAAATTGCTTTTATTTTATAAAAGAAGAAATATTTATGTGAAAACAAGAAGGGATGTGTTACATATGTCTATAAATATTATTTCAATAATCTCTATCATAATATGGATTGTGTTAATTACAGAACTTATAAAACCTTCAAAAGAACAGAATGGACGAAAAATAGTAACTTTAGTAACTGCTGGTTCCGTATCAACACTTATTTTGACGGTTTCATTTATTCAAAATATCCCGTTTTGGAATTAATAGTGATATTCATAACAAAAATATGTATAAATAAAAAGATTAGGATTCACTCCTAATTTTTTTATATTTTGAGGTAGCACCATATGCCCAGCAAGCTAAGGTCTTGAAGTAGACCCTAAACAAAATTTTAAATTTTTCTAAAGTTATTTATGTGAATTCAAATCGTTTTCAGGAACATATGTGATCCTTTTATAATTTGAAGTTCTTTTTAAGCTTCTTATATTTTCTGTACGAACGTCTAACAATGTTTAACATAAAATACGGTATTTTAACGGGGAAAGGCAATTTATAAATGAAAGGAAAATAAAAGGTGAAATATGCCTTTTCTAGGTCTCTCCACTTACTATCTTCTTTTGTTTTTAAGAAATCAGATACATCGACTACATATCCCCTTCCTTTTTCCATCATCACATTTTTCCCGTGAACATCACAAGGAGTTAACCCTTGTTCCCTCGCATACTCTAAAGCCTCATTAATATCAAGTATTACTTGCTTAGGAATTTTAATTCCCTTATGAATAGCATCGTATAAGGTAATTTCTTTTAAACGTTTCAATACTATGAAATTTTCTCCTTTATATATAAGCTTTGAATAAGAAGGATGATCTCCAATCCTTCGGTATACTTCTGACTCTTTTTCAATTCCTTCTCCTTCTCGCACGTAAACTTTCACTACCCAATCTTTGTATTCTTTGTGCATGAATACTGCGGCATAATTACCTGTTCCTAAACACTTCCAAAGTCTAGGAATATCTTTAACTACTACAGGCTCGAATTCATCCTCACTTCTTATACTTACCTCTTTTAATAATTCGTCCTTTATCAATCCCACAAAACTATTTATACTCATCATTCCCACTCCGGTTTTGCTAAAAGGGGGCCCACCCACATTTTAACGAAAATATACACTAAGCGAATTTTAGCATAAAACGAGTCATCTTTCTTCTTAAAATAAAAAGCTAACTCGTTTTATTTAAACTGTTGAATACTTAATATCTATTCCGTTATTCATAGCCAAAAACCGTACGATATAAAAATATTTCTAACTATTTTCATTTTTTCAGAGTCAATTGTATAGGGCTTTTCTTAGTACAAGTTCTCTTAGTAAATTACCTATACAAAATCTATATTACTCTATTTTATAATCTAAAACATTGTTTAGAAGTGTAGCAAAGGTTTGTTAATGGTTCCATTCTTGTTCCAATACTATCTTTGTTAGCTAAAACTTTTATTGTTTTAATAGTCTTTTGTTTAATTCCCACAATGCTGTTTTGTTGCTATCCCATTTCAAAAACGTTACTGCTTCCTCAAAGCATAACCATTTATAATTGAAGTGTTCTTTAGATAATGATATGTTTTTTGTAGGGACTTTAACTCCAAAAGAAAATTCTTTTATTACATAAACCTCTTCTCCCCAAAGGAATCCTCCAACTACATCTTCTACTGATAGTGAAGACACAGAATCTAATTGTATATATGGACATTCTCTTGTAATACCAGCCTCTTCAAATGCTTCCCGTTTTGCTGATTCAATAGGAATCTCACCGTCTTCTCCGCCACCAGCTATTCCTTGCCAATAACCATAATCACTTCGGTTAAAAATGGCATATTGAATAGAATCGGCAGTTTTTATATAAGGAAATATCAATACTTGATATGGCGCTCTCATTACTTAACCTCCTCTCGAAAATAAGTTTTAAAGCAATATGAATAAAGAGCCGACATCACAATTCTACATTATTAATGCAGGTTTATAATGTCGGCCCTCTATTTTTAAATAATTTTATTTTTCATAAACATGCTTACTCTTAACAGAGGAAAAACTACTTATTCTCTGTCGAATTTGTTTAGCATGGTTTTTCATAAATGTTAGCAGTACTCCATATTATTCAATTGCGCCAGCAACGTCATAATCATTTAAATCTAATTCAATCGGTTGTCCGAGCGCTAGTTTAGCAAGTTCCGCTCCTAAGTATGGACCAGCTGTTAAACCCGAAGCCCCTAATCCATTCGCAACGAGAATTCCTTCAAAGTTAGGTAGTGGCCCGATAACAGGTAAGAATCCTGGTGTGAATGGTCTGAATCCAACTCTCGTTTCAAGCATTGTAGCATTTTCTAAGCCAGGTGCAACTGCTAATGCCTTATGGAATACTTCATGTAAACCACCTGCTGTTACACGATGATCGAAACCAGTATCATTCTCATGTGTTGCACCAATTACGACATGACCATTGTCAAACGTTAAAATATATTGATCGTTCGGTGGCATAACAACTGGCATATTTTCTGTTGCTGTATTTTCAATTTGCAGATGAACAATTTGTCCTTTTTGGAATGTAACTAAGAAATTAATTCCTAATGGGTTCAAGATTTCATTCGCCCATGCGCCTGCAGTTACAATAACCTTTTCTGCTAAAATTGTTTCATCGTTTACTGTAACTCCAGTAATATGATTTCCTTCACGGACTAATATGGCATCGCCTTTTATAAAAGTTGCACCATGTTTTTTCGCAGCACTTATTAATGCATTGCGTAATAATCTTCCATTCACTCGTGCAGCACCACTAATATGAACAGAACTATATTCGTCTGATAATGCTGGGAATAATTTTTTTGTTTCTTCAGCTGATAAGCGAGTTATTTCACCAATCTCTGGGGCATCTTCACGTCGTTTATAAGCTCGCTCTTCCATTTGATCTAACTTTTTCTCGTCAGTATGTAAACTAATTGCACCTACACGATTATATCCTGTGTCAGTTTCACCGTCTTCTTCTAATTGCTGAATTAACGAAGAATAGTAACGTGCACCGCCTTTAACGATTTTATACCATGCTTTATTACGACGCTGTGATAGCCATGGACATACAATACCTGCTCCTGCATCAGTTGCTTGCCCTAATTGTTGGCGATCCACGATAGTAACATTCGCACCTGCCTTAGCAAGATGATAAGCAGTAGACGCTCCTAAAATTCCAGATCCAACTACAATATACGATTTCATTTCAAACACCTTTTCTCTTTTGCTAATTATATAAATATAAGAACATTCCTTAGTATAATGGAAGGAATGCTTTTTTCAATGCACTCATCACAATTAATTGTTGCAGCATTGTGACTTTCTTAATCATTATTTTTTCTTCTTACGGAATAATTCAATTGTTTTATAGCCTTGTGAAAGGATCTCTATCATTTTCTCTAGACGTTTTTCACGTGTTTTTTCTTGTTTTACAGAAAAAAGATTACGTGCCCAATCTTTCTGATATCCAGGCGTTAAACTTTGATAAAACTTAAGTTCATTCGGATGATTAGCTAATAATGCTTCAACATCTTTAATTCGATCTGCATAATCGGCAACACATTGACTCATAGCAGATGTTTTTGTTGTTTTTTTCTTTTCACGTTTTAAACCAACAACAGTAAAGACTTCATCCATACTTACCATTCGTGCAAATTTAATATCGCTTTCTCCCACATAACCATCTTCTCCAACGTTTAATGCCGGAAACATCTCATCACGGTGAATAAACGTACTATAACGAGCATTACCTTTTTTCGGATATGCGAAGAATACGTAACCTTTTTCAATTAGTAATTCTTCATTACTAATAATAAAATTCGTTTGTTTCACCATTTCATCAAGCGTTTCTACAAATATAAAGATAGCATCGTGTTCTTTTGAGAATGCAGTTTCTTTACCTGTAAAAATGTCATAATCACTTGGTTCGTTAATAACGACCATATTTGTATACTTATTAAGTTTCAATTTATCAATAACTGACATAATAATCTTCCTTTACATTCAAAATTCATTGTACATACTTTTTAGTACTGTTCTAGTGTATTATATGTATTAAGAAAATCAAACTTTAAATCATATTATTCTGCTGCAAAAGAACATAATTCTTTACTAGATGGGGTGGTTTTATGCCATATGTAATCCGAGATGAAGGGCTAGTTTTTACAAGGGGATGATGGAAAAGAACCAATTTTTCATACATATGAAGAAGCTGAGGAAACATTAAAAACATTAACTATACCGCAGTTTCCGAAACATATTAGAAGAAAACCATTTACACCAAAAATAATAAAGATAGCCGCTTCTGAATAAGAACCGGCTATCTTTATTATTCATAACTTAATAGCAAATAAAGTATATAAAAACTCTTTATATTGATCTTCTGTAATTTCACGCTTAGTTTTTTCCCCATGAATAATTTCGGTTAAACTTGTATTCGTTAATGAAATATGGCCAGAGTTCGTCAACTTTACTGCAATTGGTCCTTTATTAAAAATAGACTTCTCATCTTCTATCACTCTTCTTTGAACATCATTTACTACTATCTCATCAATATTATGTTTATAAAAAGCATGACAAACTTTCCATTCTCCATCAGTATCTATTCTTTCTAAAACATAATTTCCTTTACTCGTATCTTTTCGTCTCACCCGGTACGAACCATTTTTTGAAGAAACAGACTTACCAGTAAAAGGTACAGGAACAAGAGGTACTAACGAAGCTATACCTACATCAATTAAATACTGTACATTATCATAAGTTAAAATAATTGTTATATGGCCATCCTCAAGTGCCCATGCATTTATATCGTTTTTATAAACCGTACCTAATGCCAGTTGTACATCATAGCCACAGTCTCTTAAAAAATAGTAAAAAAGAGTGTTTAATTCGTAGCAAAGTCCACCACGGGAACTAGTTAAAATTTTCTCTCGCAAGTTTTCCGGAGATATTTGATTCGTATTTCGTGCTATAACATCTAAATTCTCAAATGGTATAGTATGCGCAAACGAAAAGAGTATGGTAGGTAATTCTTCAATCGTTACATCATTACGTTTTTTAAGATTTAATCTTGTGAAAAGCTGATCTTGTAAACTTGTCATATTTAGCACCCCTTAAAAATTTATAAGTTAAAATAATATATGCTGATTGTAAATTTTAAGGGGCACTGTAACAATGTACATTTCATTTAACTGTACCGGTACAAAAATTACGATTCACGAGGTAAATTAATAGAAGGCGTCATTACAAATGTCTTTTCTGTAATTACTTCTTTTTGGGGCAAATCAAAAGCTACGAATATAAATTTAATAGTTTATCTATAGGCAAATTATTAATATCACTTAAATCAACAAAATATTGAAGTTGCCACGTTTGGCTCTTTTTAGCTTGATTGCTAACAGTGGTATCCCAAACAGGATAAATTCTCATTGCCATTTTCCCTGTTTGACTTGGTGTTCTCAATATTTTTTCTTTAAGAAGAATCTCTTTAGGGAAAATAAATTGCCCTAGTTTATTATCAGCAATACACGTGATTACTAATAAATCAGGAGCAGCTTCATAAGAGAAAGCTCTATTTCGCATATTTTCATCTTTCTCCCAAAAAGAAACAAATTGCCCAATTTTATTAGGAGTAACTTTTGATTTTCTAAAACGAATGGTTTTGTTATTTAAGTGGAATAAACATCCGGCATATTCTGCGTTTTGCTTTTCTTCTTTTAGATTCGTAATCATTAAGTTGTTAGGTTTGTAAACTATATTATTTAAATTTTGGATTATATTATTAAAATTGTTCAAAAAAACTCCCCCTTTATTCATCTCTTAGTTTACCACAAACATCAGTTCTTCTATATCGTATATAATTATGAACTAAGTGAAATGGGGGAATTTAGCAGGATATAATTATTACTTTAATGTACTTAGTTTTTCAATTGCTTGTTGTTCAGTTGCTAAGTAAAAAATGTCATTCCCTTTATTACATTCATAAATAAAATCCTTTAAGCTTTTACTAGTATACATAGAGAAATCTCCAACAATAGCAATCTTTACCTTGTAGTTTATAAACTTTTGAAGGATATCACCCGCAAGCCGTGTTTTTAGGTCAAAGAAATCTTCACTTATTAAAGATTTATGAATAATAATATGTTTCGCATCTACCTCATATTGAACTGTTGCCATAGTATCTAATGCAGACTGAACATCCGATATTAATACCTTATCATTTCTAATGACCGCAATATTGATTCCATCGATTACTACTTTCTTTATTTCCATAGTCCCACCCCTTTATAATTTACACAGTATGAGTAAAATTGTTTTACAAAACTTTGTATTAATCATAGATTAAATTAGCCACAGCTATTAAAATCGCCCCTATTTTTTATTGTAAGTATATATTTTTTATTACTAATACGGTCAATGAAATTAATGATAGTTTCTCTTTATTATATTTTTGAATATATATGAGATTACTTTTACTTGTTATAAAAATATTGTGGAGTAACATAACTTAACAAACTATCCAAAGTGTTAATCTCGGCATACGGTTGTATTTTGGTAGTATTCTTGATCTTCTGAGGATTAAACCACACACCTTTTATATTTACATTTTGAGGACCAGCAATATCCTTTTCTAAGTCATCCCCAACAAATAAAGTATTTTCCGGTTGTAAATTTAACATATTTAATGCTAGTTCGAATATACGTTTATCAGGTTTACTAAATCCCACTTCTTCAGAAATAATGATTGTTTCAAAATACTTATTTAAATTCGTGTTAAATATTTTAGCTTTTTGCCTCTGAGTTGAGCCATTTGTTATAATTCCAACTTTAAAGTGCTTCTTTATTTGATTTAAGAAATGAATAGTATTTTGGTCTATTGAAAAACATCTAGGGAAATTATTATTCCAAAAATCTTGGAGGTAATTGCGTGGCAATCTATACTTCGGCGTGAATTCATCAAACAATGATTCTAAAACTGTCGTTTTATTACTTATGCCATATTCTCTTTTATCGTATTCTTTGAATTTCTGTAACATGTTGCTTTTAGCCGCACCATCTACATTTTCATAACACTTTTCTAAAACAATTAAAAATAATGCCTCTACTGCTTTATCCCTATCAAGTAATGTATCATCTAAATCAAACAGCATCGCTTTATAACCCATCAAATCATTTCACAACCTTTCTAGCATTATATAAATCTCTCCAAGTTTGTACCTTTAAACTTTTGGTTTAGCAAGAACATTGTTATGTAGTGATTAACGATTAAATAAAAACTAGATGAAAGAAATCCATAGTTCTTGGCACACACTCTAGTATTACAGTAGCTTCTTCTATATTGAAATTCCTTTTCCTCTTTTGGTAAAGAAGCAAAAGTATATTTTCGAGAATTTTAAGAAACTACATACAATTCACGTTATTATACATTAGTTTTTCGTAAATATTAATCGTACATCAATTCATACGATAAGTTTTTTTAAGCAATTATTTCTCCATAAAAAAGGAATATAGCTAATAATACTTTTTGATAGTAAACGTCCTATGAAGTTTACTACTGTATCTCCACATAAACTCCAGATTGTACGGCTATAATGACTACCAGAGGTGATATTATGAAAAACTATCATATCCTCGTGGTTGAGGACGATCAAGAAATTCAGGAATTAATTAAACAATTTTTAATGACACAGCATTATACAGTGGTAGTCGCTTCAGATGGACTAGAGGGTATGACACAATTTAATAAGCAATCATTTGATTTAATTCTTCTAGATGTTATGATGCCCAATCTTAATGGGTTTGAAGTTTCTAAAATGATCCGAAGTCAGTCAAACGTACCAATTATTATGCTAACTGCGTTGGAAGAAGAGGAAGATCAAATGAAAGGATTCGATCTTGGGATCGATGATTATATAACAAAACCCTTTTCATTTCATGTTTTGATTAGACGAGTCGAAGCTGTACTTAGAAGAAGTTATGATAAAAATGTAAATAATCATTTGATATTTAAAGAAGTTCGTATCGATGTGGATGCATATAGAGTGTATGTAAATGACGTTGAAATTATATTAACGACAAAAGAGTTTGAAATTCTACAACTACTATTTCAAAATGAGAGAAAAGTACTTACAAGAGAAAATATCGTAGAGAAGGTTTGGGGGTACGATTATTTTGGAGAAACACGAATAATTGATACACATATTAAAAATCTACGTAAAAAATTAGCTATCCCTTATATTAAAACAATAAAGGGTATTGGTTATAAAATTGATGAATAGTATTGTGAAACTTATGAAGATGAAGCAAATCACTTATAAACTCTTTATGACTACATCTCTCATTTTGTTATCCTTTGCAGTATTGATTTATTTAACTTTATACTTCTTTCTCCCTACATTTTATGAGCAATATAAAACAGATCAACTTCAAACAGGGATAAACGAAATCATTGATAAGTCTAAAAATCTTACGTTTCAAGATGCGACACCACTTTTTGATGAATACGCAAAAAAAAATAATGCGATGCTTTACCTTCAAAATAAAGAAGGGGTAATTATTTACTCTCCTTCGTTTTCTTTTATTCAAAGTGGTACGCAAAAAACAGTAGTTACTAAAGCAACACGATTCGAGAATGCAAGTACCCTTAGCAATTCATATAACGTTACGAAACCAATTCAATTCCAAGATGGTAGTTTAACGCTTATAGTCTTTGCTACATTTCAACCGATTGATGAAGCTTCACAGGTTTTAGTACGCTTTCTCCCCTATATTAGTATCATTGTACTCGTAATTGGTATAGGGAGTGCTTATTTTTATTCCAGGTTTATTACAAAGCCACTTATTTATATTAATGAAGGTGCACAAAAGATGGCAAATTTAGATTTCTCCGAAAAAATTGAGGTTCGCTCTACAGATGAGTTAGGAGAATTGTCTAATAGTTTGAATGACATGTCTATTAACTTACAACAAGCTATGTTTGATTTAAAAAAAGCAAATGAACAATTAAAAAATGATATTGAAAAAGAAAGAGAAATAGAAACAAAACGCAGAGAGTTTTTTGCGATTGTAGCACATGAATTAAAGTCCCCTCTTACTGTAATGAAAGGCTACTTAGAAGGGATGATTTACAATATTGGCCCTTATCAAAATCGCGATCAATATTTAAAGAAAAATCATCAAATTATTGAAAGTATGGAACAATTAGTTCGTGAAATTTTAAGCGTATCGAAATTAGAACAACACACCTTCAAACTAAAAGTAGAGGAAGTTAATCCTTCAAAGTTAATAGGTAAAATCACAAAAGATCTCGAATTTTTTGCTTCTCAAAAAAGCATCGAAATAATAAAAGAAATTGATTCTGATCTTTCTATTTATACAGATTGTGCTCTTTTAGAAAAAGCATGTAAAAATATTATTCACAATGCGGTTATGTATTCACCACATAATGAAAAAGTCTATATAAAGTTAAGCGAGAATTCTAAACAAGATCAAATCGAAATACAAATTACAAATACAGGTATCAATATTAAAGATGAAGATATACAACAAATTTTCAAACCATTTTTTCGTATTGAAAAATCAAGGAATCGAAATACTGGAGGAAGTGGTTTGGGGCTATATATTGTTAAACAAATTCTTGAAACGCTAGATATAAAGTATTCAATAAAAAATATGGAACATAGTGTACAATTTTGCATAAGGATTCCATTATCTAGACCAAAAACAAACAACCTCCCCTCTTAGTAGGACGAGTTTGTTTGTTTTTGTAGTAACTATAGACTTATCAGGAACTAATAGGCTGGCTTTTCGTTTTAAATGAAACGATATTCTTGTTTACGATTCTTTAATATACAATCATCATAGGCACTCTTCGCAGCCTGAATTTGCTCTTCTTTTGTATTTCGGTGTATTAAAGCATCCTATACAATTACAATTTGATTATCAAACATTTCGTGAAAATCTATTTCACAATCCATTGATTTTGTGTATCTGAGAAAGTAATTTTTCAGTTTCAAACCCAATGATATTAAAGTCATCGATTTATTGTATATTAAATAAAAAGTACAATCCTTTCCGATAATTATTCAGTAAGAGTTGTACCCTTGGTATAGATTTATCTGTAATTATTATGAATGGGTTGAAACAAATCCTCGTGGCTAGTTCGAACAACAGAAAAATTATCTACATTTAATTCTTGTTGTACATCAATAATACGCAAGGCATGTTTCAATATAAAAACTCCTTTATGTAACATATTTATGTTATCCATAGCTTTTCTCATTTTTACAATCATAATGTCGCCATCTAGTATTTTTAGAAACTATTTCACTATAAACTTAATAAGTAATATTGTTATAAACTAATAGGACAGTCACTATTCGACAGGGCTCTAGGTCTTTTAACAAGTTCTCCTTGGCAATTAGGACATACATTGTTCATTAATTTTGTACACTCCTCACAAAATGTACATTCATGTGTACAAATAAAGGCTAATGATTGCGCCTCAATCTTCTTATTGCATTTCTCGCAATGTTTTCTCATCTCAAGTCCCATTTCAATTCCTCCAATAACATTATTTTCATGATATACTTAAAATTATAAATTTTAAATAATTTTGTTTAAATACAAATTATGAGTTATTTCATCTGGTAAACTTAAAAATTTAATTTATTATACGTATTTTACATTAAATAAAAAGGAGTTATTGAGAATGGATCACATTGACCAAAAAATTATATATATACTGCAAGAAGATGGACGGGTATCTATGACTGAGCTCGGAAAAATGGTTAACTTATCGACACCTGCTGTAAAAGAAAGAGTTAAAAAGTTAGAAGATAAAAGTATAATTACCGCCTATAGGGCAGTTATAAACCCAGAAAAGTTGAATAAGAATGTAACGGCTTTTGTATTGTTTGAATCAAAAAAATGTAAGCAATTCAGGGATTTTTGCAAAGAAAATCCCATGGTTTTTGAGTGCCACAGATTAGCTGGACAATATAGTTATTTGGTGAAAATAATCACTGAATCCGTGCATCAGTTAGAAGAATTTATCGATGATTCTATGGAGTTCGGCTATCCATCAACTTTAATTAACTTATCATCACCAGTTCAATATAGAAGTATTTCTTAATTTGGGATTTCAAGGATTTTTACGTCATGCTGCATATAGCAATTGAACTAACATAAAAAAATATAACGGACAAAACAGGCTATTCTTTCTATACAATAATAGGAAAGAATAGCTTTTTCAATAAATTGAGACCACGCTAAAGAATAATAAGTGTTCACATTTTGAATGTAGTAAATACATTTATGACACTATCCGATTTTGATGTTTTAATATGGTAATGCTTCATCCCTCTTGCTTTTTTATGCTATAAAATATGGTTGTGTTTCACTCTCCAAAGGGTTGAATCCTAGTTTTCAAGAGAGAAAAACGGATGAACTTTAATCCCCTTCTTCTAGTTTGCTACGATGAAATCTAGGTGTGTTTTCCACGCTAAAAAATTGATGCAGCCTCAGAAAGCCCTAACGGGATAGTTTCTTGTCTTTATTAAGTTCATTCTACTTGTTTCATTTGTGTTTCGTATTGAATATATAGTTACTAGAATGAACTGGAATAGATCTAATAAAACATAATAATATTTAAAAAACTTATCTTTTTGTCATAAACAAGTTTTATTATTTTGATGATGAAGTAGTCCCTTCATTTAGCGGATGCAGAACATTCGACTTGAACCTTCCTATATATGTGAAACAATATTTATAGCTCACCTACGGAAGTAAGCATAATTTTTGATTTCAATTTCAAACTTTCAGATTAATTTGGAATTCTTTTATGATAAGCTATATGTAAAGATTAAACATAAAACATAAAGGATGATTCGTATGCAAATAAGACCAAAGGTAAGTGAATATAACTCCTATTATGCAACGTATACCAACTTGGTATCAGACGGAAATATCATACATATTCTAGAACAACAAATGAAGGAAACGAATCTTTTATTACAGGGAATTTCTAATAGTGAGGGACTTTTCCGGTATGCTCCTACTAAATGGAGTATAAAAGAAGTAATCGGTCATATAGCAGATACAGAACGGATTATGGCGTATCGATTGTTATCAATCGCTCGAGGCGAGACAGCAGAACTTCCAGGCTATAATGATGATATGTATGTTCTTAGAGCTTCTTTTGATAAGCAATCTATGCAAGATCTTCTTGAGAATTTAATAGTTGTTCGCCAATCTACCCTGTATTTACTTAGAAGCTTAGATAAAGAAGCTTGATCACAAAGAGGAAATGCGAATAATTCTGAAGTTACAGTTCGTGCATTAGCATACATCATTGCTGGTCATGAGCTTCATCATCTTCAAATTATAAAAGAACGTTACCTTGGTTCTGATGTATATCCAGCAACTTAATATTTGAAGAAAAAGATTCCTATTTATGTAGGGCTCTTTTTCAGAATTTATAACGGATTAGCGCTTAGAACCATGGCAATTAAATGTCTTTATTTATAAAATTCACCACATAATATATATGTTATCCCCTCTTATTCTGTACATAATTTTCTTTAGGCTGATATACTATAAACACAATAGTTCTGGAAAGGTGATGATATTATGTATGAACAACAAAATAATAGAGATAGAGATCAAAAAATGATGTTTTCTATGCAAGGAGTTCCCACAAATAAAATTAACATGAATCAATTACCTAAATGGATTAGAATTTTTGGCTATTGCGCGTTTGGTTGGATGATAGTATTTAGTTTAATTATGATTGTAGGTTTAATTCTGCAATAACTATACAGATACATAGGGAAACGGGACAGCATTTAGATCATACATCTAGGTAATGTCCCGTTTTTTATGTGTAATTATCCCATGATATAGGTAACCAATTATAATAAAAAGAACTTGTAGGATATTCTACAAGTTCTTTTTCAAATATTATTAAAACGGGAACGACAAACTATTTTAACATTCAGTACAGGGAGACCATTTTGATTATGGCTTGATTTTATTATAAATCAAATATAAGCTTTTGAAAGGTCTAGTTTTTGAAAAATATGTGAATTAAACAGCTACGATGTTTATATTAGATTTCATTTATGACTAACTTCTTCTTACTTAAATACACTGCACGATCTGATTTTTTAGCAACCTCCTGTGAGTGCGTCACAACAATAATGCATTTATTCTCTTTATGTGCAAGTTCTTGAAACAGTTCTATTATATCCATTGCGGTTTCCTCGTCGAGGTTTCCTGTCGGCTCATCTGCAATTAGTAAATCAACATTACAAGATAGTGCTCGAGCAATTGCTACACGCTGTTGCTGTCCACCGCTTAGTTGCAATACGTTTCGTTTCGCTTCAAGTTCTGTGAGTCCTACCCTCTCTAATAATTCTAATGCTCTTGCTGTTTTATTTTGTACTTTAACACCTGTAATTTCCATTGCTGTTAAGACATTTTGAAGAGCGGTCATATAGGTAATTAAGTTATAAGATTGGAAAATTACAGATACATTTTGATTACGGTATCGATCCAAACCAATTTTTCTAATATCTTTGCCATTATACAGTACATAACCATTTTTAGGGACATCCAGTCCACAACCTAAGCTCAGAGTTGTGGTTTTACCAGATCCAGATGGTCCTAAAATCGTGTAGAAATGTCCTTTTTGAAAAGAAAAGTTAACATTATCTAGTATCGCTACATTTTTCCCATTACTTTCATAATAATAGTCCAAATTTTTAAACTGTAAAATCGTCTCCATATCGAGCCTCCTCATTCATCTTTTAAAAGAATTTGTTTTGGGTTTAAACGTAGAATAGATAATGCCGGAAGAAGCGTTGCTATTATAGCAATAGCTAGTCCAATTCCACCCATTTTTCCTACATCTTCTCCTGTTACACTTACATCAATTTTATCAATTGGATCTTCTTTTTGATTTTGTAGAGTACCACCAGGTCCAGCCATCATTACAGTACCATGTTGCGAGGTATCTGTTTCTTCGCTCGCAGTAGCAATTTCATTCGAAAGTAAATTATCCCCGATATATTGAGAAACTTTAGCTCCTGTTGTTATGGATAATCCAAATGCTAAAATAGCGACACAGACCACTTCTACTACGAATTGCGCCATCAGTTTCCACTTTTTTTCTCCAATAGACAATAGAATTCCCATTTCTTTACGACGCCCTTTAATTGATAGCATAATGATTAATCCTAAAATGATCGCACCTGCAATTGATACAATATAAATAATCATTTGAGAAGTCGAAGAGATATTTTCGATAGGACCAATCATTTGCTTGTACAATGAATCATGCGCATCTAATTTATAATAATTAAAATCAATATTAGATTTTTTTGCTTCTTTTTTAAATGCATCAATATATTGTGGATCATTCAAGAAATACACGACTTGAACACTACTTATACCTTGGTCTACTTCTAATTTTTTCATAGTTGAATGCGGCATATATAGTTTATTAGCCGGATCCATTATAGGAGGAACCTGTTGAACCATTGCTTGCTCATTTGTTTCGTAAATACCAATAATTTCAACCTCAAGGGTTTCCTTCTTATCCCCTGATTGCACTTTAACTTTGTCTCCTACTTTCAAATTGTTTAATTCCGCTAATCGTTTTTCCATTAAAGCTACATTCTGATCCTTCATTTGCTCTGTAATTGGTTTTCCATCAATGATTTTACTTTTTCCGTTTTTAAAGCTTTCTTGTAATGCAGTCTTGCGAACTCCCTCAATCATAAAAGAAGCATTCATATCTATTTCTGTACCAGAGCTTGAACCGCCTCGCACAGCCGTCATTCCGGCTTTACCTTTACCTTCTTCTTCTCCTTCTGAAGCTCCTACTAGTTTAAGTCCATCAGAAATACCGAAAGTGTTAGCTATGTAATTATAGTCTTTTACATACTTGGACTTCGCTAATTGTTCTGTTTCTTTTGTATCAAGCTGCGGGGGATTTGGCATTTCTCCAGTTTCCTTAGCTTTTTGACCTAATTTGTCGAAATCAAGACCTAAAGTAACATCTGCACCAAGTTTTTTTCTCGCAGCATCCGCTGCTTTTTTTGATGCATTTTGGATTGTAAAACCTGAAAGAACCAAATTTGTAACAATCAGAAAAACTGCCATCAAAATTAATGATGTTCCTATCCTTTTTTTCATACTGAGAATTGCTCGTTTCATAAAATTCATTTTTTCTTACCTCCTTGATAACTTGTATTCTATATAGGTTATCTAGAGTTTATATGGAGCTAATCGGTAGTTTAACTAGAGATACAAGGAGTTTATGTGTAGTTATTTACCTGTTCCAAAAAAGCTAGAACACAAATTCAAAAACTCAGTCGTTTTTTAATTTCGGTAAGGAGTTATTCCGTTTAATAAATTATAAGGTTAAGATTAATTTAATATATGTAGCACAAAAAATATTTACTGTGTAATTTCTATACAATAAATATAGAGAAACCTATTTGGATATCTATAATAGGGATTTTAATATAGTTACTGTATCTCATACAAATCACGTCGCTTTAAAAGGTGCATCTTTTAATACGAAAATAAGCAAGTTAATATTCTCTTATATGAATAAGAATATTAACTTACTTTTTAGATTTTAGTATAATTTATTTATAGTTTTATTTTATTGCAAGCTTTATAATATGATATACAAATTTATCACCTACTATTAGGAAAAGAGCATATTTTATAATTAATTTACAACATAAATTTTGTCCAGGTTTTAAACAATATGTATTTTGGAGGAGGTTAATTTGATTTTTTCAAAACTCATTGATCGGTACGCCTTATATGATTTACACAAAAAAAGAAGTGTAGCGTTTCAGTATACTTCCCTATCTAACACTTCATTAAATATAAAGGACATAGAATCTTTTTATAAAGTAAAACCATCCTATATTCATTTTGACATTAAGCATTCAAAACAGGAAAAGGAATACATGGTTGGGCAATTCAAATATAAAAGCTCGGTTCAATCCGGTGATTCACGCAACGACTCTGTAACTGGGGAATTATTCTTACATAAAAATAAAAATGCACCTCATGTTATCTTTGTTCACGGTTGGAGAATGGATTCTAACGAACGTGTGAAAAAAATATTCCACGATCATATGACCAGCCTGAAGTGGAATATGTATTATTTCACTCTACCCTATCATTTTGAAAGAAAACCCGATCAATCCTTTTTCAGTGGAGAGTATATGGTAAGTGCAAATATTGAACGAACAGTACAAGCAACTAGACAAGCGGTAGCTGATTTACGAGCTTTGATTAAATGGATTAAAGCAAATAAAAATGGTCCCCTGATTCTAATAGGAATTAGTTTAGGTGGATTTATTACTAACTTAACCTCTCTTGTTGAAGAAGAAATTGATGTGTTAGCATCCATTTTCTATGCAAATCGACTCTCTTATTCAATTTGGAATACAACTCCAGGTAAATTTATTAGAGAAGACTTGGAACATCATGGTGTAACGTATGATAATTTAATAGATTATTGGAAAATCACTGAACCGAGTCAAGCATTACCAAAAGTAAAAAAAGAAAATATTTTATTAATTTCAGGTAAACACGATTTATATGTGCACTCTGAGGATACGGACTATTTGTGGGAATCTTGGGAAAGACCTACGCGATATATTTATACATGTGGGCATGCCGGGATTGTTCTTAAACGTAAAAAAATTGCCGCTGATACTATTAATTTTATTCAGAATCGATTGAACTCCCCACATTTATCCAATGACAGGTCTTAAATTGTGAGATTACTAAGTAGGGGTAGTACCAACATTCGTACACTAAGATTCTTTCAACATAAAGATTGTTGATAACTTGTACGTGTCAGTAATGCTGGTGTTACTTTAAATACAAAGAGCATGTTTAAAAAAATGATAATAACATGCTCTAAACTTATCTATTTATTTCTTACAGATATCTATAGATAATATTGAAACATCCCATGTATTAAAAAGTGTTCCCTGCAGTGCATTTATGTATCGATCTGCTGACTTCTGAACAGCAAGGTCCACATGCTTTGACACGACTCGATGAAAAGCATTATAAATACGGTTGAATGGTAGCCCTTTTACTATATCCGTCAGCTATTTTACTTTACTAGCAGTGGATGTAGATAACTGTACATGAAACTCACTCACTGACAGTTGGCAATCACTTGAAAAATATCACCTGTTAGCAAAATGCCTTAATATAATTTCCAACTTTCCAGTGTAAAACAGTTCTTCCTTTAAAATGACCTCCAAGACGATTTAATGTAATGCCATTTGATTAATTCAAAAGACTCACATACTTGTATACTCAAAATCCCTTTGATTTGTTTTTTGATGGTAAAACATGTTTCTCTACTCTTCCATATAGAGTAAGCAACTTGTTGATAAAAGAAAATTTCGGTATAAACCAATACGAAAATAACGCTGAAACACATCCTATTAAAGCCCCTATTACTACATCAAAAGGATAATGAACTCCTACCCAAATACGAGAGATTGCCACACAAAATGCAAGTATAAGCCATAACCATCCAGTCTTCTTATGAACAAGCAAAAATGAAAAACAAATCGAAAAAAAGAGAATCGTATGGTCGCTAGGAAATGAATTATCTATAGCATGATTGACAAGTTTATTAACATCAGGCAATACTGCAAATGGTTGATAATTCAAATGAAATTTCCCTGCTATTTTCCCGATTACCTCAGCAATTACAAAAGCAACCATCGCTTGAATAACCATCATCCTACTTTTTCTGGACCCAGTAAACCAATAAGCTAAAATAATAAAAGCTAAAATATATACCATATATTCTGCCAAAAATACCATGGCTGAGTTTAGGAATGAATATTGTTTACCTAAATCATTAATTGCTCGAAAAATATCAATATTGAATTGAGAAAAAGACATTTCAAATCCCTCCTTTTTAGTAAGGTGTTTTACTGATTTCCATATACTTTCATTACATAAATAGTTTTGGTTATTGTATCTATCTAAAAATATCAACCTCTTATGACATCACTTTCTTCTTTTTCACTTTAATAAAAAAAGAAAAAGGAAAACATCGAACTTTCTTACAAACATTCATGCATTCTTACAGTTTTGTCATTTTCTTGTCATTTTGTAAATAGGTTCATCGTCTTGCCTTTTGCTATTTTCAAGAACTCTTATATCTACAATTATGGAAACCCTAATTTCACATTAAAAAGAGAAGAACCTTAGTGAGTTCTTCTCTTTTTGTTTATTAAATTGTAATATAATTACAGTATGTGAAATTATATTATTTTAACTTTAAAACAAATGAACTTAATGCAGGAACTTTAATTTTATTGTCATGGACAACATATAGTGGTTTACTTCCCGCCTGCTTCCCGTCTACTAGTACTTTCCAAGGCCCTTTCGATGGAAGTGTTATTTCAACCGCTTCTCTATTTGCATTATGAGCCACCGTAAAGTATTCATTTTTATTCCCCTCTATTGTATAAGCTAACGTATTTTTCGGGGCACCTATAAATGAAACTTGTGTTTTTATTTGCTCTGCAGATGTCATTCGAAAAGCTGAGTACTTTTTGCGTAATTCTATTAAACCCTTCATATAATCTACTTCATTATTAAACGTTGCACGGCGCAGCCAATCCATCTGGTTAATTGAATCTGGAGATTTGTAACTATTATGATCACCGTATTTCGTCCGCATAAACTCTTGCCCTGCATGTAAAAATGGAATTCCTTGTGATGTTAATAAAATTGAAGAAGACAATTTGTGCATTTGTTTTCGCACTTCATCGTTGTCACCTGGATTAGTTAACTCAAGTTTATCCCATAATGTATGATTGTCATGTGCTTCCACATAAGTTAATACCTGCTCTGGATCTTGATAGGTAGACAAATTGGTATCATAGTCAATACCTGCTGTAATGCCTTTTTTAATACGATCTTCCATGTTTTGCTTTCCATTTACAAAACCATTTTCTTTCTCCTCAAATACACTACCTTTCAATCCATCACGTATATTATCGTTAAAATGAGCAATCCCTTTCATTTTCCCCGCATTTTTTTGATTTGCTTTCAACTCAGCTGCAAGAGGTGTATTTAAATCCCAGCCTTCTCCATGCAGTATAATAGAAGGGTCAATTTGATTAACAGCTTTACGTATTTCATTCATCGTTTCATAATCATGAATACCCATTAAATCAAAACGGAATCCATCTAAATTGTATTCTTTTGCCCAGTATGCTACAGAATCGATCATAAACTTCCTCATCATTTTTCTTTCTGAAGCAGTATCATTTCCTACACCGGTTCCATTTGCAAATGTTCCATCTTCATTGTAACGATAATAATAACCTGGAACTAACTTATGAAAATTAGATTCAGCAGCATTATACATATGGTTATATACTACATCCATCACCACACGAAGATTATTATCATGCAGTGTTTGAACCATTTGCTTTAATTCAGTTATTCGAACAGTCGGCTCATAAGGATTTGTAGAATAGGAGCCTTCTGGAACATTGAAATTTTTAGGATCATATCCCCAGTTATATTGCGGTTCATTTAAAGTCTCTTCATTTACTGAAGCATAATCAAATATCGGTAAAAACTGAACGTGAGTAACACCAAGATCCTTTATATGATCAAGTCCTGTTTTTACACCTTCTGGCCCTTTTGTTCCTTTTTCTGTTACACCTAAATATTTCCCTCTCTGTTTAATACCACTTTCAGGTTGGATGGAAAGATCGCGTACATGTAATTCATAAATAATAGCATCTTCTGGATTTTTAAATTTTGGCTTTTTGTTTGCTTTCCATTTTTTCGGATTTGTTTCTTCTAAATCAACAACCGCACCTTTATCTCCATTTACAGAAGCAGCACGTGCATACGGATCAACTGCTTCAGTCCACTTATCACCAATTTTGACCTTATACGTATAAAAGAGCCCTTTTTGGTTCCCCTTTAGTTCTGCTGTCCAAGTTCCCTTTTCACCTTGCTGCATGTTTATTTCAGTACCTATTTTATCGCTCCATTTTTTATATGTAACCAACTTCACTTCACTCGCAGTAGGAGCCCATACACGGAACTTTGTATATTGCGGAGTATATATATTTCCTAAATCGTTACCACTATAATAAAATAAATTATCAAATTCCTCGCTACGAATGATTTTACCAATTTCAGTATTCGTATCAGCTAAGTTTTCTATTTTAAGTTTGTATGTTTGTTTTAAATCAATTTTCTGTTCCGTAATTATTTTAACCTTATTAGTAATATCTCCACTGTTTATATCATAAGGACTAATATCCTTAATTTTAATGCCTTCAATTTCAATTTTCTTTTCCCTAATATTAAATGGGACATTAGTCGTTACAGTAATTTCATGGAAACTATCAATAGTTGCTTTTTGAATTGAGAGATCCGATGAAGGTTTAGAGTTATATACTTTTTCATCACCCGAAAGAATCCATACTTCAGCACGACCGTCCTTTATATTTTCAATCCAACGATCTCCACCATCTTTTTCCCATTCATTTGTTCGAACTATAAATCCTACACGATTATAGTCACCGTCTATTTTTATCTTAGCGTATTTTCCAAATTCATCTTCACCAGTAAATTCATAAGATGTACCATTTGCATTTTCACCCCATAACCAAAGATTCCAGTCTTTTGTATTTCCAAGCTTCTCTTTGTAATGAATGATAATTTCAGTTGTTTTCGAATTTGAAATTGCCTTCACACTCTGAAAGGAGAAAACAGATGATAACATAACGATTATGGTAAGTAATAAGAATGATTTGTTAATTAACCTTTTTGTAATTTGCACCACATACACCCTTTCTTCAAATATTACTAGCGATTTATTATGCTTACACTGAATAACACTGCTTAAATTAATCTAGAAATCTCTTTTAATTCACCTCCATATTGGCTATTTTCACGTATGTATTTCAATGACCTTTTAATACGAAAACGTTTGCATTAATGCTTAAAAAAATAGATTTTTGTATGCCCTCATATATTTGTAAATGCTAAAAGGTCAGGGAAATCATTTTAAAGCAATCGTTTGTTATCGCTTTCATTTTATAGACTTTCTATCAAGAGGTCAATATATTATTAATTTTCTGTTTTTACACACTTTAAACCTTATTTATCGCAACTTCTTACAGATAACGCACCTAATTATTGCTTAGTCAGTTTATTTCCAACAATAAATTGCTACGAAAAAAACAGCTAATATCCTTAAAATGATATTAGCTGTTTTTCATAATGTGTTAATATATGAATGATAACTATATTTCTAAATTAATTAATTTTTGCTGCATCACATGCCTTTTGAACTGCTTGAACTTCAGCTGTATTTGAACCATATTTATTAGTTGCCACTCGAATACATGCTGATCTCAATTCTTTGAAATTAGAAGTCATGTTTAACTCATCAGTATTTGCATAATAGAAAATATCAAACATTTTATCTTCACCAATTCCTTTAACAGTCACTCCGTTATGAGTTCCGCCTTTTGCAATGAGATACGCAACTTTATTAATAATACTTGAATTAAAATGAACACCGCCTTGATCCCATCCATTAAAATCGTTAAATTCACTGTAATCATCTGGATAAGGTACTCCAAGTGAAGATGGAACAGAAGCTGGGTTTTCCATATCACGGAAAACAGATCCCGTTTGTTCTCCCATTGTCCAGTTAAAGTTTCCATTATTTACGTATTTCTCAATAGATGTTCCCATAATATCAGATAGTGCCTCATTAATCGCACCGGATTCCCCGTAATATTCAAGATTAGATTCGCTAGAAGTAACAGCATGTGTAAATTCATGTCCAGCTACGTCATATGCTTTAACAATAGGATCACCATATACAAGCATACTTCCATTATTAGCACTTAATGCATTCTGCCAATTCTTCGGATCATTCGTCTCTTCAGAATCCCAAGCGTGTACAACTGAAACTACCTTTTGTCCCTTATTATCAAAGCTATTACGCTTGTATTTATCTTTATAAAAATCAAATACTTTTGTTGCTAAGTAATGAGCACTTACTGCTTTTGGATCGTTAAATGTTGCCGAAGTACTAGTCGCTAATGTACCAGGATAATAGCTTTCTTCTTTAGTAATATCTCTGTAATTCACATCATATGTTTCAATTCCTTGCCCTCTTGTATAATCAGCAAGAGCATATTTGCCATTACTTTGTTTAGAGATACCAAATGAACGATTAATACCTAAATCATCTTTTCCTGTTCCGGTTAATGATGTAAGACTGCTTTGTTTACTTTTCTTTAAAGCGCCAACTAGTTTGTCACTGGCTTTTAAGTTAGATTCTTGTACCATATTTTTTAACATATCACCATTTTGTGCATTTACTAAATAAGTACCAGAAACATAGTTTGGTGTTGCAGCTTCAAATTTAACTTGGTATGCATTTTTAGCTTGTCCATTATTTTCATCAACAAAAATAACCTCTTTAACTTCTGGCTCAGTAATAAACTTGATATCGTTCCCGTACTTCGTATAAATAAATTGTTTTGCTTCATCTTTTGATAGATTAATAGGTTTTTTCAATTCTTCTTGTTTTAAATTTTGCGCGCTATCACCTGAAACACTTTTAATAACACCATTATTATCTACGTGTGCAGTTAATTGATGACCATATACTTCTTTTCCTTCGTATGTTTGCTGCATACGCACAAGTGTAGTTCCATCATACGAACCACGTTTTTGCAGGACTTTATAATCTACTCCTACTTCTCCATTGACTTGTTTTTGGGACAGAGCTTGCCCTGTTTTCTCCTTAAGTGCATCCTTTACTACATTTTCTGGTGCCTTTTGTGACGGCTGTGTAAGTTCACCCGAACGGAACGATTCCTCCTGAATTTGAACTTGTAGTTGATCTGTTTCCTCTGCATGACCTACCCCATATGGTGCCACAGCTGTTAAAGCTAATCCTGTTGTTAATGCTACCTTAGTAAATGTCTTTTTGTTTTTCATTATTTCACCTCGTATAATTTTTGAAATAGAAAGCTTGTACAAAGTATACTGTCTATTTCTGTCGGAAAAAAGAGAAAATACACAATTTATGTAACATTATGCAAAATTACATAAATTGTGGTCAATATTATAAATAATGAACGGAACACATATGTACATTAATTTGAATAAAAAAAGAGTCCTTTTAAGCGCTCATCCAATTGGTTAATTATTAATTATCTATATTCATTGTAATAAAAGTATACTTACCTCTAAATAACACCATAAAAACCCACTCTTTACTATTTTAAGAGTGGGTTTAATGTTATTAAAATAACAATTACTATAAGAAACCTTATAATTTATATTTTTTTAGTAATCCTACTAAGTTTTTTGTAAAATTCACCTTTCGTTTTTATATGCTTAAACTGATTTGGATTAATATTTGCTTTTTGTGAGAGTGCTACAATCTCTTCTTTTGAAATTGAGTCTTTAGTATTTATAGATGCTATATTTGTGTATTTTCCGTCTTCTGTTTTTGGAATTTCTAAAATCCCTTTATTTACAAGATCAACTACCGCCTTATGCTCTGAAGAATGTATATCTACACCAGTAATTTTCCAATTACGCATAACTTTTGGCGTGTATACACCGTTCTTTACCTCTTTTAAATATGTAATAGCGAGGTTACGAATGGTTCCACCTGTTTCTCCGAATGCATTCTCTTGTTTAGATGACCAAATTTGTTCAAACTTACGCCCCTCTAAAGCTCCTCCTTTTGCCTGAAGAGCCTCCATTCTATATGCATTCATTCCCAGCGTCATAACATCGCTCATTTTGATTGGTTTGTTTGTACGAATAGAGCGTAAATTTGTAATTCTACTTCCGTATGGTTTTGTTAAGTCAATTTCGTATTTTACGCCTCCAAAGAAATCGTTCGTACTGTATTTAGATGCACGGCGGGTTTTATCAAAGCTAACGGTTACATCTCCGACACGAGATGAGTTAAAATATCCTGCTGCCCATTCCATATAGTCTTTTAAATCTTTTCCAGAAATCTTATATACTGTAATTTCTCCCAAAGCATATTGATAATTATACGCAATATCTTTCTTCTTTATAGGCCCAATATCCAAACGGGCATAATCATTATCAATTTGATGGGCTACTACATCCGCTTTACTGTAATAGAGCATGACTTCATGAAAGAAATCTGATAAAGGTGTTTCTTGAATCTGAACACTCGGAATACCCTTTATTTCATTTTCAGGAACAAGATTTCTACCCTTTAATTGAGCGACTACAACATTTGCATCGCCTCTCGCATATTCGTGAAAAGGTGTTAATGTTTCTTCAAGTGTAGGATCAGATAATATCGTTGTTCCATCAGCATTTTTTACAGGTATAGCGGTAGCAGTTTTATCTTTTAAAACCAACTTCCCATCTTGCTTTGTAAAAGTAAGGTCAATACGTGAAATATGTGTTCCATATTTATCTGGTTCTGTAATAATTACGCCATTTACAACTTCTTTTTTTACAAGTTTATGCATATGAGCCGCAAAAATAGCACTTAGTTCCGGACAAGCATTTGCAATATCTTGAACACCAGTACCAGGGATACCATTCTCATTTTCTAATCCCATATGCATAACTCCTACCATTACATCTACTTTACCTTCTAATTCCTTAATTGCCTTTTTCGTCTCTTCTACCGGATTTTTCACCACTAAACCATCTAAGTGATCTGTCCCTTTTTCAAAATCACTAATCATTGGTGTATTCATACCAATAATCCCGACTTTAATTCCACCTTTTTCTACAATTGTATATGCAGGAAGAAAGCGCTCTCCATTTTCCTTATAAATATTTCCTGCTAACGTTTTTCCCTTATATTGCTCACTAACTTTTTTCAATGTATCTAATCCAAAGTTGAATTCATGATTTCCAAATGCCCAGGCGTCATATCCCATTGTATTCATCGCTACCATCATTGGCGATTGCGGCTTATCATTGAATAATTCTACTGAGTTCCCTTGAATTGTATCCCCTGCATCTACTAATATGGTATTTGGATTTTCTTGACGGACCTTCTTTATAACCGTATAAAGCTGTGTCAAACTTCCACTCATATTTGCTCCATCAAGCGCATAATCCCAAGGCATAAATCTACCATGAATATCTGCAGTACCTAACAATGTAATATTTACTTCAGATTCCTCAGCCTTAGAGATAGGTGGTTTGACTATTACTGCTGTTCCAAGCAGTAATAGAATTACAAAGTAACATACATAGTTCTTCCATTTCATTTTTTGCATAATAATAATATTTCTCCCCTTTTTGTACTTTCGTAAAGTTGTTTGAACTTTAAAAATGTAACTTATTATTCAGGAAACTTCAACTACAAAAGATAATTTTGAAGGTTGTTCTGTTGCAAAAATAAAGAGAATAAATTGCATACATCCCCTAACAGAATCGTATTTTATCGTTTTCTGACAGAATACTCCTTCCTTAAACGTGTGAAGAGTACTTTCAAAATATATACATATCATTCGTCAACATAAAAATCATTATTTCAATTTATTAAAACGGGCATATACAATATGTTATGATGATTATTTTTTGGAATTTCGTTGCTGATTTATTTCCTTCTAAATAAAAACACTTTCAAAAAAAATAACCCCGCTCTTCATTTAAGACGGGGTTACACTTATACAGAAAATCGGGTAGTTTCATATTTTCTTAAGTTTATTGGTTACTTTCAACTAATTTCATTCTACTTTTGTCTTCTTCTGAATCAATATGAATCAACCGTTTTCCCTGTTTATAATACGTATCAATAAATAGGGAGAAATTTTTACTTTTCAATTTCACAAAGCAATTTTATCTCTTTTATTTGTGAAATATGACGCTGTTCATGTAAATAAATCAGTTCTATCCACTGATCAAGGGATAATTCTCCAAGAGCTGGATGCATCACTGATTTTTTCGCTAATATAGATTCATCTTCTATTGTACTCAGGAAACGCATTAATTCTTTTCTTGATTCGTTTAGCATATTGAGCATTTGCTCCACTTCAAATGGTTCTATACTTGGTTCAATCATTTCTGGAGCTATAAACTTTTTCGTTCTATCTAATAAAATAGTGTGAATTTCTTTACGCTCATTTTGGGTACTATCTAACTTTTTTAATCCTGACGAAATAACTGTTATCACTCTCTCATCTAATAAAACTAAATGATGACAAACTTGTGCAATACTCCATTTATCCTTATCTGGTTTCCTATTAAATTGAGCATCACTCAAAAAAGAAATTTCCTCAACTAATTGATTTCTCGTTTCATAAAACTTGTCATTTACAAATGTACCCATGCGGATTCTCCTTTCATTGCAACCTACATACTTAAATTTCTACGCTAAAAATATTATCTTCGAAAACAGATTTTCTTTCACTACTATTCCAATTTCATTTTAAAGTCACAAATGAAGTTATTTGTTTTTTTGTATGTTTTTAATTGGCACAAATAAATCAACCTTTAACTTTCCTTCTAGATCTTCAGCAACATTATTTAAGCAAAACTCTAAATTATCTCTATCATAATCTGCATCATACTCACTATTTGGTAGCCACGCTGCATACATGTATTGATACGCTTCACTTAATTTATGAGGTTCATCATAGAACTGGTATAGACCATATGTACCTCCATCTAATCTTTTAAATTGCACATCAAGATACTTTTCTTTATCGAAGTTTTCAGGAATCGTAACACATGCATCATGCCGGCACTTATGACTTGCAACAAGTTCAGGATTATCTAATGATATTCCGATAAATGATTGCTCTGGTGGATACAGTTTATTTTCAATTGACCAGTTCAGTAACTTCCCCCAGTGATCTTGCAGTTCAAAGTAGCTACCAGTTCGTCTTATATACGCTACTTCTAATGGTGGTAATTTTTTTATAACAACTTTCATTTACATCTTCTCCCCTATAAATACGTACACTGTTTATTTAGCTTTCTTTAATATTTATTCCTTCTTAAACAAAAAGAATTTTCTAATCACATAAAGTGTAACTTTAATCAGCGATGGTTTTGTTCATCCCCACTGATTATTAGTTGAACCAATCGGGCTACCAGTTAATACGGGATAAACTTTAATTGATAACATGTATAACAATCTTGAATAATAATGTCCTATCAATTTATCATTAAATAAATGTAAAAAATGACTCTATTTATTCATTTTTAATGCGTAAGTATGTACATTTGTTAATTTATTCGATATATTATGGGTATTGAATGATTACGTAAAGTGTAAAGGTCGCTTATATAACACCTTATATTTTTATATCCGTGAAAACTACAAAGTGTATGAAAATCCATTTGTCAAATGAATTTAGTGCGGAAGGAGGTTTGTGGTTACTTCATAGGGTATAATAATCAGTTTTTTACTGATAAAAATATAGGAGGCGACATAATGTTTCGTACGATTTCAAATTTCATGAGAGTAGCTGAGATAAGAAGGAAAATCCTTTTTACACTAGCGATGTTAATCGTTTTTCGAATTGGCACGTTTATTCCAGTTCCTCATACTAACGCAGAGGTATTAAAAGTACAAGATCAAGCTAACGTTCTAGGTATGTTAAACGTATTTGGTGGAGGAGCATTGCAACATTTCTCAATCTTTGCTGTAGGTATTACACCATATATTACAGCTTCCATCATAGTACAATTACTACAAATGGATGTTATACCTAAGTTTTCGGAATGGGCAAAGCAAGGAGAAATGGGCCGTAAGAAATCAGCTCAATTCACTCGATACTTTACAATCATTCTCGCATTCATACAGGCCATCGGAATGTCTTATGGCTTTAATAATATAGCAGGTGGACAATTAATAACAGATCAAAGCTGGACTACATACTTATTTATTGCGACAGTTTTAACTGCAGGTACTGCATTTTTACTTTGGTTAGGCGAACAAATTACCGCTAACGGAGTTGGTAATGGTATTTCGATGATTATCTTCGCAGGTCTCGTTGCCGCGATTCCAAATGTTGCAAATCAAATTTATTTACAACAATTCCAAAATGCTGGCGATCAGCTATTTATGCACATAATAAAAATTGTTTTAATTGGACTCGTAATTTTAGCGATAGTTGTTGGTGTTATTTACATTCAACAAGCTGTACGTAAAATACCGATCCAATATGCAAAAGCTGTTTCAGGAAACAATCAATATCAAGGAGCAAAAAACACGCATTTACCGCTTAAAGTAAATAGTGCTGGTGTTATACCAGTTATCTTTGCTTCTGCATTTTTAATGACGCCGCGTACAATTGCGCAGCTCTTCCCTGATTCAAGCGTATCAAAATGGTTAGTTGCAAATCTTGATTTCGCACATCCAATTGGAATGACACTTTATGTCGGTCTTATCGTTGCTTTCACATACTTCTACGCATTTATTCAAGTAAATCCTGAACAAATGGCTGAGAATTTGAAAAAGCAAAATGGATATGTTCCTGGTATTCGTCCTGGTAAAGCAACTGAACAATATGTAACTAAAATTTTATACCGTTTAACATTTATTGGTGCAATTTTCTTAGGTGCAATTTCTATATTACCGCTCGTATTCACGAAAATTGCTACGTTACCACCTTCTGCTCAAATTGGTGGTACAAGCTTACTTATCATTGTCGGTGTAGCACTAGAAACTATGAAGACGTTAGAAAGCCAGCTTGTAAAACGTCATTATAAAGGCTTTATTAAAAAAGTGAATTAATTATAAAAAACACACTATATTTTAAAGACATAGTGTGTTTTTTATTTTATATAAATATCGCCATTAATTCTCGATTTTAAAATCCTTATTATTGTGCATGTAAAATACCTTGAAGTACAACTTCTAATCCCCAGCGGAACCTTTCTTCTCCACCAGACAACATATCATCTTTTAAGCTTACAATCATCGGATACTTTACTACATCTAATGTTTCGTACGAAGCACGAATTGCGTCAAGTGTAGTTCCCTTTTCTTTACGTGCTGTTTGTTCAAAGGCGACTGAAACAGCATATAACAGTAGAATATCTACTCCCCATGCTGATGATTTCGCATTTACTCCTCCTAGGTGTAATTGGTGCAAAATCCGTTCGGTAAGAGCTAACGAATTTGGTCCAATTGGAATTGTCATTAAAGCCAATTCTGCCATTCCAGGGGAATTGAACAAAATTCTGAAATATGAATATACAAGTTCAAATAATTCTTTTTTCCATGTTTCATTTTTGACATCTATTTCTTCAATGTTTCCTAGACCATAATCTAATACAAACGCTCTTAATTCATCAGCATTTTTAACATAAACATATAAAGAAGATGGTCCTGTATCTAGCACTTTTGCAATTTTTCTCATACTAAGGCCTGATATTCCTTCAGACTCCAGGAGGTTATATGCGGTTTTCACAATGATTTCTTTACTCAATGGTTCTTTTGCTGGTCGCGAACGACGGCTATTCGTTGTATTTGTTTTCTCTTCCATAGTTCTCCTTAATTACATCCAGTTTTATTGTTGTCCATGAAGTTGATTCATAAGATTGTACATTTTAATAGCAGCATCTTCTGAAAAACAAATTTCAAGGTTATCATTTGAGATAGCAGCAGATTGTGAAGAATAATCGTACATTTTTCCTTCATAAGTTTTGATTGCTTCGTTCAAATCGTCATACTTTACAATAGCTAGTGCAAGTTCTGCTGCATCACGCATAGCTAGGTTCACACCTTCTCCAGCAAATGGAGACATTAAATGAGCAGCATCACCAATTAAAGTAACACCAGGTGTACTATTCCAAGTTAGCCCCACAGGTAACATATAAATTCGTCTAGGAAAAATTGCACCATCTGCACATCTAATATAATTTTTAAGAGTTTCATCCCAGTCCTCAAAATATTGTAGAAGTTGACTCTTTGCTTCTTCTACATTTTCAAATGGAATCCCACAATTATCAAACCATTCTTTATTAGTTCTAAAACTTAAGTATACTCGAATACTGTCATCTCCATTTAACTGTGTCAAAATACCTTTTTGATCCGAAAGCGCAAAGACTTTACCACGTCGATTAAACTCCGCTATTCCCGGATGATTTTCCGTGACATTTTGCAAATTCAATTCAATCATACTAATTCCAGTATATTGCGGTGCCGAATCTGTGACAAGTGGGCGAATTTGTGAAAAAGCACCATCTGCCGCTACAACTAAATCCACAATATCTACATGTCCATTTTCAAAATGAAGTTTATGCATACCATTTTCTAGAGAAACGGCTTTTATTAAATTATATCCCCAATGTATACATTCTGAATCAACAGAGTTTAAAAGCAACTCACGCAAAGTACCACGATCAATTTCAGGACGATTCCCGCCAGCTGAATCTGCTTCTTCATCTAAATATATTTTTCCACTTTTATCAAATAATCGAAAATCTTCTCCCTCATATCTAGCAAATTCATAAAATTTCTCTAACAATCCTGCTTCTTTTAGCGCTTCTTGACCAGTATCATGATGGATATCTAATGAACCTCCTTGTTGACGAATCATTGGGGATGTTTCTCTTTCATACACCACACTTTTTAAACCATGTTGTTGTAATATACGAGCTAATGTTAATCCTCCTGGTCCAGCGCCTATAATGGCAATTCTTTTTTTCGTATTTTTCGTTCTTTCCATCATTAATCACACCTTACATGTTTTTGAATTACTTGTTCTATTTATAACATAACGAACACTGTTCGTAAAGTACAGTGTTCGTTATTCTCTAAGAAAATTATGGTAACGGCTCCAATAAGAAAAACATGCTACAAATTAGTAATAGCATGTTTTTTGTGTCATCTATTTATTTAAGTTCTCAAAACACTTTAGTCGTTTCTATTTAAAGCTCCTTCTTTAATAGCTTCCCTTGCTTAAAATAAGCTCCAATTGTTGTACGGTTTGCTAAAAATACACCTATCAAAATGAAACAAGCCCCCATTCCCATTGTAGGATTTAAGGGTTCTCCTAATACGATATACCCTACGATAATTGCTATTAATGGTGATACATATAACCACGTCGATGGAAATACTGGGTTTGTTTTTGATAAGAGCCAGTAATATAATCCGTGTCCACCGATCGATCCGATAAATATGAGATATAAAATAGGCCATTGTACACTCCATGAAGTTAATACAGTTACATTTGGTTGTTCTACAATAATAGATGCGATTAGTAGTAAAATCCCTCCATAAAACATTTGAATTCCGTTAATAAGAAATGGTGATACATTTGATAAATCTGAAAGTATTTCTTTTGAACGAATAGAGCCTATTCCGTAAAATAACTCTCCTATAACTAAAACAATACAAGCAATACTCCATATGAAACTTACTTGTTGATGCATTCCTGGTAAAGAAACAAATATAACACCTATTAGTGCAATAACTAAAGCAACGAGTTGTTCCTTTTGTAATTTCTCCCTATTCCTCTTTGCTTGTATTAATAAAATCATCATTGGTCCCGTAGCAGAAAGAACAGCAGCTAATCCCGAAGAAATATATTGTTCTGACCAATATAAACTTGCGAATGTCATAAATGTTAAACAAAATCCAGCATACATAATACGTTTTGAAAATATATGTGGCATAATTTCTTTTCGCTTTAATTTAAAAATAATCATAAGAATTATACCCGCTAAAAAGAAGCGAATTCCTGCTGAAAACAACGGTGGCGCCCCTGCTTCAATTCCAATTTTAATCGTTAAAAATGTTGTCCCGAAAATAATACACACTAAAATGTAATTAAAAATGACCATTTTACTTCCTCCTTTTTACTCTTAAAATGAGTATAGAGGCTATGGTGTATAACAGTGTATCGGTACATATAACAGTTACTTCAAGTTGTAGTTGATTCCCTATATATTTTTCGCTTTAATTAAATTAAAAAGAAAAATAGGTGAACCTATGAAGATTGTATTGCGTAAAGAATCAAACATACCGTATTACAAGCAAATATATATGCAAATTGTTGAAAGAGTACAAAGTGGTATGCTTTCACATGGCGAATCCCTTCCTTCTTTACGTTGTATGGCCACAGATTTACAAATCAATGTATTAACTGTTCGTAAAGCGTATAAACAGTTAGAAACGAAAGGGTATATACGCATCGAACAAGGAAAAGGTGCTTACATATATAAACGTGTAAAGAAAGATTTCAAACCGATACCGTATAAATGGCAACAATCAAGATCTATTAATGTTATGCGTTCTCAATATGCAATGAATAAACACCGTAAATATTATGATTTTTCACAAGCAATTCTGTATCCCCGTCTGTTACCAAATCCATTTTTGACAGACGAAATGCATAAATTGCTAGATAAAAATCCGATGTTGTTAGCAACTTATGGGCCAGTTCAAGGCGATTATGAATTGCGAGTTGAAATAGCAAATTACTTAAATGAACACCAGAAATTAGTGACGGACCCATCTCAATTATTAATTACAAGCGGAGCACAACAAGGAATTGATTTAATTGCTCAAACATTATTAAAACCTGGAGATACTGTATTAGTAGAAAGTCCGTGTTACAGTGCCGCGCTTGATGTTTTCATCAATAAAGGTGTTCAAATCATTCCTGTTTCTCTTGATAATCATGGAGTTTGCTCCGACTTAATTGATGATATTTGTCAAAGTAAAAATCCCGTTTTATTGTATACGAATCCGACCTTCCAAAACCCGACAGGTACAGTAATGAGTAAAGAACGAAGAATGGAACTTATAGAACTAGCGGAGCTATATCAATTTTTTATCATTGAAGATGATTCTTTCGGAGAAATATATTTTGAAGATGCTGTAGTACCACCTCCAATCAAAAGTTTTGATAAGGATGGCCACGTAATATATATAAAAGGATTTAGTAAAACGTTAGCACCAGGATTGCGTATTGCAGCACTTATTGCCGATGGCCCTATTTTTGAATGGCTATATGCAGTGAAAGGTTCAATGGATATCGGTAGTCCTTTATTAACACAAAAGGCACTTCTACCGTTTTTACGTGCGGAACGTATGAAAAATCATTTAGAAAAATTACGAACAGCTTTACAAATGAGACGTGATTTAACAATTGATATATTATCGCCATTAAAAGAACTAAACTTTGAAATACCAAATGGCGGTTTTAATTTATGGGTGACACTGCCTGATTCGATAGATCCCTTTACCTTATTACAAAAAGCAAATGAAGTAGATGTCTCTTTTTTACCAGGAACAGCTTGTCTATTAAATTACGAAACAAATGATAACCAATTAAGAATTAGCTATTCAATGTTAAACGAGAAAGATATGGAAATTGGATTAGAGAAATTACACGATACAATACGAAACAGTATTTATTAGAAGTAATATCACAATAGCCAACAATAAATAATACCTGCAAATGAAAATGTATAGTATGGGATATTATCTATTGTTGAGCTTTTTCGTTATTCAAATCTAGTTACTCTATAAGCTGTAATCTTGATTATCATTCCACTTTAACTACAATCTTTCCTCTAACATGTTGTCCTTCACTCAAAATATGAGCTTCTCGAACTCCTGCTTCATTAAATGGCACCACTTTACTTATGATTGGTTTGATTTTCCCGTTTACAATTAAAGCTGATAATTCTTCTAATTGTTTTCCATTTGGTTTTAGCCATAAAAATCCTGATTTTATTCCTTCTACTTTTTGTAGTGGTTCATGAACAATGGAAACTAGAACACCACCAGGTTTAATAATTCGAAAACTTTTTTCTTGCACTTCGCCACCTATTGTATCTAACACAATATCAAAATCTGATACTAGTTCTTCAAATTTATCTTTTTTATAATCAATAACGAGATCCGCTCCTAAAGACTGTAAAAATTCTTTATTTTTTCTACTAGCAGTCGTGGCAACAAAAGCTCCAAATGATTTTGCGATTTGGATTGCCAAACTTCCAACGCCACCAGCTCCAGCATGAATGAATACACGGTCATTTTCTTTTATTTTTGCGTAATCTACAAGACTTTGCCACGCTGTAAGTCCTGCAAGAGGAATAGAAGCTGCTTCTTCGTAACTAATATTATTAGGCATATGTGATACTAAATCTAATTGTACTGCAATGAATTCAGCATAAGAGCCGCTTCCTATATTTTCAGGTTTCGTAAACACTTTATCTCCTATATTGAAACACTCTACATCTTCTCCAACTTCTTCAATAACTCCAGCTACATCTAATCCTAAAGTGATTGGAAATGAAAAGCGTAACTGTTCTTGTAACTCACCTTTTCTTATTTTCCAATCAACTGGATTAACAGATGTTGCATGAATACGTATTAATACCTCATTATTCTTAACAACCGGTTTTAAAACTTGTCTTTCTTTTAATTCTTCAACACTGCCATATCGATCAATAACAATTGCTTTCATTTCCTCTCCTCCTTACTGTTTATTTTAATAACATACAATTATTTCTCAAAATTTTTTGCCTTGAATTACCATATACTTATTTTTGGGGGTAATTATGCAAAAAGCATTATAAAGTAAAACTTTAATCATTCCTCACCAATCGGGCTCTTACTGCCCGGCAAATAGCGGGATGAATTTCAAAAAGAATCTTACACACATCTTAGAATTATTCAAAACTGTATTATTAATTAAATTCAAAAGAAATGGGGCTAACTTTATGAGTGAAAAGATATTTAAAATAAACGGTATTGATATATGTACAGAAAGCTTCGGTAACTCTAATGATCCCGCTATTTTATTAATTATGGGAGCTACTTGTTCAATGATATATTGGGATGAAGAATTTTGTGAACAGTTGGCGAACACAGGAAAATTTGTTATTCGCTTTGATAATCGCGATGTTGGACGCTCTGTTACATATGAACCTGGCACTTCAAATTATTCAGTAACAGATATGGCTGAAGATGCAATCGGGGTATTAGACGCTTATCATATTGATAAAGCCCATCTTTTTGGTATGTCATTAGGTGGTATGATTGCTCAAATTGCCGCTGTAAAACATCCCGAAAGAATTTTGACGCTAACTTTACTAGCGACTAGTGTAATAGGATCTGATAATAATACTCGCGATTTACCCCCAATGGATGAAAGGATTTTAACACATCATGTAAAGAGCGCAAGTATTGATTGGACAAATAAAAATGATGTGGCAGAGTATTTAGTTTCAGGATCTCGTCTATTATGTGGATCAGAACGAATATTTGATGAAAATAGAGTTTATACACAAGTAAAACAAGAAATAGAACGCGCAAACAATTTATTAAGTATGTTTAATCACGCTTTACTTCAAGGTGATGATGCATATGAAGGTGTACTTCACTCCATACAAGCACCAACATTGGTTATTCATGGAACAGACGATACAGCACTCCCATTTGAACATGGCCTCGCACTAATTGATGAAATTCCAAGCTCAGTATTATTAACTCTTAAAGGGGCAGGTCATGAAAATCATCCAAATGATTGGGAAAGCATAATTACTGCGGTTTCTAAACATACATCTGAAATTTAGACAAACAAATAATTAACAGAAGGGGCACAAATTGTATTGTGCCCCCTTCCATTTACAAACAAAAACCCATCACTGTATTCGTATGTATAGTGATGGGACTTCTTATATTTTTCTATGTTTAAAAAAATGGACAATCTAATTGATCAACAGATTCCCATAATTTTTTTTTTGCATTTTCGGTGGATGTATTTGCTTCTAGTGTCATGTTTTTAAAAGGGTTTACTTCGACTTTTAATAAGGATGAAGGCTCCACATATAATGAGAAAACATGGCTGCTTGGTAAAGCTTTTGAAACGTCAATATCTCCTACTTGTTTAAATAATTGCTGCGCAGCAAAAAAGAAGAAATTAGTTGGATTTGATTGTTTATTCAGCCACGCAAGCATTTCAGGTGATACCGATTTATGAATATTGATTTTTACTCGATCACCACGTTTATATCGCCTAGATCGCATACTTCCACCAACTAACTTATCGTTAAGTTTGTAAATCCTAACTCTTTTTGCTTATGCTCTCTATATTTTGGCGAACAAGTATATACTAATAATCCTCGTGCATTTGTAAATAACGGATTATCTACAAAGATTACATTTTTGAGTCGTCCTTTTTGCTTTAAAATCATTTTTAAACTATTTTTAATAATTACTGCACCCCCGCCATAAATAAACACGTATGGATCGTCTTTCATATCATCAATTTTATTTATAATATCTGTTGCGACACGCGCTGCTAAACCTAATAGTGCCGGCTGTGATTCCTCAACTAATAAGGTATTTCTCGGATGCGTATCATTTAAATAAATTTGATTGAATTCTGTAATACTATCAATCGTCTTAGTTGGATACTTCCGGTTCCATCTCGTAATGATTTGTAGTAACGTCTCTTTTACACCATAAGATAAACCTTTACTTAGTTGCGGACGGAAATTTACCCCTAATGAAACAACTTCTTCTGTCGTCCCTGCACCAATATCAAAAGAGAGTAGAGTTTTATCTACAAAATCAATTTCAGAAACTTGATTTTGCTCACATTCTATTTTATGTTTCACAACATTTCCTTCTTCATCGTATACAATGCCCCACGTCCCAGAAGCACCCTCAGGCAGGCATTTACAATACTCAATTGAAACATTAATTGTCACATCGCGTCCGTTCGGATAATGGAAAATAACCTTATGATTTCCCATATAACGTTTTGCATTTTCAGCAGCTATTTCTTGTGTAATAAGCTGCATAGGAAGAGCGACAGATAAATCATAACGAATATTAATATGGCTAGAAGTTGGACTTTGACGCATAGCGCTTACCGCCAAACCTGATAGTATTGTAATAACCATTAACTCATCCGTTGACTTATTTGATTTCTTCTCTACCTCAGTACCTTTTAATTGATCTTGAATGACTTTTTCTCCAACGATGTATCGTACATTATTAAGCATTAACGATGGCGAACTTATAGTCACATCAATGTGGTTTTCTAATTCAGATAATGAAACATCTACCTCATCTAAGAGTCCTGTCGGCTCACCTATATATAAAGAATAAATACTCGGAATAAAAATAGGGTCTTGCCCTTTCACCATTAACTTCAAACCGTTGTTTCCTGCATCTGCACCAGCTTTTAAAAGTATAGACATAACTACCCCCTAAATTAATCTGACATCCCTTCCAAATATATGCGAGCCCATTCTTTTACATTCAAATGTATTGTAATTTTTTATTTATCATAAAACCAAAATATTGCATACTTACATATTATATGTAAAAAGTATTTGACATGATACTTTTCCAATTTTATACTTATATTTGTAAAGAGTTTTTTACAATCGAGGGGGGCAATTATTTATTGAATACTAAAAAAACTATTTTTATAATCATTGTTTTAGCATTAATTGCAATACTAGTACATGGCACATATAAATACATCACTGAAGGTTCTATTTTGGGTGGTACGATTTTTGCTATCTCGTTAATACTTAGTAATTTAATTAATCACATTACTTGGGGAGATCCCCACGGTGTATCAGAAGAAAGTCAAGATGAAATGGGCCAACAAATTACATATAAAAGCTTTAAAATTGCGTATTTTGTGCTTGTAGTTGTAATGTTCCTTTTATTAATCTTCTCCGAAGGATTTTCTATGGGGGCTAATTTAGATGGCGTTAAAAACCTCCCTCTGTTCATCGCAATTTGCTCTTCATTCTTTATTTATCCTATTGTCGAACTCATAGTTGCAAAACAATATAAGTAAAAAGATGAGGTTTTCTACATGTAGAAAACCTCATCTTTTTATATTTACATACTCTCTACAATTGCTTTTAATTTATTCACAGTACGCCAATTCCTAACTGTAGCTGGTGTATGTAACTTCTGAAACTGGTTCATTAATTTAGAATTTCGAATGCTATTTTTGAAAAACAAATAAGCAACCTTCTCATCTATATAGCAATCTTCAAGTTCACTTTTAAATGTAAGCAATTGACTACTTTCCTCTTCAGAAAGTACATTAGCTAAAAAAGCAACATGAACACTTTCTCCTTCTAACAATGAATGAACTTCATACGGACATTGTTTAATAATATTTATAAATTCACCATATGTTCTTAGCATGACTGGAACATCGAAATCAAATTCATTTTTTATTTCAGATTGTATTCGGTCCTTTAGAAAGCTTATATCTTCCTCAGATTCGAACACGATATTACCACTTTGTATATATGTTTTCACTTGTTTTAACCCTATTGATTCAAACACTCGTTTTAAATCAGCCATTTTGATTACTTTATGTCCACCGACATTGATTCCTCTTAGTAATGCAATATAAAGTGTCATATTATTCCCCTCACAATAAAATAAACTTATCAATTGAATCGATTTTCCCACTCATATTTCTCGGATATTTGTTTTAATTCTTCTAACATATCATGAATAGATAATACCTCAAATAAAATAATAGACTCACTTGAAAAATGGTGATGATAATGATTTGGTTTATAATCTTTTAAATCATTTTTATAACTCCAAAATTGCTTGTCTAATTCAGCAATAAGTTTCAAATGTTCCTCATCAATTTCATTACAACGGTTTCTCAATATAGCAATTATAGAATGAATTGTTCGTTGTAATATTTCCCTTTCACTTTGTGACCAGTCACAAGTCTCAATTGACACTCGAGCTAAATTATCTATATGGTAAATGATTTGCTGTAATATATGAAGTTGGTTCTGCATGGTTAAAAAGCTTCTCATTTCCTTCTTTGTATGTTGATGATATTTCCAATCTTTCTGCTCATATTGAACAAATTGTATCGCCTTATGCAATAATACAGTCAATTTAGATAAATCCTGAGCGGTCTCCTTTTTCATACCTTTTCCTGCAACTAATGCAGTAATCCATTCTTCCATAATATTTGCTGTTTTAGCAAATAGATCCTCTGTACATCCAAAAATCGTTTTCGTGTAGTGTGGTGGGAAAATGAAAAAATTCACTAAAGTAGATACTATAATACCAGTAGATGTAGTAGCTAAACGAATTAAAAATGCAGTGAAATAATGATCTGCCGTAATTGGAATCATAGCTACAGCAGTTAAAGTTGCGACTAATGTTCCCGCATGTAACCTTAGTTTTTGACATGTAACGATCGTAAACATCGCAGCTAATGCATAAGAAATTGCTTGATGACCTAAGAAAAATGTGAACGTCATGGCATATGCCGATCCAATTGTTGAGGCCGGAAAGCGAATAAGCCCTTTTTTTATTGAGTCTGTTGCAGTTGGTTCAATTGTAACAATTGCTGTTATTACAGCAAAAATAGTTGGAATGTTAAAAAATTCACAAACTAACACTGTAAGAAAAACTGCAATCCCAGTTTTAATCACTCTTCCCCCAACGATATTCCATTTTCTATCTTGATTCATTTTTTATATCCTTCATTTCTGTTTCATTTTATATACATATATTATATATTACTAAAATAAAAAAACCTACTACGTGAATATTCAAGAGTAAGTTTTCTATCTCATTATTTCATTATAGGTAAATGCATTATTATTTGTTGGCCAATTGGTCCCATTCTTCTAAAACCTTTATCCTCGAAGCCCACTTTTGCATATAAATTTTGTGCAGGAATATTTCTTTCATTCACAGCAAGTACAACTTCATTTTTTATTGGAAAATAGCATTTTACAAACTCTTCTAATAATAACAATGACTTTTTAGCGAATCCTTTTCTTTGTCTATTGTGATTAATAGAAAATGACGTTAAAAGTAAAGCATCCTCATTATCTGTGAACTCCTTTACTCTATCTCCCGTTTCCAATGCGAAAAGACCCACCGGTACCCCATTGTAATCTAACATAACAATCACATTTTTTGTACGATCACTTTTTGCTTTTTCCAGTAATGCGCTTGGATCTGCTGTAAACTGAACTTGTTCACTTGGTAAAGTAAATGTTTGTATAACTTCTTTATATTTCTCCTTATACGGAACTAATTGAATTTCCCCTGTGTGTATGTTCATGCTAAACTCTCCCATTTTTTAGCTTATTAACTTATACCTTGCTGTGCTTTTGAATGCACTCTTCCATCTAAAAAGGTAATTTCAACAAATGAATTTGGATTGTTTCCTTTCCAAGCAAAAATTTGTTTAATTTGTGTAGAATGTTCTACCCCTTCTTCTATAAGTAAATCCCCTTCAAAACCAATTAAATCTTTCACTTCTGTATAAGTCATTCCTTCATTTATGTTCGAGAAATGATTTATATTGATAGATTCTTTCTGTTGCCTTTCCATCACAGTAGAAGAAGTTGCTGTTTGATTTTTCACTTCTTTTCTCTTTTCACACGCTGTCATACTGAAACCTAAGCATAAACTAAACAATATACATGCGCTTTTTTTCATCATAACAGTTGTCCCTCCCATCATAATTAAACCATATATTCCCTTAAAAATAAACTGAATATTTAATATTATACTTAAAAACCTCGCACAATTAAGTACGAGGCTAATTTCATTTATTCAAATGATTATTTGATTGATCATCCTGTTCTTTTCTTAACTCTTGTTCTTCATCTTTTGGTAATTGTTTATCATTATCTTTAATTGGATTCGTTTCTCGATTTTCAATCATATCATTTGGAACTTGTGGCATTACTCGTCCCACAATAGCCGCTAATTCATCTAGTATACCTTCACCTGTTTTTCCTTTTTTAATTTGCTTTCCGATTTGTTTGAGGCGTTCATACGTATCAACATCTGCTACAACGACTGCATTAGCACCGTCAGGGTCATTTTTTAAACTTTCTGCAACAGAATATTTAATTGATTCAACACGAGTTCGATCAAGTTTTGCTTTTACGTCTATACCTACAATAGCATATTTTCCAACGACGACCGCTGTCGCATCATTCACACCTGGCACACTTGCTGCTAAAGATGCTAAATGATCTGCCGCTTTTTCATTTGGCTTATTTGATTTATTCGTATAATTAACATTTTTCATTGAAACATTTTTTTGTTCCGGCTTTTCGTTTGGGTTTTCTTTTGTTCCAATACTGCATCCAGTTATAACGAAGCAAAGCATTAATATATATATTAGAGTTTTCATCATTTTCACCACTTCACTTTTAAGGTTTAATCATAAATTTTTTCAACAGCTTGCATTTTCTTTACCTTTTCCTCGGCCCCGCTATTAGCATTAATGAATATTTGGTACGTATCTTTTCCTAAAGTACCTACAAATTCATAGCAAAGTACTTCATTATGCAAATCATTAACTACTACAGCTTTACGTTCTTCCATTACTTTTACATCCGGATTGATTTTCTTTCTTGCTTCTGCTGCAGTTAGCTTTGCCGATGGAACTGTTCGTTTTTGATGTGACGCTAAATATTCTTTTGCGGAGAACCCTACGATAGAACCGTCATCTAAAGCAATTTTCATTTGGATTGCTTCTGGATAAATTCGTACTCCATTTTCATTTACTACATACGTAAATACACCAACATTATCATATTGAGAGCTATCATAAAGCTCCATATTATTAAACTTATGGTCCTTTAAAAATTTCAAACCTTTACTACCTGCATCGTTTAAACTAACTTTCTGTTCTTTAATTTCGCGGTTATTCATAACCCAAATTGGATATCCGCCTTTTCCGGTAATATCCATATAGAACTCATTGTTCGTTGCTTCATCTTTAATTTTCACACTATAGAAGGATTCTTTCGCACCTTTTCCACTTTTCTCTACATCTACTTTTTCATTTCCTTTTAAATTCAAAAACGATTTGGCAATTTTCGCTGCTTCATCTTTAGAAATTGCCTTTCCTTCCGCTTCAAATCCGCCTTTTTTATTTTTTTGCGCACTTGTAAAGGTCGGTCCGAAGTTTGTAGAAGAATATGATGTTACGTTTTTCTCTACAGTTTTCAATCCATCAATAATTGTGTTATCTGCTGGATCACGATTTGATGCAAGTGCCATTTCTACATCCATCCAGCGTAAATTATTTTTCAAAACAAGATGTTGTACTTTTCTTAGTTCATCTTGTATATTTCCTGCATTTGAATATAAAGTTTGTAGCGTTTTATATTCTTGCTCATTTAACGGCTCTTTTTCTAAATCACGAATGGCTGCACGGTAACTGAAATCACCGATATTCGCTAAAAATTCTTCCGTTTTATTAAATGGCATTAATGTTAAAGGAAGTTGTCCTACATCTGAGCGAGCTTCAGATGTTAAACGCCATACATCCGCTAATGCAGGTGATAAAGATGATCGTGAATTCATCGCAAGTGTTGTACCAATTTTATCGTGTAATAAATCGACTTCGTATGCTAAATCATGGAATGCACGTTGATAGCTATTTTCCGCTCGAATTAAAACCGCATTTTTCTCTTGGTGCTCTTTATAGCCCCAATAGCCTGTTCCTACTACACCGACTGTTAATAATACAATGATAATACCTCGTAACATTGTCCCACCTCCGCTCTATTTACAGAAAATATGTTTACCGATTTTTTTAATTTGTGGACGAGTCCAAATCCATTTACTAGTCGCAGTATCTGGATTGAAATAATATAAAGCATTTCCTGTTGGATCCCATCCGTTAATCGCATCTAAAACTGCTTTTTTTGCTGTTTCATTTGGCGTTAAATATATTTGTCCATCGGCTACCGCGGTAAATGCTCTAGGCTCAAAGATTACACCTGAAACAGTATTTGGGAATGACGCACTTGTAACACGATTCAAAATAACGGCAGCTACTGCAACTTGTCCTAAATACGGTTCACCACGTGATTCTCCGTATACTGCGTTTGCCATAAGCTGAATATCATTTTGAGAATAACCGTTCGGAACATTTGTCCCTTTATTTTGAGGTGGTTTATTCTCTTGTGCAGTTCCGCCGCTATTTCCTTTATTCGTTGTCGTCCCTTTATTAGCAGTTGACTTGTCATACTTCGTTGCCTTCACGAGCATTTGCTTCGTTTTAGCTCCAGCTAAACCATCAACGGGTAATCCGAATTTCTCTTGAAAATTCCGAAGTGCCCAGTATGTACCCCATCCGAAAACACCATCCACTTTTCCCGTATAAAATCCGTTATATTTCAAACGAGATTGCAGTTCAATGACATCTTCGCCAGATGCTCCTCTTTGAATAACTTGATTAGAAAAAGCTTCTACATTCTTTAGTTGTATACTACTGACCATTAAAGACAGCCCTATGAACGCAAGTAAAACTGCTATTTTAAAAATAGCTTTTTGGCGCATAATTTTCCCTCCTTAATTACGGAAATGATTTCTTGGTTATGTTTTGTAAAAGCCTCGCTTTTATGTAAAGAAGACAAAAAAATCCAAACTAATATCGTTGAAAAAATATGTAAACAATATAAAAAAAGGATGAAAGGAGTTCATCATGAAGAAATCGTTAAAACGTGTCGCACTCGTCATTCTGTTCCTAACAACATGTTCAAATATATATACAGACTCATCAATTGTTCATGCGCAGCCGCCGTATGCCAAATGGGGTAAACTTGCCGTAGAAAAGACGAAAGAACAATACCCAAAAGCAGAAATTATTGACTATCTTCATATAGGTAGAAAACCAAAAACAGTTCAAATAACTGTTGAAAAATTTAAATTGTGGTTACGTGAAGATGGAAAAGAATATGGTGTTTTTGTTGATGTAGAATTTGAAACGAAGACGGAGAAATTTATAAAGTTGTCGTTTCAGAAGACGAGTAGATAAAGTGAAACTTTAATCAGTCCTCACCAATCGGGCTGCCCGTTAATGCGGGATAAAATGAAACCCCACTGTTAAAAATGGAAACAGTGGGGTTCCTTGCATTTCTAAAATTCTTTCCTAAAGTTTCGATTCCCTAAAAATCTTACCAATATACAAATAGCGCCAACTACTACAGCTATCCCTATACTATATAAAAGTACTTTACCATATCCACCTATTCTCGGATCTAAAAACGGATATGGATACCAATTCACGATTGGACCACGTATTAAGCTATATACAACGTAAAAACACGGGAATAAGAGCCAACTTGCAGCTTGTTTCCAAGTGATTTTCTTAATAGGTGGATTTAAAATCCAATCTAAAAGCATTGCAATCGGCATGATATAATGTAGCACAGTATTTACCCATGGTATTGCCGTTTGAAGTGACTCTTCTAACCCTCTTAGTAACAAAAAATAAACGAGTCCTGTCGTAAGTATGTATACCGTTGCCGCACCACGAAGTATACTAAACTGTTCTGAGTGACCAAATGTAGCTGTTCCGATACTGCTTAAAAGGAGAATACATGCAACTAAAATGTTACTTTCAATGGTGAAGAAACTAAAAAAGTTAACTGGATTAAACGGCTTCACTTGTGCCCTAATTATGAATTGCGTAATAATGGTGCTACACACTAGAAGACTTAAACATAATCTAAATAAAGATAAAATTTTTTCATCCTTCATACATTCCCTCCTTTTCTTATATATAATTAGAATTTCCCTGTACATGCTCAATAAATAGTTTTAATGGAACGAGCCCACGTTTTGGCATATGACTACTTATAATAGCTACTATTTCCAACTGAGGAATGATAACGATGTATTGTCCGCCGTATCCCATAGCAAAATATATACAATACGGTATGTGAAATCTTCCGTTATGTAATACCCACCAGTGATATCCATATGCACCGACATGTTCATATGTTTCAAATAGAGCCATACTTGACTCTTCTAACCATTTCGCTGATACAATTTCTTTTTCATTCCAATATCCATTTTGCAAACATAACTTTCCTAATTTTAATAAATCGGTAGATTTCATTTTCATACCGAAGCCGCCGACATATATACCTTGCGGATCTTGTTGCCACTCGTATTCGTTAATTTCTAATGGATCAAATAAATATTTCTTTGCAAACCGCTCTGTCGACATTCCAGTAGCTTCTTGAATAATATAGCTCAGTAAATGAGAAGAACCTGAATTATAATTCATTTTTGTAGCGGGTTCTTCAATTATTGGCTTTTCTAATATGTACTGCACCCAGTTCTCTGATTCTACAAAGTCATTTGGGAATACTACTCCATTTCCAAACTCTTTCCAATCCTCACCAGTAGTCATTGTTAATAAGTGATAAAGCGTCAAATCATGTTTTTCCCCAGGTACATTTTCAATCCACTCTGTAATCGATGTATGTATATCATTTATATAGCTCTTATCAATTGCAATACCAATTAATAAAGATACAATACTTTTTGTAATCGAATTTATTTTATATAAGTTATTTGCACATTCAGGTGTTTTATAGTACTCAGTTGTTAATTCCCCTTTTTGATAAACAAGAAATGTATTCACTTTTTTCTTTTCGAATTTATTTTCTAGTTGCTTGAAACCCAAAAACTTTACCTCCATTTAAATAGTTACTCCATTTATTATATCTTGTTCCTTCATTTTAAACATAATTGTGCTCAAATAAAAATAAACCTGTCAGCCATAATGAACTGACAGGTTTATTTTTATAATTTCGTACGAACATTCCAAAGCTCTGGGAAGAATTGTTGATCAAGTACTCGTTTTAAATAAGAAACACCGGAGGATCCACCTGTTCCCATTTTATATCCAATAATTCGTTCTACTGTTTTCATATGACGGAAACGCCATTGTTGTAGCCAGTCTTCAATATCAATCAATTTTTCAGCAAGCTGATATAAATTCCAATATTTTTTCACATCCGCATATACTTCTAACCACGCTGCTTCTACTGTTGCATCTTCTTCATAAGGTTGCGTAATATCACGGTTTAACACATCTTTATGAATAGGGAATCCTTCTTTTACTAATGCTTGAATCGCGACATCATATAGACTTGGTGCATGTAGCGCTTTATGAAGTCGTGCATGTAATTCTGGATCCTTTTCATAAATTTTTAATGCGTGTGGCGTTTTATAGCCAAGTGCATACTCAATCATACGATATTGATACGATTGAAAACCTGAAGCTTGACCGAGTGAATCACGAAACTCAATATATTCTGATGGTGTTAATGTCGCAAGAATATCCCAAGATTGAATAATTTGAGACTGAATTTTTGATACACGTGCTAACATTTTAAAAGCTGGTTGTAATTTATCTTGTTTAATAGATTCAATCGCCGCATTTAGCTCATGTAAAATGAGCTTCATCCAAAGCTCACTTGCTTGGTGAATAACGATAAATAACATTTCATCATGATGGTCCGATAATCTTTTTTGAGAAGATAGTAAACTATCTAATTGTAAATACTCCCCATACGTCATATTCTCTTTAAAATCCGTATGAATCCCTTTTTCCATAATTACTTTTTCATTTTCTTTCATATTAGCCAAACGCCCCTTTTATATGATTCTACTTATATTGGTCTAATAACGGCTCGAACTGGACTTCCATCTGCATCAGTTAATGCAAGTGGTAATGCAATAAGTTCATAATCACCGTCTGCTACATGATCTAGTACGACATTTTCTAAAATATGAATTCCATGTTTAAATAATTGATGATGTGCTGCTAATCCTTTATCATCTAGCGGATCAACTGATGGTACATCTACTCCGATTAAACGAATACCTTTCTCTGAAAGAAACGACGCTATGTCTGCACGTAAATGAGGGATCACCTCTGGAAATTCTTCAGCTTTTCCATGTGAAGATGTACGTAATAATAATCGTTCTACACCTTCTAAATGAAAGCTTTCTAATTCCTTTTTCCCGACGCTTTCAAGATTAGAAACGTCAATAATCCGTGCTGGGCCAACATAAACTTGAACATCTAAATCCAATACTTTCTTTCCATCATTATCAAAATGAAATGGTGCATCAATATGAGTGCCTGTATGAATACTCATCGTTAACTTTCCGACATTTACTGAGCCACTTTCTTCTTTTGACCATGAAACTTCATACGAGAACGGTGTGTCTCCTGGCCACGTTGCTATATTATTATTTAGCGGTTGTGAAATATCAATCCACTCTGATGTTTTCATATTTATGCCACAACCTCTCGCTTATTTTCAAACTGCTTATACTCTTCATTTTTCATAATTTTCTTTAATATTTGTACAGATTTCCACACTTCTTCGTATGTGTTATATAAAGCGACCGGCGCAAGTCTCACCCCATTTGGCGCTCTAAAATCTGGAATTACTCCATTTGCTTTTAGTGCTTTACATATACGTGCTGCTTCTGCATGCTCTAAATAAATGTGCCCGCCTCGTTTTTCATCCTCTAATGGATTTCCAATTGTAAATTCGAAATCTTTTAATTCATGTCCAATTAAATTCAGCATGTATCTCGTAATATGTAAAGATTTCTCACGTAAACGTTCAATACCAGCATCTTTGAAAATTTCAAGTGAACCAATTAATGGTGCTGTACTTAATACGTGCGGTGTACCAATTTGATAAGCACCTGCATGATCAGCAGCTGTTAATGTATGCTCCATATTAAACTGTTTATCTTTTCTAGAACTAAACCATCCAGACAATCCTGGCAGTCTATTAAAATGTTTACTATTTACATAAAGGCCTGCAACACTACCCGGTCCTGCATTTAAATATTTATAATTGCACCAAACAGCAAAATCGACATCCCAATCTTTGAAATGATGCGGAATAGATCCTATTGAATGGCATAAATCAAATCCAATGTGAATGCCGCGTTTATGAGCTTCCGTTGTTAAACGTTTCATATCAAGAATTTGACCACTTCTATATAAAACAGAAGGTAATAAAATTAAAGCGATATCATCTTCCATCGCATGGATAATATCTTCTTCAGAAAGTGTTCTACCATCTCGGCTTTTCACTCTTACTAAGTGCTCCTCTGGATCTAATCCTTTTAAACGAATTTGACTTTGAAGTGCATAAATATCTGATGGGAAAGTTAATTCATCCGCAAGTATTTTTGTACGTATTCCTTTTGGTTCGTAAAACGTCGCAATAACTTGGTGTATATTTGTAGTTGTAGAACCGGTTACAATAGTTTCTTCGGGTAAAGCTCCAATAAGAGGGGCTGTAAGTTTACCTAATTTCTCTGAAAGGAAAAACCACGGGTGCTCACCTTCTGTCCAGCCGTCAATGCCATACTCTTTCCACGAATCTAGCAACGTAAGTAATGATTTCTCTGCTCTTTTTGAAAGTAGCCCTAATGAGTTTCCATCTAAATATATAGTACCTTCTTTTTTATAGAATTCAGTTTGAAAATCTTTCAGTTCATCATGTTTATCACATTCAAGCGCATACTCATAAGTTGGTTGAAATGGTTCTTTATACATGGTGTCACCTTCTCTTAATTTTCTTTTTATTCTAACTAATTGAAATATATCACCTTAATTGATACAACGTCAATGATATTATGTCAGTTGACTTTATATATGAACTTCTTTTACAATACAGTTATACTTTCAGATATTTCAGTATAAAGAGGTGATTCTTTGAAAAACTCTACTCTTTCATCAAGAAAACACCGCTCCTTAGAAACGAAGAAGAAACTATTACACTCTGGTTACACTATTTTTATAAATAATGGATTTCAAAAAACGACAATTACACAAATTATTAAACATGCAGAAACTGGTTACGGAACAGCATATGTATACTTCAAAAACAAAGATGATCTCCTAATTAGTTTAATGGAAGATGTTATGAATCGTTTTTATAATATTGCTGAACGCTCTTTTTCTCCACAAACAAAAGAGGAAGCACGTATAATGATCCAAAATCAAGTTAGAGCATTCCTGCAATTAGCAAATGAAGAACGCGCTATTTTGCAAGTTGTAGAGGAAGCGATAGGATTATCAAGAGAAATACGGCAAAAATGGGATGAGATTCGGGAACGTTTTATAACAAGCATTAAACAGGATATTACTTACTCTCAAGAAAGTGGATTAGCACAACCTAATTTAAATAAAGAGATTGTAGCACGCGGTTGGTTCGCGATGAATGAATCGTTTCTTTGGACTATTACGCAAAATGACAAAAAGATTAACTTAGAGGAAATTGTGTATACGTTAACGGAGATGTATACGACCGGGTTATATAAATAGCACACCTTCAATAAGTAAGGTGTGTTATTTTACATCTATAAAAATATATTATCTGGGTATGGTAGTGCTAAAGTAGGCTTTTCAGAAAATGAGAAATATTGTAGTTTTAAAGATTCACCATCTATCGATTTCAGTTTTCCACTAGTAACTTCACACTCAAACACAACAACAATATATTCTACCTTATCGCCATTTGCATATGTATAACGAAACTCTTCCCCTCCAAATACCCCTTTTTGTTTTTTTACTTGTACTTTCAATCCTGTTTCTTCCCATACTTCCCGAATTACTGCTTCTTCTGGAGTTTCCCCAGGTTCAATTGCTCCAGCCGGCAAACTCCAATATTCTCCGCCAGGATATTGAAATAAGATTTCTCCCTGCTCGTTTTTAATAACTGCAGCTACACTTGGCATGAATATTAGTTCATGTCCTAATTGCTCCCGGATTTTTTTATAATATAGCGACATCGACATATAATTCTCTCCCACTCCATTAATGAATAACTGTATTTTCTGACATATATTCTATAATAATACCAATAACAATTTCTATATAGAAAGGATACGAAAATGACCCAAGTACAACTAGTAAATAGCTTTCTATCATTTTTAGGTACGACAAAACAGCCTACTAGCTTAAAGTTTTTAAATGAGCTTATTAAAGCTCATCAAGAAAAAGTAAAGTGGGAAACTCTTACTAAAATAATTGACTGGGAAAAAGGTAAGAAAACAGAGGATTATTTCCCTTCCATTGAGACATACATAAACCGTATTACAACAAAAGGTCTGGGCGGTACTTGTTGGACTCACTCGATTGGATTCCATTGGTTATTATCAAATCTTGGTTTTGATGTTCAATATATGTATATGGACCCCGGACATTTATGCTTACGGGTTAACTTAGAACAACCTTATTATGTTGATGTTGGTTACTGTGCACCTTTATTCCAAGCTTACCCACTTTATGAATCATTTCAAGTAAGTAATGTAAGAGAAACTTTCACTTATGAAGTCTCAAATAATAAGATTGAAATTACTAGAAATCCAGGTCCCACAAAAACCTTACACATAGAACCAATACACTTATCAAATATGAAAGAACTTATTTCAAGGTCTAACGATTGGCGTACATCTCCTGTATTAAAGAAAATTCAGATTTTCGGTTATATCGATGGCATTCCGACTTCTATAAATGATAATGTTTTAAAACAATATTTCCAAGGTAAGAAAAGAGAACAAATCATTACATCTTCTGAACTTAATTATTGGATAACAGAAAGATTTTGTGTTGATAAAGAAATATATGAAAGAGCTATTGAGATTTTCAATGAAAAATCTTCAAACAGTAAAAGCGTTACTCATGAGATTGAGTAACGCTTTTACCTTAATATATTTTTAATATTAATCTTCTTTATGATAAGCAGCTTCTACACATTCTGCTAGACGCTCCATTTGTTCCATAGTTATACCTCGTGATATCCAGCCTGTTAACTTATACATCATTTTATAATAAAAATTACTAGGTTCATATTCTGAAATTAATGTTAGTGCTGTACCTTCCTCATCTTCTTCTAACATATAAGTCATCGCTGAATAACCTTGCTTCATTTCACTACCTAGTGAAATAATATGGGGTGTATCGTATTCAAGAATTTCTACTTCTGCCTCAAATATTTTCTTACCTACTTTTTGAACAGAAATATATTTATCTCCTACACGTGGATTCTCTTTATCCATATTTGAAGGATAGCGATTTTCTATTATAAACGTATTCCATTCTTTTATTTTTTCATCTTCTATTATATAGTCACATACAATATCCATTGGTGCTTTTATTACTATTTCAATTGCAAAACTCATTATACTGCCCCTCTCAAATACCCTATCCATTTCTATTTAACTAAATCATTATGCCATATTTTATATAGTGAAATACAAGTGGAATTTTAACTTTTATTGCGAGAATGTTTTTCGTAATAAGAAAATCATGAATAAATAATTTAAATACTTATTCATGCAAAATGTTTTACTAACAATACAACAATTAAATATAACGCAACGAGTAGTCAAGCGATGCCCATACTTTTATTTTCTTTATTTTTAAAATTTTGCACTCCTAAACTAACTAACATAATCCCTATAAGCGTTTGTAAAATTAGCATACTCTGTTCCGAAACATCATTCCAACTATAAATGGAATACCCCATTACAATAATTGCAAGTACAATCGTTAAGATCCTATTCATATGAAAATCCTTCCTATAAAAAAAGAAGCCACTAAGTTTCCTTAGTGGTTTTATTAACAATTTATATTTAGTAAAATTACTTTTTATGAGTTTGATATAAGTCAATAGAATTTCCTGGCCAATATAACTATGTATGTTAGCACACTTTTTCTTTATTCAGTCTACTTACAATTCCAACTATAAATTTATATTCAATCCTCTTCTTCTTAATCTTTTTAAATCCTTCTTTCGTATCAAAAATTAAACACGTTTTCCGAAACCACATTCGTACATATAGTGACTCAAAATAAATAGGTTTTATAATTCCTCGTTCTTCAAATTCAGTTCCATCTTTATTTTCGGTTTCTGTTCGAACGAACCACCTATTTCCGAAGCCGATTTCAATATACTTCACATAAGTCCCCCTTCCGGGAATTATTTTCTAACAATTCTATTATTTCCCCGGTAAGCGCACATTCCGACAGAACATGAGCCCACAAAGAAAAAGTAGATTACAAAAATCTACTTTATAACTTATATTTTTGCATTCGTTTATAGAATGTACTACGGGGTACATCTAATAGTTTTGCAGCTAACGAAACATTTCCGTTTGTCTTTTGTAATGCTTCAATCATGCTATCACGCTGTATTTTTTTACGAAAATTCAATGTATGTTCTGTTTTATTTTCAACTTGTAACTCAAGTTGTTGTTGATTTCCCATCATTGTTTGTATCAAAAAAGCGACTTGTTTTTCGCATATTTCCCGTCCTTGCGACAAAATGTAAATGCGTTCTAATACATTTACTAGTTCTCGAATATTTCCGGGCCATGTATGTTGTAAAAATTGATTGCAAATACTTTTAGGAAATACAACATTCCAATTCTTCCGTTCGCAAAAGTGTTGTATAAAATATGGGATATCCTCTTTTCTTTCTAATAACGATGGAACATATAACGGATAAACGTGCAAACGATAATATAAATCTTGACGGAATTTCCCTTCTTCTACTAACCTTAGTAAATCTTTATGTGTGGCAGTAATAATACGAATATTTACTGGTACCTCTTTTGAACTTCCTATTGGAGTTATTGTGCGTTCTTGTAAAACACGCAATAAGGCTACTTGCATCTCTGGTGGTACTTCGCCAATTTCATCTAAAAACAGTGTTCCTCCATTCGCTTGTTCAAATTTCCCTTTATATCCTTGACGTCGCGCACCTGTAAACGCACCTTCAGCATAACCGAACAATTCACTTTCCATTAATTCTTTAGGCAAAGAACCGCAGTTAACAGCTATAAAGGGTCCGTCTTTTCTTGGACTATTTTCATGAATCGCTCTCGCGACATATTCCTTTCCTACTCCTGTCTCACCACATACATACACACTAGCATCAGTCGGTGAAACAAGCTTAATTTCTTCTAGTGTGTGTTGAAATGCTTTACTTGTCCCGGTAACTCCTGGAAAAGTAATTCCTTTTATAAATGTGAAAGCAGAATATGTATTCATTTGTTTGTTTTCCTTTAAATACATACATTTCCCAATCATTCTTTCATTACTATATACCGGTATCTCTAATTTAGTTTCCAATCCATGGTGCACTAAATCTTCAAGTTTCATTCTTGACCAATTAGTTACTCGTTCCCGAACGCTCTTACTCGCAGAAACGATAACATCACGATGATTACAAATAACTACTTGTTCATCACTATCAATGACATCTAAAAAACGATGGATTAAGTGTAATTCATTTTGATGAACTCTTATGCTACATTCACGTTCAATCGCATGTGCAATTGAAGTTACCATACCGAGCATATATGGATGTGAAAATTCAATTGGACAGGAAAAATCTAGAATACCAATTAATTTCCCGTCATCGTTATGAATGGGAGCAGCCGCACAACTCCAGCTATGAGATACCACGGAGTAATGTTCAGTACCACTTATCATAATAGCTTCTTCAATTTCTAGCGCTGTTCCTATTGCGTTTGTCCCCACAGCTGCTTCCGTCCATTTTACACCTTCAATAAAATTAATATGTTTCGCTCGCTTTAACGTTTGTTTATTTCCACTTAAGGATAGGACATAACCATCTGGATCGATTAATAATGCCATCATTTGTAGTTCATCAATGGTTTTTCTCATATTTTGTATTTGGGGTAATGCTATATCAAGGAAAATTTCACTCTTTTTCTTTTGTTCTCGAAAAATATTAGAAGACAAAACTTTCTGACCTTTATTCATATGAGGATTAACATTAGCCTGTTTACATCGATGCCACGATTCTGAAATTCTTTGATTTATGCGATTTGAATCAAGAACACCTTCATTAACAAACTTTTTCCATGTATGTAAGTAAAACGGTGAAGCTAACATTGTATCATCTCCCTTTTAATTGTTTTGGAGATTTATAAAACATACTTTTATTATAAAACTGAATAAAAGCGTTTTCAATACAACTAGCAATACGACACAAATATGTTAATAATTTGAATATCCTAATGCACTTCTTTATTCTTTTTTAGTAGCACTATATTTTGTATAATGGACGCAAAGAAAATACATAACCAAAACCACTTTTGTGGATTACCATTTATAAAGAAAACAATCACGGCTATTGCAAATAAAATAGCGGATGCTAAACTAAAATATAATTTTGTTTTAATTTCTATTATCCCTCACCCCTCTGTTACTTTACAGTACATACTAACTCTTCATTTTTCATCTCTACTATGTACTCCTGTAAAACATATTCTTTCCCGCCATGGTTTTCATACCATTCATGTATTCCTTTAATATGCCTCTCGTCACTTCTAATTTTCGATTCTATTTCATTATACTGTTCATAACTATCATATTCCCATATGGCAAATACTTCAGACGTACCATTCTTATTATCTTTCATCCAGCGTCCTATTAGCCTAGAACCATGCTTTAATTGATTAGGTAAGTTCGTATTATTGAAATGATCATTAAATACTTCTATAAATTCATTTTTCACTACATAGTACTTCCTTCTGTAAAACATACTTCTTCACCCCTTTCATGAAAAGTATTAGTAAATCTTCCCATCACTACCGTATTATAATACTTTCCATCCGATAGTCTTTTGTCATTTTTCAAAATGCCTTCTACTTCAAAACCTAATTTTTTATAAAGATGAATAGCTTTCTCGTTTGTCTCTAATACTTGTAAAGATATTTTATTCACTGCATTTTCGTCAGCCCATTTAATAGATTGTTGTAATAGGCTCTTCCCCATTCTATATCCCCAAAACTCTTTTAAAATGCAAACGCCAAACTCCACTTTATGAGATAATCTCTTAAAATTTGATCCTTCACATCTTGAAAATCCAACGATTCGATTGTGCACTTCTGCAACTAAAAAGAGATTCTTAGTCTCTTCACTATCTGTTTTTATTATTTTTTGAAATCCTAGATTATCTATAAATCCCTCTCCAGCATCTCTATCCATATTTTCAGTTTCTCCATCAATCTGAACTCTAATTTTCGATAACTGCTCAGCATCTTTCTCAGCTGCAGAACGAATTGTATAAGTTAATCCATTTATATAAAACTCTTGCTCTTTTACAATCATGTCAAACTCCTTTCAAATGAATATAATGGCGCTATTACAACTTGTTTATCTTGTTTCTCAAAGTCCTGAACAGTTTTTTTACTAGCCTCTTCGTCAGTTATAATAATGTCAATTTCTTTTAGAGACTCTCCTCTTATAAAACAATCTATTCCAAGTTTATTATGCTGAACTAAACAAATATTTCTTCTAGCAATTTCACTTACTCTTTTACTAAAATAAGCAACTTCAGGTGTTGCAGTACTAATACCTTGTAATGAAATGCCTCCACCTGTAGAGAAATAAAGATCAATAGAAAATCTACTTATCAATTCAGAGGCAAGTGTATCAGTAATATTCCCTGAAGGTTTTACTTTTCCGCCAATTAAATACGTATCAATATTCTTATATTCTCGTAGATAACCAGCTATTTCTATAGAATTCGTAATAACCGTAAATGATACTTCTGGTAAATATTTCAGCATCGCATTATGAACGGAAGCCCCACCAATAAAAATTGAATCACCTTCTTGTATATAAGATACCGCAACTCTTGCAATTGTGTCCTCATATATTGAGCTATCACTATAACGTTTAGCTGGTTCCGCAGCTAAGTTTCTCACTCGCGTAAGTTCAATTGCACCTCCGTGCGTTCTTTTTAATAAACCATCCTTTTCCATAATAGACAAATCTCTTCTTATAGAATCAATAGACATATCAAATCTTTCCGCAAGATCCTTTGCGATTACTCTTCCATCTGTATTAAGTAGCTCTAAAATTTTCTCTCGACGCTCTTCAGTAAACATGTCATCACCACCGTTATTGAAGATTCAGAAACTTAAACTTTATTTTAATTATATGCATGCCTCTTCCATTTTACAATATTTTCAATTCTTATTTATTCCGTTTTATACAGTCTTATCCCTCTTTCTATCCTGTTAACTTGACAACCGGATAAATATATATCTGTATATTACGAAAAAATACTTCCATTCACCTTCCTATTGATGTAAAATTATTCCTATGTTTTACTTTTTAATACAGAAAGGGATTACTATGAAACCATTAATCAAAACGACATGTACAGCATTATTATTTACTGGAATATTAACAGGATGTAATAGCAATACTACATCAAAACAAGAAAAGAGCGCTCTCGAAAAGAATGCAATGCACTATGGGGAAATATTTAAAAACGAATACTATAGAGCAACTGTTGAAAATGCTAAATTCGAAAAAATAGACAAAGAGTGGCGTCTCACAGCTCGCGTTACTATAAATAACGCTCGTGTTGACGGACAAACGATAGATCTTTCAGAAATAAAATATTTCATAAAAGATGACAAAACGGGTGAAAAATACGAAGGTAAAGTTATACAAAATGAAAATGCTAAAAAAATTCCATCTGAATTTTCTTTAACTACTGACATTGAATTTAATATGAAAACTTCACCAAAAGATTTAAATAATATGTATTTATACATAGATAGCAAAGCAGCGCCGTTAACAGATACATATTGGAAGCTTGATAATTTAGTATCTAAATAGAAAGACCAGTCTTACATGACTGGTCTTTTACATTCATACATTTAACTTTCATTAACACTTATATTAATTTTCTAATAACAACTTGAATAACATCAGCTAAACCAGTGTGCCCTTTCCCTTCAATTCGCTCTTGTTCGCCATTAAAGAAATGAATTATCTTATGTTCTTCACACCAAGTAAGGATATCAATTGGATCATACAGCATATCAACATCTTTTGGTCCACCAGTACCATAGTTTATTTGTTTTTTTGAGTAAACTTCAAACATAATTAAACCACCAGGCTTTATCGTTTGTATCATTTTACCTAATATCATTTTTTTATAATCATCATGAAAATGTCCAAATACCATAATTGCTGCATCATATTCATTTTCTGGCAAACTATCAGCTAATAAATCTACTTTTTTTGTATGCACGTTTACGTTATGCTTCTCTGCCAATTTTTTTGTCTTCTCTAATCCATCTTCCGAATAATCAATAGCTGTTACTTCGTTCCCTTGTCTTGCTAGAAATACAGCATTTCTACCTTCTCCCTCCGCGAAAGCTATTACTTTATTGTGATTTGCTAAACGAAATGCTTGTTCTTTAATAAATGTATTAGGTTCTTCCCCGTAAAAATATTCATCTGATTTATATCGATCATTCCAAAATTTAGTCATCATCTTCTCTCCTTCTTCATATCATTTTCTAACTACAATTAAAGATATCACAGAGTCTTTTTATCCTTAATTAATTTAAAAATAAAAGCAGATTAAAAATCCACTTTTATTTTTTTCGCAAGATCTATGATTTTTTGATTTCGTAACTCTTCTTCCATTTTCTCTTCTGCTGCAAGCATTACTTCATTAATTAAACATCCAGGTTTGTCATGTAAACAACATTCAAACAATGATGTTTTACCTTCAATTGCATGTATAATATCTAAAAATGAAATATCTTCCCAATTCTTACTAAGCGAGTAACCGCCCTTTGGACCAGATGATGAATGTATCATCCCTTCCTTCGTCAACTTAGTTAGTATTTTAGACAAGTACGTTGGTGAAACATTTTGCATTTCTGCTAATTGGTGAACACTAACTAACTTATTTGGTGTAGCCTTTGCCAGAAAAAGCATTGTATGAAGAGCATAATTTGTAGCTTTAGAATATTTCATAGTACAGCCCCTATTGTAGACTTCATGTATCTACAATAACTTTATTTTTTTATTATGTCAAACGTTTGTAATGCTCCATAAAAAATTATTTCTTCACAAGTAATACATCTGTCGCACAAATCGTCACTTCTCTAAATGGACAGTCGAATAAAACACCTAGTTCAAAACCATCTTCAGTAAGAGCTATTTCATGATATAACCACCAAGCATTTTCAAAGTTTTCCGGCATAGAACACTTTGTTACTCCTATAAAGGTTACTTCAAATTTATCAAATTCACTAAAAGTACCACTGCAATCTAATACGATAGACAAAGTATCTTCTGACTTTCTCTTTACTACTTTAATTACACTGTCGTGTAATGATGTCTTGTGTAACTGAACGATATTTGACGGAAGTTTTTTCTCAATGGAATTAAAATATTCTACGTATGATTGATCTAATTGTGCCACTCTTTTCTCATAATCTGTTGACCACTTTCGCATACGTTTTTTCAGTTCACCTGATGGGTATTCTGAATTAGTTGTGATGTTTTGTATAATTGAGTATATCGATTCAGGAAGGAACTTTAATAAATCTATTTTCCTTTTCTCTATTTCTTCCTTTAAACTTTGTATATCCATTTCCGACCATTCTTTTATAGACTCTATAAAACTTACAAATTCTAAAACTTGCATTTTTTTATACCATTCTCTTGTAAAATATTTCAATGACACCTTTCCTAAAATATCTTTACATCCAGTAAAAGCAATATATCCACTTATTATATCATTCCAATAACCATTCTTTCTAAAGAAAAAATATAAAACTGTAAATATTCCGTCTATTATTTCTAAAACTTCAGGATATTTACAAAAGTATAAAATTAGAATACATTTTAGCTGTACAAGATTCACCTGTACAAAAATTCAAACAAAAAGGGATGGTTATATGTTGAAGAAATTAGTAGCAGGGACATTAGTAACGGGTTTTGCACTAACTGGAGGACTAGGTGCGGTAAGTGCTGAAGAAAAAAGTAACACAATTAAGTCATTTGATTATTTAAAAGTGGATGAACAAAATGTTAATTCATTTGCAAAATTAAGTGAGCAGGATAAGAAAGATATCCAAATTACTATGGTATTACCAGAGCAAAATGAAAATGGAGATTGGCTAGCTTATGGTTTTACTAGCCGTGAAACATTAGATGCGTATATTGAAAAGGATAAAAAAGCAATTAAAAATAAAATTAATCCTTTAGGTAGCGGTGCTGGTAGTACTGATTTTTATGAACATAAAGATAAAGGTGGACAATATATTTACTGGAGTAGCGGCTTTAAAAACTTACCATCTAGCTGGAATGACAGAATTTCTTCTGTAAGTACAGCGTCACCTTCTGCAAGTTATTCAACTACACTTTGGGAGCACACTTCAACACAAGGATATGGAAAAGGCGTTTTATTTAAACATGCTGATTGGTACGGTAAAACTGCTAATTTAGCTGCTGATTGGAACGATATTACTTCAGCGATTGAAATTAAATAGTAATAAGATATTTAATTTCTTCTATAAAAATTCAAACCACTATTCTCTCTTTCATTTAGAGAATAGTGGTTTATCATATTTCTATTTAAGCATGTACAGCATGTCCTACTGCTTGCATTAACGCTTCATGAATCGCCTCAGATAAAGTTGGATGTGCTGCAATATAATCTCTCATTATATCAGCGGTAACTTCTGTATGAATCATTACGGTTCCTTGACCAATAAGTTCAGTTGCATGAGGACCGATAATAGAAATCCCTAAAATTTCTTGGTATTTAGGTTCTACAATGACTTTTACTTTACCTACTTGTTCTCCTAAAATAAGAGCTTTTCCGTTCGCTATAAAAGGAAATTCTCCGATGAGAATATCACCATATTGTTCTCTTGCACCTTTTTCACTTAACCCGACACTAGCTATTTCTGGAGCTGTGTATATACAACGGGGCACAGCGTGATAATTTACTTTCACGTCTTCTCCGCTTGCGTGTAATGCTGCTGTCGTTCCTTCATGGAAGGCAACGTGAGCAAGCTGAATTCCACCGATCACATCACCAGCTGCGTAAATATGCGATACGTTCGTTTGCATATGTTCATTCACAGCAATCCCTTTATTTGAAAACTGAACCCCTGCCTTTTCTAATCCTAATTGTTGCACTCGTGGTTTTCTTCCTACAGAAACAAGAACAAATTCTGGAGTTACTTCGTGAGTAATTCCCTCGTATTCAAATGAAGCTTGCTTCTTATAGTTATTTAAACCTTTTAAAACTGCTCCCGTAAAAATTTTCACCCCATCTTTTTCTAATTTCTCTCTTAAAGTATTCACGATATCTTCATCTTCACCAGGTATTAATTGCGGTGCCATTTCAACTATCGATACTTTTGTGCCAAGTCTACTATAAATGCTTGCAAACTCGCATCCTATTACACCACCACCAACGATTAACAATGAAGATGGTACACTCTCAAGAGACATGGCATGGCTACTATTTAAAATCCATTTTCCATCAAACGGAGCGAATGGTAATTCTGTAGGTTCGGAACCAGCTGCGATAATAAAGCTCTCTCCATCAACTACTTCTTCTTTATTTCCTTGTACAACTCGCATACGATGATCCGTTTCGAATTTCGCTTTTCCTTTTACAACTTTAATTTTATTTTTCTTCATTAAATATTGTATTCCTTGGACGAGTTGCATTACGATTTGTGATTTCCTCGCCTGTATTTGATCCCAATCAATTGATATACTTCCTGTATTAAGCGTAACCCCATAATCATTCGCTTTTCTCACAATGTCATGTACTTCAGCACTTTCTAACAGTGATTTCGTCGGCATACACCCAACATTTAAACATGTTCCGCCAAGGTCAGCTTCATCAATAAGAGTGACATCTTTGCCATTTTGAGCCGCGGTAATTGCTGCTACATAGCCAGCAGGTCCGCCCCCAATAACAACTAATTTACTCATTCTCTCACCTTCTCTTTATAAAAGAATTGTTATAGGTTCTTCTAAATAATGTTTAATTGTGCGTAAAAATGCAGCTGCTGGTGCACCGTCTAATACACGATGATCGAATGTTAAACTTAAAGGTAACATACTTCCTTTTCTTAATTTTTTCCCTTTAAATACAGGAACATGTTCAATTGCACCTACACCTAAAATACCCGTTTCAGGTGTATTTAATACCGGTGTGAAATATTCAATACCAAAGCTACCTAAATTACTAATTGTAAATGTCGTTCCGTGCATATCATCACTACTTAAGCTACCTGCTCGTGCCTTTTGTGCCACATTCTTAATCTCTTTAGACAACTCTACTAAAGATAAATTATTTGCAAAGCGAATAGCTGGAACGACTAACCCTTTTTCTAATGCGACTGCCCTGCCTAAATGCACATGTTCAAATTGATGAATTGCATCATCTATATAAGCGCTGTTCATTTCTTTATGCTCTCCAAGTGCTAATACAACAGCATGCGAGACGAAATCCGTAATAGTTAATTTATTATCATATCTTTTTTGTACAACTTCCGCTATTTCTTTATGTAAAGCAACTAAATCTGTTACATCTACTTTCATCGTTAACGTTAATTGTGCGCTATTTTGTAAGCTTGCGTGCATACGATTTGCGATCGCTTTACGCATACCAGTAACAGGAATCACGTTACTTTCTTCTTGTTCAGATATTTCCGGAACGATTCCTCTTACCTCAAGTGCTTTTAATACATTTGCCTTTGTAATCCTTCCGCCAGGACCTGTACCAACTAATACCTTGATATCCAAATTTTCAGACTTTGCAATTTTCTTCGCTACAGGTGAAATTTTAATTCTTTGCTTGGCTACTTCTTTCCCATTTGGTTCTTGATTTTGTACATTTTGTACTTCTATATTAAATGTTTTTTCTTCTACCACATGTGTGCTTTCCTGCATTTCTACTTTTTCATTCGGTTTACCGATGTAGCAAATTACAGTACCAGGCGGCACCCCTTCATCTTCACTTACAGCTATATCAAGCACCGTACCATCAGCTGGCGCTTCAATTTCCGTTTCAATTTTTTCTGAATTAATACTAGCAATTAGTTCTCCTTTTACTACATTATCGCCTGCTTTAATATTCCAGCTCGTAATAATACCTTCTTTCATCGCCATACCTAACTTCGGCATTACAACTTCTACAGCCATGTTTCTCTCTCCCTTCTCATCGTTTTATTACACATGTAATAAAGATTGATCTCCAATCATTTCTGATACAGTTTCAATTACTTTTTCTGGCGTTGGCAAATACAACTTTTCAAGTGGCGGTGAGAACGGAACAGGTGTGTGTGGTGCTGTAATTCGTTTAATAGGTGCATCTAACAAATCAAAACCTTTATCCGCTACAATTGCCGCAATATCTGTTGCCATACTACATCTAGGATTCGCTTCATCAATGACGATAAGACGATTTGTTTTTTCAACAGATGATAAAATCGTATCCTCATCAAGCGGTGATAAAGATCGTGGATCAATTACTTCTACTTCAAGCCCCTTTTTCGATAATTGCTTTGCAGCTGCAAGTGCTGTATGAACTTGCTTTCCGATTGCGACAATTGTTACATCAGAACCTTCCCGTTTAATATCTGCTTTTCCTAATGGAATTGTATAGTATCCTTCTGGCACTTCCCCTTTCATATTGTAAAGTGTTTTATCCTCAAAGAAGATTACTGGATCATCATCTTCAATTGCTGCTAATAATAATCCTTTTGCATCATACGGTGTGGAAGGAACAACAACTTTAATACCTGGTATGCTCGTAAATAATGCGTACAAACTTTGTGAATGCTGAGCTGCTGCACTAAAACCAGCGCCATGCATCGTACGTACTGTAACGGGTACTTTTGCTTTACCTCCAAACATATAACGGAATTTCGCACCTTGGTTTAATACTTGATCAAGACAACTACCGATAAAATCATTAAACATTAACTCAGCTATCGGACGTAATCCAGTTGCAGCAGCTGCCATCGCAGCTCCCATATAACCCGCTTCAGAAATTGGTGTATCCAATATACGATTTCGGCCAAACTCTTGTACAAGTCCTTTCGTAACACCAAGAACACCACCCCAAGCTTCATCATCTTGCAGATGATCAACTTGTGCACCGCCTGCAACATCTTCACCTATTAAAATTACATTTTCATCACGACGCATTGAGATTTTCATCGCTTCATTAATTGCAGTTGACATACTTACTGTTCTAGTCATAATTTTTCACCCTCCTCTTATTTGTAAAAAACGTATACATCTTTTAATAATTCTTCATCGTCTGGGTATGGACTATTTTCACTAAATTCAATGGATCTTTGTACTGCATCATCTACTGCTTTTTCCATATCAACAAGTTCAGATTCCGTTAATAAACCTTCATGAATTAAATGCTTACGGAAATTCACAATTGCATCTTTTTCATTTAAATGTTCTTCTTTTTCTTCTGATGATTTATATGTTTGCGCTTCACCTTCGAAATGACCATAATTACGATATGTCATACATTCAATAATTGTTGGACCATCCCCATTACGCGCACGTTCCACTGCTTCTGCAGCAGCTTTATATACAGCTAGAAGATCTTTTCCATCTACTTGAACACCTGGAATATTATAAGCTTTTGCGCGATCAGCGATAGAATCACAACTTGAAGCATATTCAAATGTAGTTGCTTCACCGTAACCGTTATTTTCTGCAATAAAAATAACTGGTAACTTCCAAATCGCCGCTAAATTAACCCCTTCATGGAATGTTCCTTCATTATTTGCTCCGTCACCGAAGAAGCAAACACTTACATCTTTTGTTCCTTTATATTTAGCTGTTAATGCTGAACCGCAAGCAAGTGGGAAACCGCCGCCTACAATGCCATTCGCACCTAGCATTCCTTTATCTAAATCGGCAATATGCATGGAACCGCCTTTTCCTTTACATAATCCTGTCGCTTTCCCGAAAAGTTCAGCCATCATACCATTTAAATCACAACCTTTTGCGATACAATGTCCATGACCTCTATGTGTACTTGTAATACTGTCACTATCCGTTAAGTGGGCACATACACCAACTGCTACCGCTTCTTCACCTGCGTATAAATGAACGAAACCTGGCAAAACGCCTTGCGCGAACAATTCATGCACCTTATCTTCAAACTTACGAATCTCTAACATTTTTTCGTACATCCAACGAGCTTGTTCTTTCGTAATTTCATTCCCTTTACTTTCAGTTGTTTTTAACATGTCCAGCCCTCCTATTTTCTTGTTCGTCTTTTATATTGCAAGTACCGTGCCAAATTCTAATCCTTGCTTTAATAGGTTTTCTCTTTTCTTTCATAATAAAAAAGTGGAAAAAATGAGACATTTGTCTCGTTTTGTCCACTTTTGTTCACCTAATTTGAGAACTATTATCTTATTCATTATCAAAGCTCTGCTGTAATTTTCGGATGTAAATAATTTGCCCAATATGATATGCATTATGAGTTGTTACATTCGCTAACACTTCCCACCATTTTGCAGAAACAGGAAATCCTACTACATCACTTTCAACCTTTTCTTCATTTATAAGATTTTGCCATTGTAACAGTTTTTCTAGTAGCTTTTCCCGTAATTCATCGAAAGTTTGATTATCTGAAAGCATAAAACTTTTATTATTATCTCCTATAGCGGGTACTGCATTAACATGTGATTCTTTATACCTAGTTTGCCACGTAGAGTTCCAATACAGTAAATGTTGTACGATTTCGGCTATACTATTACACTCTTCATTCGGTTTCCAGAAAGCTTCCCTCTCAGATAAATCCTTAACTGCATCTGAAAATGGCATATACCAACTGGGATCATTCGCATTTGCTAATAACTGATCTGCTAATACATCTTTCACATGGACCATTTTTCTTCCCTCATTTCATTATCATATTAATATACACTACTCTATATACGCTGATTCCCTATAATCCCCTTTTTTTACATACAAATTGATTTCATACTAAATGTAAGAATAATAGATTTTCTTATCATAACTCGTTATGATAAAAGAAAAAGAAAGCTGGCGGAAAATGAATAAAAAAATCGCAATAATTACAGGAGCCTCAAGTGGATTTGGACTATTAACTACACTCGAACTCGCAAAAAAAGATTATTTAGTTATCGCTACAATGCGAAACCTAGAAAAACAAGAAACCTTACTATCCCAAGTTACTCAACTTAACTTACAGCACAATATAAAAGTTCAACAATTAGATGTAACAGATCAAAATTCTATACATAATTTCCAATTGTTTTTAAAAGAAATTAATAGAATAGATCTCCTTATAAATAACGCAGGATATGCAAATGGGGGCTTTGTAGAAGAAATCCCAGTAGACGAATATCGAAAGCAATTTGAAACGAACCTTTTTGGAGCTATATCAATCACTCAGCTTGTTTTACCATATATGAGAGAACAAAGAAGCGGAAAAATCATTAATATAAGCAGCATTAGCGGCCAAGTTGGATTTCCTGGTTTATCTCCTTATGTATCTTCAAAATATGCATTAGAAGGCTGGAGTGAATCGCTTTGCTTAGAAGTAAAACCTTTCGGAATAGACGTCGCTTTAATTGAACCAGGTTCTTATAACACAAACATATGGGAGGTTGGTAAACAACTAGCTGAAAACCAATCTGATACAACATCTCCTTACAAAGAATATATGGATAAAATACAAAAACATATTAATAGCGGTAGTGATACATTTGGTAATCCGATAGATGTTGCTAATAAAATCGTTGAAATTGCTGAAACAAAGCGTACTACTTTACGATATCCTATTGGAAAAGGTGTAAAATTTATGATCTTTACGAAGAAGATTCTTCCTTGGAAATTGTGGGAATACCTTGTTTTGAGAAGCTTTAAGAAGATGTAAATATAAAGAGTAACTATCAAGATAAATAATGGTAGCTACTCTTTTTAAATATTCATCATGAAAAACCAAAACGACATTAGTATGTAGAAAGAGGATCAAAATAAAGTAACATTGAAACCATAAAAACAAATGCAAAGAATCCAATTATAGAAAGAATATATTCCTTTGTCTCTCTGTTATACTTCCATTCCATCCATACGCGTAATAAGGAAATTGCTCCAAAATAAGTAAGTACAACAATTCCTATATTAGCATTTTCTACTTTGAACAGATAAATAAAACTTACTATAAGATATACGATAAAAAGACCTATTTCTAATTTTACATGTAAACCATTTACATGCTTATATATCCAAGCATTGCCCTTTGGCATATTTAGTTTTTTTCTTAAAAACTTTTCTAAAAAATATCCTCCAATTATCATAATAATAACTATAATCCAAATAGTAGAGTTGCCCATTGCATTCCCTCCTATTAAATTAATTATGTTTTCGTAACAAAGTGGATTATATATTTTTTAATACATAGATAATGTATTCATTTTCTTTATCTTCTTTAGTAGTAGTTTTATCAAGACATGTTTTATGTATTGTATAACAACAATCTATTTCCCATCCCTTTTGTTTCGGGATGTTTATCCTTTTTCTTTCTATTTTTTCAAAAACGAATATAGATAGTACCGATAAAATTAATAGAGTTATTTTTATAATTGACAGAAAACCCTATCCTTTTATTTTCTTACTTGCATTTTCTCCGGCTGATCACTCGGATACGTAGCACTCTCTTTATTTTCAACGTCCCAACTAATTATAGTCGCACTATCGCGTCCGAATTGATGATGAACTTGCTCTAATACATGATGAACACTTTCTTCAAGTTTTTTATTATTTCTATTCATATTATTATACAGATTTACTGGCGTTTCATATCGGCGTTCCCCGCATTCTAATACTCCATCTGTCACCATTACAATTCGGTTCTTTCCAGTACGTAATTCACGAATACCTGATGAATAACAAGGAACAGGTAAATCAAATGTGTTTACATTTCCAATCCATTCGTAAAAATGACGTTGATTTAATGCATATTGTCCTAACTTATGTAACTCTTCATGAAATACATACACTAAACAATCACCAATAGAAAGCCACCATATATAATTTTCTTTTCTTACACATAGTAAGCAAGCTGTTTCACCTTGTATTCTTTTGCACTTTTCCTTAAATGAAGGTGACTGAAAAATTGTAAGTATATGATTTTCAACAGACTGAAATACTGTATCAATTGGTTCATTCAAAATTACGCTTATATTTTCATATTCTTTGTCGATTGTATTTACTACTAAATCAACACTTTCCGTACTATTATGCCCATCTAAAATAGCTGCAAATTCCCATTCACCATTTGACCAAACTAATGCACCATCTTCATTCTTTTTCGCTCCAGCACTTATATTCCCGCCATATTTACCCAGTACAATATCACCATATTGCTTAACTGAAATTTCTCCTAAACACATTTCTATATTTCCAACCCATGAATATTGTGTATTATTTGTTGTATGCATACTCATTTACCATATACTTACGTATTCTTTCGCATAGTTTTTTTATTTTCTCTTCATCACCATATGGTGCACCAGTCCATTTCGCTACCTCGGTTGGTGACCAAAATTCTTTTGGTGTATTTGGATAACGTGGAATAATGTGCATATGCATATGTGGTACACCATTTCCTGAAACAAAAGTGTAAATATGCTCTGCACCTTCGCTTTCTTTTAGCGCTTTACTTACTCTACTTGTTATAAGTCCGAACGCTTTCGCTTCTTCATCTGTTAGTTCAGCAAGGCCAGGTACATGTCTTTTTATATCTATCATTACATAACCTAGGTATGTTTCTTCACTATCCCAGTAGACATGTCCAACGTAAACGAGTTCATCTTCGTAAATAGCTCCACCTGGAACTATAATAATTCCTTTATGTTTTTCGCAAATGAAACAGTTTTGTTCTATTTGATTGTTTGTTGACATTATCCATCACCTTCCTTTTCATATATAATAGCACAAAAAAAGGAAAAACAGGTTTCGTATTCCGAATTTTCATTCTTTTGATACAACAATTTTTGAAATGAATTTACATCTCATTATTTCTTCAAAAACGCAATCCCAATTATAATCCCAATCACAATTCCGATTACTAAATTATTTGTAAAGTGCCCTTGAAATACACCGATTACAACCCCTATACCGACACCTATTGCCAAAGCATCATTTCTTTTTTTATTTTTAGCCAAAATTGCATCTCCTCCCATCATTTCTCCCTAAACAACATGCATTCACTTAAATGTATTAATATACGCACTATCTCGCTTGAATCTTTTCAAAAAATGCACTTTAACTTCATATATAATATTTTCCATTTTCTGTACATACTCCTTTTATAATGAAAAAATTTCAAGTAACCATTAAATATATATAGGCATTTACTATAAGAAAGATCCGTAATTTATTGAAGGAGGAACGATTCAAATGCATCCTCATTGGAATCCAAATATAAATCAACAGTATGTTTATTCCCCCATCCTGTAAGGAATACATTGCATCATGATTCACAATATATGATGCAGCGCATCGCAAGTCTTGAAAGTCAGTTAGCTAAATTAATCTCATTAATTGAAGAAAATAATCAATTAATTAAATCCATGGAACAACAGCAAAACCAAGTTTGTGCACCAGCTGGAGGTTCTGTTATCGTTCGTATGTAAACTGGATGCAATAAAAAACACACTTTGTAGTATAAAAGTGTGTTTTTTGGTCATTATTTTCTTTTCGTATGGAACCCTTGTGTAATTCGGTCTAATATAATTGCGATTACTACGATAGCTAATCCAGCTTCAAATCCCATTCCGATATTAACTTGTGTTACCGAGCGATATACATCAACTCCAAGTCCTGGAGCTCCTACAAGTGATGCTGTTACAACCATCGATAATGAAAGCATAATACTTTGGTTCACACCAGCCATAATCGTTCCGGTTGCAAGTGGTAATTGTACTTTAAATAGTTTTTGTGATGCAGTGGATCCAAATGCATTCGCTGCTTCAATTAAATCTTCTGGAACTTGTCTAATTCCTAAGTCAGTAAAACGAATTGTCGGTGGCATTGCAAAGATTACTGATGCAATAATTCCAGGTACTACACCTACTCCGAAAAATGTGATCGCTGGAATAAGGTATACGAATGCAGGCATTGTTTGCATAAAATCTAATGTTGGTTTTAAAAATTTTGAGAAACGTTCATTTTGAGATGCTAATATACCAATTGGAATTCCGACAATAATTGAAATAATAACTGACGTAAGTACGAGTGCTAATGTTTGCATCGTTTGTGCCCAGTAGTTAATATTCAAAATAAATAATAATCCAATAAGCGTAAAAATGACTAAAGATAGTTTTCTCGTTGTGTACCAAATGAGGAAACATAAGATAATAATCATCAATATGGCAGGAATTATTATTAAAAAATTAGTGAGTAAATCAACGAATCCACCAATAATATAAGAGAATCCTCGGAATAAGCCTTCAAAGTGCTCATATAAACTTGCAACAAATGAGTCGACCCATTCCCCTAATGGAATACGTGGTATACTATTCATCGTCTTTCACCTCTTCCTCAATGTTTCCTGCAAGAGCTTGAATGACACTTTCACGTTTAATAATTCCTCTTAGCCTTTTCTTCTCATCGATTACTGGTAACGGATATTTCATCTCTGCCATTTTTGCATATGTCTCTTCCAGTAAAGTATCCAAATACACATGCGGAATATCATTAAGTAATAAATCAGCAATCGGCCACTGTTTTTGTACTGCTTTACTCGCATCATCCGCAGTTAATATACCTAAAAACTCATACTTTTTGTTTACAACATATACAGTTGAGACGCCTGCATTCCTCATAATTTGAAGGGCCACACGAGGTCCACGATCAATCAATAAAGTTTCTGGTCGTTTTAAAATAGACTCAGCCGTAATTACTTTTCCTAAATTCACGTCCGCAACAAACTTTTCTACAAATTCATTAGCGGGGCTCATCATAATTTCTTCTGGCGTTCCAATTTGAACGATTTCTCCATCTTTCATTAATGCGATACGATCTCCAATTCGAAGCGCTTCATCTAAATCATGCGTAATAAATATAATCGTTTTTTCCATTTTATCTTGCAACTCTAACAATTCATCTTGCATTTCTTTTCGAATAAGTGGATCTAATGCACTGAATGACTCGTCCATTAGTAATACATCTGGATTATTCGTTAGCGCCCTTGCGATTCCAACGCGCTGCTGCATACCGCCACTAAGTTGACTTGGATAATTATCTTTATGATGATCGAGTCCTACTAACTGTAGCGATTCTAACGCTTTTTTCTCTCGCTCTTCAACCGGAACTCCTTGTATTTCTAACCCATATGCAACATTTTGTATAACTGTACGATGCGGAAATAGAGCGAATTTCTGAAATACCATACTCATTTTCGTTCTTCTTACTCTTCGTAACTCTTCTTTTCCCATCGTTGCGATGTCTTCACCATCTATGTATATATGACCTGTAGTTGGTTTAATCAATTGATTTAACATACGAACTAGCGTAGATTTCCCGCTACCAGACAAACCCATAATAACGAAAATTTCTCCAGAGTATACTTCAAACGTTGCTTTTTTCACCCCAACGTTCATTCCTGTCTCTTTTAAAATTTCCGATTTACTTTTTCCTTCTTTTAATAAGGAAAGGGCTCTTTGCGGATGTTTCCCGAATACTTTTGTTACGTTTTCAACACGCACCTTTGTATTATCCATGTCACTACTCCTTTTCTACCCATCTATTCACATAGTGTTGCGATTTTACAAAGAAATATTACATAAAAATGACATTCATAAGATTTCTTTAAAATTCTCGTTTCCGTTCATAATAAGAATGCTTACTTATACATTTATTTTATAAGGCAAACGTTACTTAGGAGGTTTTCAATGCGAAAGAAAATTTGGTTTATATGCCTTGCATTATTTATTACTATGATTTTCACTTCATGTAATGCAACAAATGCAAATTCGAAAGGGAAAATTAAACTTGGTGTAACAAGTTGGAAAGAAAATATTGCAACTGCAAACATGTGGAAAGTTTTATTAGAAGAAAAAGGCTACAAAGTTGAGCTCATGTATTTAGAAAAAGCCGCAATTTGGACTGGTGTTGCTCGTGGCGATGTTGATGCGAATTTAGAAGTATGGCTACCAGTTACAGATAAACCGCTAAACGATCGTTATAAAGATGATATTGTCTTAAAATCAAAATGGTACGAAGGTACTGGACTAGGTTTAGTCGTCCCTTCTTATATGAAAAACATAAACAGTATCGAAGATTTAAATGCTCATAAAGATGAACTAGATAATAAAATTGTCGGTATCGAACCCGGTAGTAGTCTTATGAATTTAACGAATAAAGCAATGAAAGAATATGATATAAAACTAAAACTTGTCCAATCCTCTGAAGCTGCGATGATGAGTGAACTAAAGAAAGCATATACAAAAAAGAAACCAATCGCTGTTACGCTTTGGAATCCGCATTGGGGGTTTTCAGAATTTGACTTGAAATATTTAAAAGACCCTAAGAAAGTATATGGTGAAAAAGATGACATTTATTACTCCGTTCGTAAAGGTTTCGAAAAAGATCACCCAGATGTTATAAAATACTTTGATAAATGGAAAATGAACGATGAACAGCTCGGTACGTTAATGGTCATGTTAAATAAAACAAAAGATCCTGAAGAAGCTGCGCGAAAATGGATTAATAAAAATCAAGCATTAGTTGATGAATGGGTAAAGGATTAATAAAAAGGCTAGAGAATTAATATATCCTCTAGCCTTTTTCATCTTATTTTTTCGTAACAACATCATCTACAATCCCATATTCCTTCGCTTCTTCTGCAGTCATAAAATAATCTCTTTCTGTATCATGTGCTACTCTTTCAATCGGTTGGCCTGTTTTTTCTGCAATCATTTTATTAATATCATGCTTTAACTTTAATATTCTTTTCGCAGTTATTTCAATTTCTGTTGCTTGCCCTTGTGCACCACCAAGCGGCTGATGAATCATAATTTCACTGTTAGGGAGCGCAAACCGTTTTCCTTTTGCTCCAGATAATAATAGCAATGCACCAAATGATGCCGCAAAGCCCATGCACAGCGTTTGCACATCTGGTTTAATTAAATTCATCGTATCTAATATTGCAAAACCTGCTGTCGTTGAACCGCCGGGGCTATTGATGTATAAGAATATATCTTTCTCTGCATCTTCTGCTTCTAAAAATAATAATTGAGCTACGACACTACTCGCTACTTGATCATTAATTTCTGAACCGATAATAATAATGCGGTCTTTTAATAACCTTGAATATATATCATAGGAACGTTCTCCTAATTTTGTTTGTTCTACTACATATGGAATTGCATTCATTTTAAATCCCTCCAATACTTGTTATGCTGCGCAAAGCATACAACTGTAGGAAGAAGGTTGTTTCACATTAAATAATAAGACTGGCTGTTTAGATGGTAACTTAGTAAAATCTATTGAGGGAAGCAGTTTCGTTAATAATTCCGGTCTCTCTTCTCGAATAGACGTTACTACAACTTCCATATCATCTGTGAATTCGACTATCTCGACCCCTTCTTCACTTACAGTTTTCAGCCTATTTCTACTCCGGAATAAAGAAGCTTTCACTGCACCTTCTGATACAGAACACACTTTAGCAATATCAGCGATACTATATTGAAAAACATCTTTTAATAATAAAATTGCGGATTGCTGTACATTTAATGAAGACAATACTTTCCCTACCATTTCATGCAAATCTGCAATGTTCTCATGTGGTTCTTCAAAAGTGATTTGTTCTCTTATTTTTTCATGAACAGACTTAGACTTCATCTGATCTAACCAACGATTTCTTGCTATTTTATAGACGAGTGTCATACAAATATCTTTATTTCTATATTTTTGAAGCACTTTACACACTGTTTCTTGGGCGAGATCTTCCCCATCCCATTTGTTTTTCGTTAAAAAAGTACAGTATCTTTTTAACTCTCCATATTGTTCAATTAAAAAGTTTATATTTGAATGATTCATATCGATACGGTTCTTTAAAACATGAGTTACTTTTGTGCACAAAATAACCACTCCTTTTCAGCGCTTACTTAATAAACGATTCAACATTAAAAAAAGTTACGGGGATATAAAAAAATAATGTTTATGTTCAATAATTCGCGGTCATAAATATGTTATGTACAATTTTACGTGAGGAGGAACAAATTTGCCAAAATTAACAATTGAAGGTGCGGGAACATTTGATGTAAAAGAAGGAACGAAGTTAGTATTAGCAATTGAAGATAGCGGTGTCAACATTCTTCATCGTTGCGGCGGGAATGCACGTTGCACAACTTGTAGAGTAGAAATACTAGCAGGTGATTTCTATGAAGCGAGTGCGAATGAGAAACATGCAATGACGGAAAAAGGGATTGAAGATCATTTACGATTATCTTGTCAAATGCGTGTACATAAAGATATAGTCGTTCGTCCGGTACTTACAGTTGAAAATTCAGGTCTTGATGCTGGACCGCGTCCGGCGGAGTAAAGCGATGAATTTAAAACAGCTCGCTGGCGAATATGCCGCTAACTTTGTAAATGATGGCATGAAGATTGGGCTTGGTACAGGTTCTACTGTATATTGGACAATACAAAAATTAGGTGAGCGTGTAAAAGAAGGATTATCATTTCAAGCTGTACCGACATCAAAGGAAACTGAAGCATTAGCACAGCAACTAAATATCCCCCTAATTTCGTTAAACGACGTACAAAGTCTTGATCTTACAATTGATGGAGCGGATGAAATTGATTCAAATTTACAACTTATAAAAGGCGGTGGCGGTGCATTACTTCGTGAAAAAATCGTTGCCTCTTCCTCTAAAGAACTAATTATCATTGCTGATGAATCGAAACTTGTAACACATTTAGGTACTTTTCCATTACCTATTGAAATCATCCCTTTTTCATGGAAACAAACCGAAAATAAAATTCAGTCTTTAGGGTGTCAAACAACATTACGTTTGAAAAATAATGAAACCTATATAACCGATAACAATAACATGATTATCGATTGTATATTCCCTAATTATATTTCTAGTCCTGCCCATTTACACACTCAATTAAAAATGATTACTGGTGTAGTTGAAACAGGGTTGTTTATAAGTATGACGAGTAAAGTAATTATCGGCGCTAAAAATGGGATAAAGGAATTGTAATAAAAGCTAACTTTTTAAAGTTGGCTTTTTAGTATGTTCTTCTCTTAATAGCGCTTTATTATGATATACTATGAAAACACAAGCTGATTACACTAGAAAGGACTGAACATTTTGCAATCCAAACTTATAACAGAACTTGCTGATTTAGAAACTGCCTTTCATATTCGAAAAGAAGTATTTGTAAAAGAACAAGGTGTCCCTCTTGCAGAGGAATTTGATACATTCGATGAAATCGGAGAGCAATGTAAACATATTTTAGTTTATTATAATGAGCTTCCTGTAGGCACAGGGCGTATACGATTTGTTGATGGTGTCGGAAAATTAGAACGTATTTGTATTTTAAAAGATTATCGTACATACGGATTAGGTAAAGTCATCATTCAAACGTTAGAAGAACTTGCTCGTAACGAACAAGCTACAAAAGTGAAACTACACGGGCAAACACAAGCTGAAGGATTTTATAAAAAATTAGGTTATGAAACTTCTTCTGATATATTTATGGAAGATGGCATTCCGCACATACTTATGACGAAAATGTTATCATAATAAAAAGGGTAGTGTATGAATCTTATGTATTCATACACTACCCTTTATTATTAATAGAAAAGTGAATTCTCAAGATTCTCTTTTGAAATCAAAGCCCATCATCTCTTAGTTCATATCTAGGTAAAGCTTACACTGTTTTCCATAATGATAATGCATAAATCCAGTTCGGATCACCATTTCCTTGATAACTCTGGACTGCTTCATATACTTTTCCTTCGTGTAGAACTCTATCTCCCTTTTTATATGCTTTTTTTGCATCCCACGCTTCATATGAAGCGCTTTCGGTTTTTGTAGTAATTGTGAATATATCACTCTGTACGGATTCATTTCCAGCTACATCAACAGCTTTTACTACATATTTATAAGTAGTATTAGCGAGCAGATTTTTATCCATATAAGAAGTTGTATTGGATGTTGCAATCTTTTTCATTGATCCTTCTGTTTCTCTATAAATATCGTAATGGTCTACACCAATATTATCGTCAGATGGACTCCACATTAAATCCACACTTGACGCTGTCGTTCCCATACTATGTAATCCTTTTGGTTGTGTTGGTGCTTCTGTATCAGGAATCTCAACTGTTGTTTTTACTGTAAGCGCTGTACTTTCCTTCGATACATTGCCAGCTGCGTCAATTGCTTTTACAGTATAAGAGTATTCTGTGCTTGGTTGTAATTTCTTATCAATAAAATGAGTGCCTATTACTGTATCAATTATCTCTCCGTTACGGAAGATTTGATATCCTTTTACCCCTACATTATCCGTAGAAGCGTTCCATGTTAGTTCTACACTATTCGCTGTTACTTTTTGCGTCTGAAGTCCATTTGGAATACTTGGCGCTTCTATGTCTGGTTTCACATCATTAATAAGATTAACATCAATTACATTATAGAATGCATTTGCTGTATCAGCTACATCCCATACTGCTAAAATCACATGATATCCACTACGATCAGTAGGTACATTGATTTTATGAGTTAAATTATTTGAAGCTGCAGAACCATCATGTTGTACAGTTCCAATTGGTTCGAAATCTGCTCTTGTTAGCGATTTATTTGGATTCCATCCTTTTTTAGTAATATAGTAATGCCACTTACTCGTTAAGTGAGGCGCAGTATACTTCCAAGTAAATGTATTTTCCCCACCAGTGATTGTATTTTTAAACCAACGATTTGCTGTTTGTTGATCTAAAATACCACCAAATTTTCCGCCTGCTGAAGCAATTTGTCCATCTACTGGACCACCTTGTAGGAACCCTTTTGGAGCTTCTAAACTTTGTGGTTCATACATAACACTTCCACAGTTTACATTTAGCGCACCATAAGTTGGACTACATAAAGCGGATCGGCTACTAGGCTTTTCAACAAAACCGTGCGCATAAGCATTTTGAGGAATAAGTGTCGTACTAATAATTCCAGCTGTTAATACTAAAGCTCCTAAACTTTTTTTGTTCATTTTCATATTTTGTAGTTGTTTTAAAAATCGATTATTCATGTTCATGTCTCCTTCTTGTTATACTTTGTAGTGGAATGTGGGCTTTGATGTAAAAGAATAACAAGAGACAAACTTGTACCGATGTATGTGTTAATTATACATACACCGCAGTGAAATTATATTTTCCTTGCGAAATATTTCACTTTATGAATATATCATGACATAGAAATTACCTGAGTATGTGCAGAAGTTGTGCAGAAACAGTGAAATTATTACTAACATGTAAAACTAAGTCCTAACATTTTAAAATACAATTTGAATATATTTATCTATCATCTTTACTTCATAATTAACAATACATTTAACTGGTTAACTTTTATTCTTATACTTATATCTCTCAGTGCCTTAGTTTTAACCATACTAGATATTAAAAATAAGAATTATAAAGTTAAATAAAAAGCATCCTATTTAGATGCTTTTCTAATGTATAATTTCATTTTTTCACTGACCTACAAATATAAAAATTTCATCAACAGCTTCCTTATATCCACCTGATTTTTGGAAAGATTTCTTCAAATTCAAAGCGACTTCTTTAAATGACGGATTATTTAATACCATTTCTACACTTTCACTTAGTTGATCCGCAGTTAATCCTTGCATTTGTAATTTTATTCCTGCTCCAAGACTCTCCACTTGCTTTGCGACTACTGGCTGATCTGCACTTTGCGGTATTACAACGAGCGGAATCCCGTTATACAGTCCTTCATGCGCACTGTTCATCCCGCCGTGTGTAATAAATAGTTTCGTATATGTAAGCAGCTCAGTTTGGGGTACATAGTTTTTCACAATGAAGTTTTTAGGAATTTCGCCTAGATCACTTATTTTTGTTTTACTACCAATAGACATAACAATTGTATGCTCACTATTCTCAAAGGCCTTCATACACAGTTTATAAAAGTCAATCGCTTCATTAAAAACAGTACCTAATGAAATATAAATCGGACTTTTTTCTTCAATTGAAGTAAAATCAACGTCTCTGTTTTTCATTTGTGCAGAGATAGATGGTCCTACAAATTTATATGTTTCATCAAACGTATCACCAAAAGGCTGGAACTCCTTAATTGTATATACAATAGTAAGGGGTGCAGGATTACAGAAAACTTCATACGATGATTTTATTTCAACACCATATTTTTCAACAATTCCCTTCGTTAAGTTTTGAAAATCATTCTGTATTTTATCATAAATTTCTACTGGGATATTTTTTGATAGATGACCTAACATTTGCTCAAAGGATTTTTCATCCTGCGCAAAAGATGTGCATGAATTTATGGCTGGAAGTTTAAGGATTTGAGCAATTAAATGGCCACAGCCAAACATAGAATCATGAATTATGTAATCAAAATGTTCACCTTCAATTTGTTCTAGAACGCTAGGTATGACAATATCCGCTGTATTTTGATCATCAATCGTTCGTACAGTAGCACCTGTCTTCTCAATCCGCTCCCTGAAAGCTTCTATTGAAAAATAAACGACCTCTTCACCACCAGAAATCAATTCTTCTACAACTTGTAAAGTTGGATTTATATGTCCTTCTGATCCAGCGTTAATAAATAAAACACGCGCCATAATAAACACTCCTTACGTTAAATCGTTTCTATGTTGGCAAGAGTACGGATTTTCTCCATACTCTTTTCTTAGTTGTTCGTATCATATTCCTGCTAAATTGACCTAGCAAGTCTAAAACCGAGATCTTCTATATGAAATGTAGGATGGCTTCGGCGACGACAAGTAGCGCCGCAACCTCTCGCTGCTTCAGCCCAACTACCTCCACGAAAAATGCGGTATGTTCCGTATACTTTTTCATCATACAAATCATAGCACCATTCCCAAACGTTCCCTAACATATCATAGAGTCCCCATGCATTCGGTTCCTTTTGGCCAACGTCATGAATATGTCCATTTGAATTTTCATTATACCATGCTATATCATAAAGTTTCCTGTATGTATATCCGGTTGTACCTGCTTTACATGCATATTGCCACTCTGCCTCAGATGGCAATCGGTAGCCATTTGAATCTAACTTACATCTAACAATTTGACCACCATCACTAATAGAATAATATTCTTTTAATCCCGCTTTTTTTGAAAGTACATTACAAAACGCAATGGCATCGTTCCATGAAATATTTACAACTGGTTTATGATTATTTTCAAAATTATTTAATGTACTATTTGTAATAGCATCATATAGTTCCGTTGTTACAGCATACTTTGCAAGAAGAAATGGTTGAATTTGCACTAGCCATTCTTTTTTTATTCGATCATCTCTTAATACTACCTCTCCAGCTGGAATATTTACCATTAATGAATCGATTGTTTGAATTAAATCATTAGTCATTTTCTATTCCTCCAAACGTTCATTTTATATGAATTTATAGTCATATACTCATTACAAAATACATTTTTCAAAAAGTGTTAAATTTTTCATAATAAAAAACGATTAGTTTAATTAAACTAATCGGTAAGATCCAAAAAGAATTGTTATGTCACATTCTATTATTATATGTGCTCTAAAAATTTCCGAACCTCATTTGGAGATTTTAAAACAATAACCTTTTTCTCTTCGGACAATTGCTCTAACCCTTTTAAAATTGTAGGTCGTTTAGCATTAGGATATTCCCATATCCATTTAAAAAATTGCAAATCAAATCTTTCTTCACATTCCGCGCCCATATCTGGTCTTGTTTTATTCCGGTATTTTACAATTCTTTTAAAAGCACGATAAATACAAATTGTTCTATGCATATCAAGGAAGATAATTGTATCAGCTGCATTCAGTCTTATACCCATCGTCCCGCCATAATTCCCATCAATAATCCACTTCTCATCTTTAATTAAGTTATTTTGAACTGCTATTTGTTCTTCTCTCGGAACACCTTCCCAATTCGGTTTCCAAAATAATACATCAAGATGATGCACCTTAATATTTAATTTATTTCCTAACTGCCTTGCTAATGTAGATTTTCCTGAACCACCAGAACCAATTAATATTATTTTTTTCATACCTTTACGATACCTTCTATAATTTCTTCAATATCTTCCTTATTAGCAAAAATCCAGAAGAACATTTCTTCATTTAACTTTAATAAACCTGGTAACTGGACAAAATAAGCAATAAAGATAATTTGAATTGAAAGCATAACATACCAAATAGCTTTTAGTTCTTCTTTCGTTAAATCATTTTGTTTATAATAACCTTCAAAGACTTTGCTAACAATATGTAACCATTTTCCTCTTAATCTTTCATCACTAAATAGCTCGCTTAATACACTTGTACAGCAATAACATAAATCAAATATTTTTACATTATTTTCTAAAATCTCAAAATCTATAAACCCTTCCAGTTTATCATCTTTAAAGATTACATTTGATAGATGCATATCACGATGAATAATTTGTCTCGGTAATGGATGGACCGTTTCCTTGAAAGTTGCGTGCATTCGCTCCATCTTTTGAATTACCTCTCGATGAACATACTCATTCTTTTCTAGAATCGGTATAGCCCATTCAAATACTATCTTATATAAATCTCTTTTTATTAACTCCTGGTCACTATTCACCGAATGTAATGCTTTGTGCAGATTAGCTATTTCTTCTCCAATTGTACTTGCTAGCCTTTCCAGCTTATTCGTATCTTTTATTTCTAAAACACTTCCGGCAACATACTCATATAAGCAATAATATTTTTCTTTATATAATACATATTGTTCATCATTTTCTGTCTTTACTACTCTCTGTACTTTAATTCCCTTTTCATACAGTTGCTTCAAAACATCGAATTCAACTAGAAGTTGCTTTATCGATCCCGTTCTCTTTAAAATGTACTCTTTATTCTTGCATAAAACCTTCGCTACTTTTGGTTGAATTACAGTAGCTGTGACATGTTCATTTTGAAACCAAAACTTTGCAATTTCCAGTGCTTGTTCCATTTACAAATACCCCTTTTGCAATTCTTATTTCTTCCGAAAAATAACCTCACACAGTATTCCCACTCCAACACCAATTGTATAAGCCACTAAATCACTCCACAAAAAACCGTATCCCAACACGAGTCCGCCTAAAGTCGTTGCACGAATGCTATCTATCCACTTCGCATGATACAATTGGCTCACTTCAATCCCGTAGCAAAACATTAAACTAATAAAAGCCAACTTCTTCGTCTCTGTTTTAGGAAACAAAAATCCAAAGCCAGTGAAAATCATTAATGCCCATAAAGCATCGCCTAAGTAATTATTTAATAGATGTGGTAGTGCAAAAGAAAACTTTCTTGAGCTAAGACCTAAAATAATAACAACTATAGTAAATAGTGCATATAATACTCTATTTCGTTTCGTATTCATTTTAAAGTCCCCTAATATGTAATGTAAAACTGTAAATAGCTAGTAAAACAAAGTTATTTTACTAGCTATTTATTAGTTGCTTTAATGATAAGAAAATGTGGATTCGTATTTAGATAATAATATGATTTTTCGTCTACTTCTTTCATCTTTTCAATTGCCTTCGGTTCCACTATCTCTTCTAATACAAAATAATTTGTAGTTTCATTTAGTATGTCTTGTAATGATCTTCTGAAAAACTTGACTTCAATAGTAATATTCGGTTTAACCCAAGTATCTATTAATAACTGTTTTTCAAAATAATTTTTACATGGAAACTTTGTGAAATCCATAAAAGGATGATGAATAGAATAAATAAGTTCCCCACCAGGCTTCAATACACGACGAAATTCTTGAAATACTTGATTCCAATTTTCTAAGTAATGAAGAGTTAACGAACTTACAATCACATCATACGTATTATTTTCAAATGGCAATGTTTCTTGCAGATCATGACAAAGGAACGTTGCTTCTTCTCCTATATTTTCTTTTGCTGCTTTTACCATTTCAGGACTTACATCAATTGCTGTAACATTTGCTCCTCTTCCTATGAATTGAGAAGTATACCATCCAGCTGCACATCCAGCATCTAATATCTTTTTTCCTTCTAGTTCCTTTGGAATAAGCTCCATCATCGCCGGTCTTTCATAATAACTGTTATATGGATTTGCGAAATCTAGATTTTCTTTATATGTACTCGCTAATTTATCATACGTATCTTTAATCGAATCTTTCATTACACACACTCCTAATACATATTAATCCATTAACTTCTGCTGCTTTTTCTTTGAAAATGATTGTAGTACTAAATCATACGACCAATCAATCATTTTATTAATTTGCTCCTGCTCTATATCCTTATGAATATAAACGGTATTCCAATGTTTTTTATTCATATGATACCCTGGAATAATTGTTTCTGGATAATCTTCTCTTATTCTTAATGCGACTTCTGGATCACACTTCAATGTAATCGCAGCTTTTTCGCCTTCTTCATGATTTACTATCGCAAATATTTTATTATTAAGCCTCATACATGTTGCACTCCAGCCATCTGGAGAATCTTCTGTCGCTTTTCTTTTCGATAAACAGTACGCTCTTGTTGCATTCATTTTAATTGGCACCTCTTATTCTTTCCCTGTTTGATTACGATGCATCACAATTTGCTTCGTTGCTTGAAATTGCTGCTCACCGTAAAACTTTATTAGCTTCTCACCGCAAAATAGACTAACAATATCAATATGAGATATTTCTCGAAGTAATATTGTAAGCATTTTCTCTCCAATACCTTTATTTCTTACATTCTCATGTACGACAACATCTTCAATGTATGCTCGAAAAACACCATCAGAAACGACTCTAGCAAATCCAACTAATTCATTTTCTTCCCATACTCCAATGGCTATACTATTCTTTAACATTTTTTCAATATCGACTTCTTTTCTTTCTGGCCACCAACCGACAGAATCATAAAGCTTCTTTATTTTTTCTGCACAGATTGGTTGTTCTTGTTGCAATATATACGTGTACATATTCTTTCTCCCATCAACCAGTAAACATAATATTATTATCCCGCATTAACGGGCAGTAAGACCCCACTGATTAAAGTTTCACTTTATAATCTCTTTTCAAAAAAGTGCTGACTATGACCTTTCGGGTGATCTTCAACGACACCATACTCCCTGTAACCATGCTTTTTTTAAAATTCTGGTGCTTGGAAACTAAATGAATCTAGCAATATTAATCTACACCCTTTTTCCTTCGCAATACCTTCAATTTTATGTAACAGTTGACTGCCATAACCGTCATGACGGACTGATTCATCAACCCATAAAAAGTCGATATGAAGGTGATAAAAATACATCGTACCTGTTACACCACCAAAAATTTTTCCTTCTTCATTTTTTACTACGAGGCTTACTTCTTCCATCGGCTGTCTTGCCTCATCTGTTAAGATGGACATATTATATTGAATAACTTTATTTTTAATATATTCTCCTTCAGTACGTGTACCGTTCTCTATATGTTTCATATACATTGCTTCCTTTCATCTTAGTAAGCTACATTTTATTTTTTCTCTTTAAAATACTAATACATACGAATCCACCATATGTAACAAAGCATGAAAAGCCAATTATCCCTGGTACAGAGACATTGCCTACCCTTATGTAACTTATAACTGCAAAACAAGCGATAGACAATAAAATAGATGGCCAAAATATAACAGCTATTTTTCTTCGTCCTCGTTTCGATGTACTTTCTTTCTCTTCAGAAACACGTGTGCCAAAAAGCAATACAATACAAATAAGGATCGCTGCAAAGTAAATTGTATCTAATGATAAATTGTGATCATATAGTGCGATTCCAACTTCAAGAGCAATAATCGTTATAATTAAAATAATGATTGTTGAAGTCTTTAAGTTTCTTTTCAATTGCTCACTCCTAGCATGCTTTCACTATATTCTTTGTATATGTATTTCAAAGCTACTGCAAAAGCTTCATCTACCTCTTTATTTTCACGTCGACTAGGTAAATCTTTTCCCCCAATAACATAAAGAAACGGAAATTCGTTAAACATTCCTATTATACCAATAAATTCAATATCGAATATAAAAAACCTTTTCAGCAGATCATATCAGCTATTAAAATAAGAAAAAGGTAGCATGAATTACTCCTTGCTACCGAAAAACATTTATTCTTCTATAGGATTTTCAGGCCCGTTAAGCTCCAATTGATAAAAAGCTAAATCTAGCCATTTATTAAACTTATAACCAGCTTTTTTTATTGTCCCTGCATGAGCAAATCCATAGTTTTGATGCAAGGCAATACTTTTTTCATTCTCTGCATCAATTCCAGCAATTAAGGTCATATACTCTCTTTCCTTCGCAATTTTGATTAATTCTTTCATTAATGAAGACCCAATGCCATTTTTTCTATATGCCTTATCTACATACACAGAATGTTCAACTGAATATTTATAAGCAGGCCACGCTCTAAATGGGCCGAATGTCGCAAACCCTACTACTTTATTATCTAATTCATATACGAAAATGGGATACCCTTCAGCCTTTTTTTGTTCATACCAATCTATTCTATTTTCAAGGGTTACAGGTTTATACGCATATACAGCTGTTGTATAAAGTATCGCATCGTTATAAATATCTAAAATGTATGCTAAATCTCTTTTCGTTGCTTCCCTTATCATTATTTTCTTCCTTTCATCATGTTCATCTTATTTCACTATTTTTTTAATAGTTTTATTTTATCGAAATTTCCAATTTTTATCTACATACGAATACTAGCTTTTCGGAAACCATCAAATATATTTATTGCAGCAGATAACATATAAAAGAAAATTCCTCCCCCAATGAGCCACGTTTTAAACTCCTCTGGGGAAATAGTAAATGCATTTGCCAAATACGTAATAAATCCTGCGTTAAATAAATGTGGATTTACTACAATTACAATGAATACTATCGTCCCAGCTACTTGAAGAATAGCATTTCCAATCGCCAATCTTTGCGTCCATTGTCCTTGCACTAATTTATAAAGGGATATACCTATTTCAAAAACGATCATAATTACAATGATTGGCCAGTACTGCAGTAAAACAGCTTGATTAAAAGTTGGCGAGACAAACTTCAGTCCATTTGCCGTACCATGATATACGCCAACAAGATGATTCGCATAAAAGTAAAGTGTAGCCCAAACTGCTGTCCACATTAAACCTCCAAAAACTTCAAACTTTGAGATTGCTTTTTTCTTTGGGATATACGAGATGTTTTTCAAATCATCTGGTGTCCATTTTTTAAAACTTGTCGTCAACGGCTGAATACCTTTGTCTTTATCTGTTCTTTCTAAAATAACAAACACAAGTGTCAACCAGAAAAATACATGAAGACCCACTTCAAAAATTTCCCCAATACCTTTACCTATCAATTGTAAAATAACATTTAATACCGCTTGATCACCACTATAGCCTATAAAATTTTCTGCAACCATTGATATGAGTGCAATGATTGCTGCGATTGGTATAATCATTTTTAACAAGGTCGTATATACATCAAAATAACGTGGTCCAATTAAATGCATCGGTCTATCCAGATAACCATTAGCCAATGAAACCGGACTACCCAATTTTTCGAGAACGCTCTTTACATCTTCTTCATTATAATCTTCAGGTAACATATCCTCTATAGTTGACCTTAGTTCAAGTGTAATATCTTCACGATTTTTTTCAGGTAATCTCTTCGCAACTTCCTGGATATAGAGATCAATTAAATTCATTCTCTTCCTCCTCCTTTAATAAGTTATAAAGTTCTTTCGAATCCTTTATCCATTCCTTTTTTAACTGCAAAAATATTTCTAATCCATATTCACTTAAAACATAATATTTACGAGGTCTACTCTCCGTTTTATCCCAACTACTCGTTACTAGCTCCTGCTTTTCTAATCTGCGAAGTAATGGATATAAAGTACTTTGATCAATTGTAATCCCTGATTGCTCCAATAACTGGACAAGTGAATATCCGTACTGCGGCGTTCTTAATTGGCTTAAAACAGCTAACGTTAATGTCCCTCTTCTTAACTCAGTAATTAACGAGTTTAATAAAGTATCCATTCACTCACCTCATTTCCATTACTATATGTCATACAGTATGTGTTTTATACTATGTATCGTACAGTATTAGTGTGACAAAAACTGTGCTTTTTTAGCTAAGTTATATATATATCTATAACACTCTAAAAGGTAGCAACCTTAACTACTAATTTTGAAATTCCAGTAATGCTATATTAAGTTACAAGTCTCGTACACATATGATGTGACCATAACATCTCACTATAGGAAGCTAATAAAACGGAAAATTACCATGGTTGAATGATTCCTGTTTTATTCTTTAGGCACTGTTGATTTCACACTGTTTTCAGCACCTAATCAACGTTATTTCCTTCATAAACTTCATCTGGTTCAAAATCTCTATTTTTATTTGGCTTATTAAAGTAAAATAAAAAAACAATTAAATTAGGTTAATTGTTTTTCAAATGCAAAATCTTTATTTTTTTAAATAACCTATGATATTCGAAAAGACAAACTCTCCAAATGCAAGTGGTATATAAATAAACCATAACTTTAATATTGCCTTTGTTTCTTTGTGATCAGAATCCCCCATTAAAACCAACCCAATCCTTTTTCTTCTAATATTTTCATTTTAATTCCAATAACAAGGAAATTATACCATTTATTAATGTTATAGTCTATTTTTTCTAAAAATTAGATAAATAAAACTTTTGTATTCCCTCAATATTCAGATAAACATAATATTTTTTTTACGTTTCATCTTCAAAGTCTATAATGAGTCCTTTTAGAACTGCTTCATTACCAATCGATTAGATCCCGTGACCAATAAAATCCATCTTAAATTCTTCCCACTCTAACTGCTCTTTTGTGATTCATCGTCACATTATGATGAATCACTCATACATTATCTAGAAGTAAAAACCCTAATTCACTTTTCTCTTAAAGAGCACAATTCAAATGTGCTCTTTTTAAGTCTGTTCGAATAAAATTAAAAATCCTATTGATAAACAAAAAATCTCGTTTATCAATAGGATTCATTAGCTATATATAGCGATTATAGCGAACTCCATCGCCTATTACTAAAGTCAAACTGATTTAAGTAATATAAACTCCCCTTTTTCTTTAGAAAATGGAACAACCTCTACAATCGCCTCAACATTAATTACTCCGTAAACATGCGGATATTCTTGACCGTTTGAAGCAAGTTCATATTTTACTTCTGCTTTTAATAGGGCTGGATCAATTGTAAGTAATAAAACATCTTCTTCATGCTTGAAATATTTTTCTGCAACTTTTAAAGCTTGATCTAATAATGAACAATGAATAAATCCCTCTTCTATAAGTGATTCTTCATTAATTTCTCCAGTTGTTTTTGTGATTTCCCAATTACTTTTCGTAATTACTTTTGTAATCATAGTGACTCTCCCTTTTTAATTTATGTAATGATATAATAACACTAAATTTTCAACACGTGCTTAATAGATTGGGGACTTATAATGGATAAACCTCTCACTGCATTACAAACTATTATTATACATATGAATACAAATGAGTATTGGCATGATTTTATTTGTTATTGTCAGCATCGCAAAGCGGGACTTCGAAAATTAGCTTATATACATTTAGAGACATTTATTTCAAATGCAAAGAAATGGGAATCAAAAGATCAAGAAGAGTTTGCCATTTCGCTGTTTACTATTTTAGATGCATTAAACGAAAAAGATGAGGTCTTAACTTTCTCACTAAATAGTTTTCTAATTGACATTCTATATAGATGGACAGAAAACAACCCATTTGATTCAAGACCTTTTAGATGGATAGGAATTTATATGGACTCTAGCAATAAAGATGACGATTTAGAAAAATTCCTTCGAAAAGCGATTGAATTAGGTGGTGATACCGAACAAGAAGCTATGATATACCTAGTTTCTAATTACATTAATACTTTAGAATTTGGCACACATGAATTCCCTTCAGGTTATTGCGGAGATTTAAGCGAATGTATAGAAAAACTTCCCTATATGCTTCAATTAACTAATAGAATTCAGAATAAGAACATAAAGGAGCAAAACATTGGTCAAATACAAGAACAACTACACCTTATTCTAGATTGGTTAAAACATACACAAACTCCAGTAGATGCTGTTCGTACATGGGAAAAAGAACAAACTAAGAAATTAGAAAATAGCATCGTATATCATTTAAACAACAGCTCAAGTCATTAATTCGTCTACCATTTCAATATAAAAAAGAGGATCTTCATACTGTACTAGAAAATCCTCTTTTTATATTTATCCCACATTAACTTGCAGTAAAACTCCCCACTGATTATAGTTTCACTTTATTTTAATCCTTTAATTAAAGGTGACGCTTTTCCGCTATGGAAAATCCATAAATCATGAAGTGATCTCGTACATCCAACATATAGTAACTTTGCATCATGTTTTGTATTTTTGTAATGTTCCTCATCCACATCAATTAAAAGCACCGCATCAAATTCTAAACCTTTCGCTAAATAGACAGGTACTACTGATATACCACCTTCATATTTACTTTGGTTTGCTTCAATTACGTTTACCGTTAATCCTGCATTTGTTAATTCCACATATATATCACGGCATTCATCTTCTGTTCTTCCGATTACCGCAATTGTTTTCACATCTGCATTTTGCAAATGTTTTACCGTCTTCACAATTTCAGTAAATTGATTTTCTGCATGAATTACTTTCACATCTTCTCCACTGCGGAAGACTGGTGTTGCGAGTCCTACTGGGATTTCTGCATTTTTAATTATTTCATTTGCAAATTCAATAATTTCTTTTGTAGAACGATAACTTCTTGTCAATTCATAATAACCGGTTTCTTGGAATACTTCCTTAAAAGCATTCCAATCTTCAATTCCTTGGTAATCATAAATCGCTTGCGATAAATCACCTAATATAGTGAAAGAATTACCTAATGTAATTTCTTTTAATACATAAACTTGGAAAGGCGAAAAATCTTGCGCTTCATCAATAACAACGTGATGAAACTTCTGCCCGATTTCAATCCCTGTTATACGATGATGTATGTATATTAAAGCTGGTAAATCTTCTACATACACTTCTTTTTTACGACAACTCTTTTCTGTTTCTTTAACAAGTTCTTCAGGTAATACCTCAAGTATTTCTTTACTTTTTACTATTGAACTATACAGTGAAAGAGCACTCGTTTTCGGCCAAAACTTCATATATGCGTTCAGTCTCTTAGTCGCTTCTTTTTTAAGTAATTTTTTCTCGTTTGTTTCCCCGAATTTTTTAAGCTCAATTTCAATCCAGCGCTTCATTCGTCCTACTAATCGTTCTCTTCTTTTCTGTAAAGGATAATGTTTATATTCAACTTGCATCCATTTTTTAATATCTTCTACTGGAATAATCGCTCTATCCCACGCCTCAAAATCTTTTGTCGGAACTAACTCATTTTCAAATTGGATCATTCTCTCTTCAATAAACGTCTTAAATTCCAACGTACCCTTTAATTTACCTAGCATTACCTTCTTTTCATCACGATTAATTGAAAATGCTTCTTTCAATTTTTCTTCTGTCTGCTTTAGTTTCACTGAATCATCTAACGTACGTAATGCCCAATCTGGAAACGTTGTTTGACTAATATTCCCTACACCTAATTCAGGAAGTACACTCGAAATATAGTCTAAAAACAGACTATTCGGTGCAAATACGATCATTCTTTCTGCTTCTAGTTGTTCACGATATTCATAAATTAAAAAAGCAAGGCGATGTAAAGCAATTGTTGTCTTTCCACTCCCTGCAACCCCTTGAATAAGTAATGGTAAATTTCTTTCCGCTCGAATAATATCATTTTGTTCCGATTGAATCGTTGAAACAATATCCTTTAGCTTATTATCTTTATTCTCACCTAATCGATATAGAAGAAAATCATCGGCATGTGATACATCCTCATTTCCTTTTACATATGTATCAACAACACGTTCAAGTTCTCTTTTTCGAATGGAAATGTTTCGTTTTAAATACACATCACCTTCTACTAACCCATCTGGTGATTGATAAAATGCTAATTCTTCTCCACCGGTAAATGAATAAAACATACTTGCGACAGGCGCCCGCCAATCAATAATGATTGGCTTCATCGTGTCCATATCCGAAACCCCTACTTTTCCGATATAAATCGGCATAACTTCTTCTTTTCCATCTTCCTGAAAATCTAACCTTCCAAAGTACGGCTCTTGCACACCAATACGTAAGTTTTGTCTATTAGACTCCCTCATACTTTCAAGAATTTGCTCTTTAAAATCTTCTCCATAATAAACTGGGATTTTTTCAAGCTTATCCAATTGCTCATCCATCGTATGTAAAGTATCCTTCATTTTTTGTAACTCATCTTCAAATATGTTGCTCATTTCGACGATTCCCTCCTGTCCGTTCTAATTTTTCAGTCGAAGTATCATTGTATTAAAAATCCAATCATAAAGTCAATAGTTTCCATTTAAATTTTCCGAAAAAACTTACTTTTCATCTTTCTAATTTAAAAAGAATATGCAACATCTAAATCATACACATATAGTATAGTGATGCATGTAAAAGATACTTCTTTCTATTTGTCTCCTATTTAATTTATCTATTAAAAAACATTGTAAAAATTAAAGACTTTAATCAATGGGCGTTTTACTGCCCATAAATAGTAGGATAAATAAAAGTAAAGGAGGCTCTTCAAATGAATATTTTGAATCTATCTCAAGATTAAATATGCTTTTATCTGGCTGTATCCTTATGGTTTGTTGGTCAATTATGTATGTTGAAATATATAGACTTACAAAATCCGTCTGGCATGCGTTATCATGCATGCGATCGAGGATGCTGTTCCTACTGTTTTAGTTACCATAACAGGGATTATTACCCTTACAAACAGTAGTGATTTTTGGTTAAATCCTATTAGCGGGGTCGCTGCTACTGTTTTATTTCTCGGAATTGGAATCGTACTAAGAACTATAAGAATAAAAAGAGAACGACAATTATTCACACAATAAAAAGCAGATAATGAATTCGTCATTATCTGCTTTCCAATTTTTAAAACTACCTTATTATATTTTTTGATACATAAGCCAGTCACCAGATTCTATCACTTTCTTTAACATCTTTTTATCTTGAGCGATATACACATATGCCTCAATTTCCCTATCAGCAACATATACTGTTTGCGTAATTCGATCATATAAATCAGTCTCCGCATTACCTGTATATTCTTCTAGTTCATCTAACTTACACAATATCTCATCATTTACTACATAAACTTCTCCATACACCTTTTCTTCAATCGAATAAGTCATGGCCGGATATCCTTCATTCGTATCAAATAATTTTCCATATGTCCAAGCTCTGTCTGCAATGCATGTTGCACCTAGCATATAATGAGCATTCGTTTGTCCTCTTCTTAACGTGCCATAAACGAAAACATGATACATAAATTCTTATCCCCTTTATATGTCTCTACTTTCTTATTTGTAAATAAGCACGAATCATAAAGTAACTCACTTCATTCGGAAGCTGTTCTTTAATAGATTTCAGACCACCCTCTGCATTTTGAACGGCAGTTTCAATAAGAGATTCATACTCTGATGGAACAAAACTTTGCCACTCTACTTCCATTCCATCCTCGTAGCAGCGAATTAAATGGTTTTCGATTGTTTGTCTTGATAAGTTGCGTTCTTTTGCAATCTCATTCAAATCAATACCTTGTTTATACATTTCATACGTTTCTAAATGAGAATTTGCGGACGCTTTTCCTGACTTTTTACGCTCTGAAACTACTTCTGTCTTAATCGTTTCAGCATAATTTGGATTTTCTTCAATAAAATGCTGAACTGCTTGTAAGAAGTGCGAGCCATATTTCACAAGTTTGTGTTCTCCGATACCTTTTACCGTCAACAATTCGGAATCACTTTGCGGCATTTTCACGCACATATCTTTCAATGTTTGGTCAGAGAAAATAACGAACGGAGGTACACCTTCTCCTTGTGCAATTTCTTTACGTACTTCACGAAGCACTTCAAATAAAGGATGGTCTTGAACAATTTGTCTTGTCTCTACTCGTTCTTTTCGTAAAACATTCTCTTTACCAAGTAATACTTCTTTCCCTTTTTCTGTTACTTTTAACGTCGGATAAGTGCCATGTTCAACTGCAATTAACTCATCTGAAATTAAAAACTCAATAAACTCACTGACCTCTTTTACACTACGGTTCGATAAAAGCCCATACGTTGGTAAAGTATGAAAATTAAATTCAATAACTTTCTTATTTTTCGACCCCGTTAATACTTGCGCTATCATTTGCTTTCCAAAGCGTTGGTTCGTTCTAATCATGCATGATAAAACCATTTGTGATTCCCTTGTCACATCGATGCTCTCGCGATTGTCTGTACAATTACCACAGCGTCCACAATCTTCTTTCGGTTCTTCTCCAAAGTATTGCAAAATGAATGATTGTAAACATTGTTCTGTATGACAGTAATCGGTCATATTTTGCAATTTTTCAAGTTCATTTGAAAAACGTGATTCTCCAGTTGATTGATCAATTAAAAAACGCTGTACTTGTACATCTTGAGAAGAATATAACAATATACATGTACTATCTAATCCGTCACGACCAGCACGTCCTGCTTCTTGATAGTAACTTTCCATATTTTTTGGAAGCTGATAATGAATTACGTAACGAATATTCGATTTATCAATACCCATCCCGAATGCAGATGTTGCTACCATTACACTTACTTCATCTCGTAAAAAGAGTTCTTGTTGCTCATTTCGATCACTATCACTCATACCAGCGTGATATTTTGATACAGAAACTCCTGCCTTCATTAAATCTTCATATAACTGATCGACTACTTTTCTAGTAGCTGCATAGATAATCCCAGATTCCTTTTGATTTTGACGAATATAATCCGCCAAATATGCATTTCGATCTTGCCCTTTAATGACAGAAAACGATAAGTTCTCACGCTCAAACGTTGTCATAATTGTATTTTCTTGATTAATTTCAAGTGTATTACAAATATCATCACGTACTTGCGGTGTTGCTGTTGCTGTTAATGCTAATACGAGCGGCTTTTCTGGAAGATAATCTAATATGCGATGTATATGTAAATAACTTGGACGGAAATCATGTCCCCACTGTGAAATACAGTGTGCTTCATCAATCGCAATCATAGGGATTTTCATATCGATAAGTTGGTCAACAAACTCCATCGAATCAAGACGCTCAGGCGCGACATAAAGTAATTTGTAATGTCCTTGTTTCGCTAATTGAATTCGCTGATTTGCTTCAGCAATAGAAATAGAACTATTAATATATGTAGCTGAAATGCCATTCTGTACCAATGTATCTACTTGATCCTTCATAAGTGATATTAAAGGAGATATAACCAACGTCGTTCCTTCAAATACTAATGCCGGAATTTGATAACAAATTGACTTACCGCCACCCGTTGGCATAATACAAACTGTATCTTTCCCATCTAGTACATTTTTAATTGTTTCATCTTGTCCTCTTCGAAACGAAGAATAACCAAAGTAGGACGCTAAAAGTTCTTGTGCTTTAGTAAACAAAAAAGAGTCACCTGCTTTTCTTTATCTTTCATCTACTCCTATTATATCATCTCTTATGCATCATGAAAGTGATGAATACATGACTAACAGCCTGCTTTTTCATTATTTTATGCTTCTTTACGTTTTTGAGAATGATTAGCAATTATAACGAATTTCAAAATAAATACACATTTTATTAATTCTCCTTGAATACTACTAATCTTATACATATGAATTCAGGGGGTTACTATATGAAGCACCGTAATATTAGTTCCATCAAACAGAAAACGGTATCGAACCAACTCCAATTCTCAAATAATGAAGCGTGGAAATATGAATCATACTATAAGTACCAGCCATTACTCTCTTATAAAAAGCTTTTACATTTTCTTTCTCAACTTTTTAGACGTTAATATATGCGCAAAAAAATGTATCATTCACAGAAGTTTTCTCAATATTAAACGTATAGACTTACTACAATTCAGTTGTTACCATATATAATAATCTGTTGGATAAATCCCTTAAGTTGACCTGCTTATATTAGCAGGTCTTTTTCATGATTACATACTTCTGTGCACTTCAATCCCACTTCCAAGTCTTTTCTCCATTTTATAACTATATTTAACCCCAGCAATTAATGATAATCATAAATTGTTGGGATTTAAATTGTTCACATATAATTATGCAATTCTTCTTTCTCAATACACAAAACACATTTTACTTGTTACTATAAAAGTACTCCAGATGAGTTTTTGCTCATCGACATTATCTAGTTAATGGGGCCTGCCGCGGGAAGCAGGTCCCTTTGACTTTATGACGGTATCAATTTCATTTGGACACATTTACCAGGTTTTTTCAAAAGAATTTTATGATAATATTACGTAGTCGAGTCCGACATCTCGGCAATACCCTTTTGAGGGGCTGCAACTTCCCTTGCAGCCCCTCTTTTACTTTATATTCATTTTATTCATATATACCACAACATCATTCATCGAATTTCTCCATTTCAAATTCCCTAAAAATAATCTAGGACACGTAACTAAAAATAAATATTTATCATACTTTGAGTTATACATGTTCAAAGGAGTGTTACTATTTATGTATTCTTATTGGCAATCGTATTACTCCCCCTACCATAACCCTTATGTAAACTATGATTTATCCGTACGTAACTACCGAATTAGTAAAAACGAGAATTTTTTAAAAGGGTATATGCGTTCTTTATGGGAACAACACGTCGCTTGGACGAGATTGGCTATTATAAGTATTATATTTAATTTACCAGATGTTAACGTTACTGTTGGACGGCTTCTACAAAACGCAACACACATGGGACTATCACTTGAACCATTTTACGGTGAGGATGCAGTGAAAAAATATAGTGCATTAATTAAAGATCACTTAGTAATTGCAGCGGATCTTGTTAAAGCTGCAAAAGCTGGTGATCAAAATGCAGCGGCCGCTATAGAGAAAAAATGGTACGCTAATGGTGATGAAATTACTGAATTTCTTAACAGTATTAACCCATATATTGATAAAGAAGAATTTAGAAAAATGTTTTATGAACATTTAGCACTAACGAAAGCAGAAGCACTTGCCTTCCTAAATAAGGATTATGAAGCAGGAGTAAAACTTTACGATAAAATTGAAAAAGAAGCATTAGAAATGGCCGACATGATAACAAACGCAATCGTAAAACAATTCCCGCAAGTATTTCAATAAAGTGAAACTTTAATCAGAGTAGGTTACTACTCATTAATACTGGATATTTCACCTCTCCTCTTTACATTTAGCTTATATCGATATATTTTATTAATATCCGTTTTTTATAGGAGGAAATAGTTTGATTAACGCCATTGGTCTCGTTTTTATACTTACAAATAAACACGAGAAAAAAAAGAAAGTTTACCTAAATGAAAAATTTGCACTAATAGATATTATTGATTCTAAAGAAGTATTTGATGATGACGGGAATTCTTTAGTAGAACTAACATGTAAATACAGTATATATTTAGATGAAAAATATTACTGTAAATCTCTCGATGATTATACCGGACAAGTATTTCCTTTCTTAAGTGCAAAAATAGGAAAAGGTCTTCTAAGAAACTTAAACTACTACTTTTCTTACGTTGATGCCTATGATAAGAAACCACCAGTTAAAGAAATAAGACCACTTATGAAACAAGTAACGAACAGATAGCCAAAAATACAAAAAAAGAAAGCATCTAACTCTGGATGTTTTCTTTTTTATTGAAAACTCATTAACTTTCATCCTCTTCTAAAAGTATGTATCCAAGCATATTTTAAATTAAAAACATTGGAGGATTAGAGTGAATGAAATACTCAGAAACAATTATAAGCAAACGACTTCGAATACTTAAAATGACGGGTATGTTTTTCATGCTAGTGTTAATAGCATGGATTGGATATACAAAATTACTTTATGAAAACGGATTCCTTCAAGAAAAAAAGAATTCAGTAGAAGTAATGAATACTAGCATTACAGGAGAAATAGAGCAGCTTTTTCATATAAACTTGCAAGGTTATCGAAAAACAAGCCTTGATGCTGTTATAGAAGCAAGTAAAACCGATCCAAGCGAACTATCCCTAATTGAACTGGTCAACAAATCCTGCTCGCGAGATTGCATAGGCGAACCAGTAACATATGTAAACTCAAACAATGGATATATCTTTTATAAGGAATCTAATGGAACTAATGTAGCTATAACGGTTAAAAAGAAAGACACATGGGTAATTGTAAAGAAATCTGTTCAAGATGGATTATAATTCCCCCCAAAAAAAGAGTACGTATCGTACTCTTTTTTATTATTAATCCCCTTCCTCTTCATCCCTACAATGACATTTCGGTTTTGTTTTACAATGACATTTTTCACACTCACATTTCGGTTTCTCTTTGCAACAACATTCGTGAAAATCTCTGCGTTTACATCTACATCTCCCAAACATTAAATCATCCCAAAATTTATTGCAATTTCGGGAATGCGCACAATGACAAGTATTCCCCATGAATATACTTCCTCCTAAATAGAATTCATCATATTCTATGTTTGAAAGTATACAAAGGCTTGTATATTAGTCTATTTTCTCCATATCATAAGTAGAGTTAGAAGATTACATAAAAATTAGTCTTATCTCACATACTCATAGTACCACTTACGTGAATCTAACCAAGCTGTAAATTTATCGATATTTCCAGCCGGGTAACCATTCGTTATAGCATAACCAATGCCATCTTTCTGAACGACAATTTGTCCATCAATACCCACATCAACCATCGCTTGAGCCAAAGCTTGTAAATTACTAAATGCTACACCGCCAGTTTTTACTTTGAGCAAATCCACTGCACCTCCTCCAGTTTGTCCTGTAAGAGCAAATACAATAGAATTAGCGATTTTATCAACATTCCATTTTGCCATGTCGGATTCATTGTCAATAAACCCCAATTCTATAAGAATAGCAGGTGCTTTCGTCCCATTTAATACCGCTAAATCTGTACGCTGTTTCGCACCTCGATTACGCCATCCAATATCTTTTGCTAGTTGAGCTGAGATTTTAGCCGCCAAGTCTTTCTGATCATAATACAGAACCTCAACACCCTGTCCATTTCCATTGCTCGCATTAAGATGAAAAGAAATAACTAAATCCACAGCATGGGAATTGCTTTTACGAATAATATTAATTAAATTTTGTGATTGAGTTGTCCCTACCTCGTCCGTATCGTCATAAACCGTGTGTCCCAAGGCTCTTAACTTAGCCGCCACAGCATCTTTAACTTGCCTATCCAGAACGTGTTCTCTCCGATTCCCAAAATTAGCACCTTGAACAATACTATTGTGTCCTCCGTGCAAACTATATCTGGCCATTATTCATCAACATCTCCTTTCTTAATATCCTATTCAAAACTTGTCTCATTGCTATTCCCACTTACAATCTTAACTGCACCAATACGTCATACATTTTCTAAAAGTGAAGGCAATTCGTTTTCGATTAAAAAAAGAGATGTCACTTCACAAATCGGATTCTTTATTCTCTAAATTGTATTAACTTGAATGGTAACACGAACAAAAAAGCATCACCTTTTTGGCGATGCTTAAAAACTCTATTTTACTTTTAGTTCCCTAAATAAAGTTTAAGATCATGGTGACCGAAACTATACCTATATTTCCGCCTCCTCCTTCACTGCCTCTTTTAACCTCTGCAACATATACCCAATTCCTTTACACCCCTCTAGCGGATATGTAATCATTTCTTCTGGATATAACTTTGTCACTACTTTTTTATGCTTCTTCCCTGCTAGTAAGACGATTTCGTCAAACTGTAGTAAACTTTTATCTACCATCTGTTTTTGTAATTTCTCTATACTTATTACCTCATCGCTTTTTGAATCAAATGCAAGATCATAGTTTTTTAATACAATATCATTTGGCCTTAAAAATCCATGTTTCGCTGATAATATAACCCAGTTTTCGAAAAACATGGATGCGTACGCCTGACATGCTTTTCCGAACGGACTAATATATACATCTTTTGCTTCCATCGGTCCGTAGTTTGAATGCTTATCCCAAATTTTCTTTTTTCCACATGGAATTATACATAGCCTTTTCATATATATTTCTACTCCCTTAACTTCAATAAATAAAATCCATTATTTTGTACATTTTTCTCTCGAAATACTATATAATAATTCTGAAAGTTTTAATTACACATTTTACCATATAAGTACTATGGATCACTCTCAATGTAAATATTATAATACCATAAAAATTTTTCTTTTTTTCTTCAAAATAATAAAAATAAATTGCAATATTATGATGCATGAATAAAGTTAAAAAGGAGGTTCGTAAAAATGAAAAATATTATCCCTGCACTATTAGTCTATTTTATCGTTTGCGTTATTTCCGTTATCATCCCAGCATCTGAAGGCTACAATTATGTCGGCTGGAAGTTATTTGTTGGGCAAGTGTATGCGATACCTATTTTCTTCATTACTGCGATAATCACATTTTATATAAACAAGAAAAAATCTTACGAATAAACAATTATAAGGATAGCTAACGCTATCCTTATTTTAATTCGTTAATCAAATCTAAAATAGCCCTTGCAGTACTTTGTATCCTTTCTTCCGAAAAGTCAAACGCAACACCTGTATTTTTATATATTTCCTGTATAGATAAATTCCAATCTGAACTCGCTCCCTCTTTAAAGAAAGTAATCGCTTGTTCCGGATTCTCTCGATAAATTTGAAACAATTGAATCGCTCCTATTTGCGCAATTGCATATTCAATTTTATAAAAAGGAAACTGAACAAAGTGAAATGACTCGAACCAACTAGAACCAATTTCATTCTCTACTCCTGCAATATCAACTGATGAATATTGATACCTTTTACATAGTTCAATATATTTCTCATTTCGCTCTTCTGGTGAATGATTTGGATTTGTATAAAGCCAGTGCTGGAATACATCTCCTGAAACTGACGATATTAATAACGATAAAGTACGATATAATTGAACTCGCTGTACTTCTTTATAATCATCCTCTTGCGTATAAAAAATAGTAAGCTTATCCATTAATAATAACTCCAGGCTAAGGGAATAAAGTTCCGCCACCTCTTCACGAAGGTATCTTTCCTGCATACTACTTTCATTGTTAAATTGTTTATAAAAATGTAATGCATGCCCCAATTCATGTATTAATGCATGAATTGCATAAAATGAAGGACTAAAATTAGAATAAATAAAAACGTCTTTACTATGAGGTAAGGTAAAGCAAGCAGCTCCTGATGCTTTATTTTTCCGTTCTTGTACGTCAATTAATCCCGCTTCCCTTATATGAGTAAATTCCTCATGAAAACATGAATCTGTCTTCCGAAACATTTCTTCAACCCCATCCAATAAATCAATGTAATTTTCAAATGAGGATTTTTGCAAATTACAAGGAGCAAGATCCCAAGGACGATACGTTTTTACATCAAGATTCTTTTTAAAAAGACTTCCTAACTGTTTCCAAATTGGTACAACACACTTTTCTATCGACTCATGAAACTTATAACAATCTTCAATACTGTAATCTCTATTTTTTTGTTTAAAGGCATACTCACTATAATTATTAAACCCTGCATTTAAAGCCATCTGATTCCGCAATTGTACGAGTTCCTTCATAATACAATCTATTTCTATTTTTACTATACTTCTTGCTTCGCATAAAGCGTACCAAGCTTTTTCACGAATAGCTCTATTTGGGTTATCTATCCTTGCTTTTACGTATGCATACGTCTTTTGCTCGCCTTCCCAATTAATAGATATGTTAGACATTATTTCTCTATATTTCGTAATAAGTTCTTGCTCTTTAACGGAAAGCGCTATGTTCTTTTCATTAAACATTTCACTCTTCACAAATCTTGCTTTTTTCATAAATCCATATTTCTGCTCATCTAATAAATCAGAAAACGGACAATCTCTAAATTTCTGGTCAAATTTTGCATTGTATCTTTTTAAAAGTGGCTGAATTTCATTTTGGTTATACATATGTATATCACGTATATTACTATCTTTTGTATCTCTATACATAGCGATTAAATTGATCGTTAACTCTTCTTCTATTTCTGCGTTTAAACGCAGCTCCTCCGAAAGCCAGCTCTCTAATTCTGAAACCGACGTAATATTTCGCTCTAAAAGTGACTGTAATTTACTCTCCAAATCATTCAACATACACAATCCTCCCGTTTTTAATTTTCTGTTTTTTAGAGATAAAAAAGGACAAGTAGCCAATCTGACTACTTGTCCTTGCTGTTTATGTGTACTCAATAAAATTAAGCTTGGAATGCTTCTGTTAATACTGGTACGATTTGTTTTTTACGAGATACAACACCTTTTAAAGTAGCTGTGTTGTTTTCTAGTGATACGTTGTATGCTTTCTCAACAACGTTTGCTGCTTTACCGATCGCAAGACCGACAGAATCGTTAGTTAAGATATCAGTTACAACGAATAAGAATAGGTCTAAACCTTTCTCTTCTACTACTGCAGAGATTACTTTTTCAAGTTCCGCTTGGTGTACAAGAACGTCGTTTGTATCAACAGCGTTTACTTGTGCGATTTCAACTTTCGCATTACCCATTTGGAATTCTTTAGCGTCAAGAGAGATTAATTGCTCCATTGTTTTTCCGCTTAAGTCAGCACCAGCTTTTAACATTTCTAAGCCGTAGCTATCAGCATCTACACCAGCGATTTCCGCTAATTCACGAGCAGCTGCTACGTCTTGTTCTGTGCAAGTTGGAGATTTGAATAGTAAAGAATCTGAAATAATTGCAGATAACATTAAACCTGCAACTTCTTTACGAATTGTAACGCCATTTTCTTTGTACATTTTGTTTAAGATTGTAGCTGTACATCCAACTGGCTCACAACGATAGTATATAGGATCGCTTGTTTCAAAGTTAGCAATACGGTGATGGTCAATAACTTCTAACACACGAACTGATTCGATATCGTTAGCACTTTGTTGACGCTCGTTATGGTCAACTAAAATAACGTTGTCCACTTCGCTTGCTACTGTCTCAACAAAACGCGGTCCTTCTACTTTAAAATAGTCTAACGCAAATTGAGTTTCACCGCTGATTTCGCCTAAACGTACAGGCTCAGCATTCATTCCTAATTCTTTTTTCAATTCTGCATAAGCAATTGCAGAACAAATTGCATCTGTATCTGGGTTTTTATGCCCGAAAACTAGTACTTTTTCCATGTTTTCCACCTCTTCATGAAAAGGATATCTTAAAGAAGCAAATATGACAATATTTAAAGCATATTTTTTTATAAATAATTGTACTTTCTTCTATATTTTTCATCATTTTCATAAAAAAAATCATCTAAAATGAATTAGATGATCGAAATATATGTTTCAATTAAAATAGTGTAGGAGTTTGCACTACGTTGTTAAAAGCGAAATTTGAAGCTAAGCCATTATTCACAAGGTTTACATCTATAACTTGATAAAACGCATTTCCAGTGTCTGCAATTTCCCAAACAGCTAAAATAAGATGGTATCCACTACGGTCAGTTGGTACATTTGCTTCGTGCGTTACTGTTGTCCCTGGTCTAGCTCCACCGTCATTTTTCACATAGAATGGCACTAAATCTAAATCTGATCGCGTTAAAGGTTTATTTGGATTCCAACCTTTTTTCGTAATATAATATTTCCACTCTTTTGTACTATGAGGAGCCGTTAGTTTCCACTTGAATGTATTCGTTCCGCCATTTAACGTAACTTTCTTCCACCTATCTACAGTTTGAACATCTAAAGCGGGAAAATGACCAGCCCCTGCAATTTGTCCATCAGAAGGTCCGAGTTGCGGAAATCCACCTATCCCTTCTACACTTTGTGGTTCATATTGAATCGGTCCACAATTTACATTTACCCCTTGCTTACATAAATAAGATCGGCTCGCTGGTGATTCTACATATCCATGAGCTGAAGCCTTTTCTGAAAATCCAAATGTTAATAATCCCGTAAGTAATACGCCACCACTTAAAATAACTTTCTTCATCTTTTGTAAACTATTCTTTTTCATTCTTTCATCCCCTTCCAATAATAAAGCGAAAATAACTATAGTTGCCTAGTCATCTTCTCTACATTTATTATAAGACGAGAATCATTACTAAAAGAACCCTCTAAAAACTTTCTCAAATTCATTTAGTGCGTTAATTATTATTCAGTATGATAACCTTTTAATCACAATTTATATGCATTTATAATAAAGAACCGTAGCATCTAACTTTCCATTCGGAGAAATTGCATACCCTGGTATTGTTCCAACTTCTTGGTAGTCTAGTGATTTGTACAATTTATTGGAAGGATCTCCTTCTCTAGTATCTAATACTAAAAGAGACCTGTTTTCTTGCTTTGCTCGTTCCTCTGCTTTTTGCATAAGCGATCGTCCAATACCGTTACGTCTAAAGTTTGGATGAGTCATTAATTTACAAATCTCGGCTCTATGAATTCCGTTAGGCTTTGTAACTAATTGTAATTGAATACTCCCTGCTACTTCGTTGTTTATTTTAGCCACATACAATATCACTTCTGGCGCTAATACTGTTTGCCAATACTTTGTTGCGTCTTTTTGTTCCAGTGGAGGCAAAAAACCAATTGATGCCCCATCATTTACAACCATTTTCAAAAGTTTCGAAAGTTCTTCCATATCATTTTCTAGTTTCTTAATTTCTTCAATTACTAAATTTCGCATTACTTTTCCCCCTTTTGTTTCATTGTAACAATTTTTAAAGAAGGAATAATGAAATAATAAGATGAATTTATATTAAGATATGATTTTTTTTGAAAGGATAACGATATGAAATATATATTAGATAGAACGTACGCAAAAGAATTACTCGAATGGGCATATGAACAAAACCCGGGCCCTTGGTTTGAACATTCACTACATGTTGCTCATGCAACTGAAAACATAATTATAGAACTTATAAAAAAAGGGTACAAGCTAGATGCTGACATAGCATATAACGCTGCCCTTTTGCATGATATCGGAAGATACAAAGGTTTTACCAAATCGGTCATTCATTCCTATGATGGTTATATTTATATGAATGATTTAGGATATACAGGAAACGCCATTATTTGTGTGACACACTCATTTCCCTGTAAAAATGAACATATAGATATCGCAGCGGAATGGAGTCTCGTTCCTGACCATATGAAAAGCCGGTTAGTTGCAATATTGAATGAACATAGTAACTACGACTTATATAATAAAGTAATTACTCTTTGTGACGCTCTTGCTGACGCAGATGGCTTTACTACGCTGGAAAGAAGATTAATTTCCGTTGGTTTGCGTCATGGTACAACATCTCATACATCTTTACATTGGAAAGGGTTTTATGCGATTAAGAAAGAATTAGAAGCTTTAATCGGTAAGAGTATATACACAGTTCTTCCTGATGTAGGAAAATCTATTTATGAAGATATAGAATATTAAATTGAATACAAATTGAAAACGATAAAAATTGAACCCATCCTAGATAATTTTTATACTCAAATTTAATTTCACATAAAAAACGTTTTAAACATAAAGTTTAAAACGTTTTTTATTCAATGCTTTTGATTTTTCAGTTCTGTTAAACACTCTTGCACTAAAGTTACCGCTTGACTCATCGCAGCTCCGCCAGCAAATGCTGCTGAAACACCACATGCTTCCAGAATCTCTTTATCCGAACATCCTTGATCAAGACAACCTTTTGTATGATAAATTGTACAATACTCATCTTGCGTTGCTAAACTAATTCCTAATGCAATAAGTTGTTTTTCTCTTTTTGTTAAAGCACCCTCTTGAAAACAAGCTTGCGTGAACGCATTATATGTCTCAGCGATTTCAGGAATTTGATTTGTAAAACTACCTATACCTTCTTTATAATGATGTAGAATATCATTTATCGAACTATGTTGCTCATGTTCCATCTTATTCCCTCCAGTCATATTATCCATACCTATTGTAGTATGCGATGAAATGGAGGCAATATACCTTCTTTTAAATTAAGAATTTTCAGTTAATTTACGTTATAATTTTAAATTATCATCTACAATAACTTTTTCTCTAGAACTTTTTCTTTCAACCTCTTTACTTCTTTCTTCCCAAAATGTTAATCCTTCAATCCCCACATTTTTAGGATTAAATACTGGATCTTTCCCTTCTTTTTTCTGCGTTTCATAGTCTTTTAACACTTTTAATGCGATTTTACTTAATAATAGAATCGCGATTAAGTTTAACCATGCCATACTACCGATTCCTAAATCTCCGAGATTCCATAAAAGCGACGCTGATTCAACACTACCGATGTAAACCATAATTAAAAATCCAAATTTTAAAACTGGTTTTAACCAGCCATACTTCAATTGACGATCTAAATAAGTAAGTGTCGTTTCAGCGATATAGTAATAAGCGAGTAACGTTGTAAATGCAAAAAAGAAAATTGCAATTGAAATAAATATTGGACCAAACCCTGTCATCACAGTTTCAACTGCTTGTTGCGTATAAATTGGACCTGCTTCCACATTTCCTATGTTTTTTACAATAGCGCTTTTCCCTTCAGGTATAACATTATACATACCTGTAATTAATATCATAAGAGCTGTCGCTGTACATACGACAATTGTATCGATATATACGGAAAACGCTTGAACTAATCCTTGTTTTGCAGGATGCGATACTTCAGCAGCAGCCGAACTATACGTCGCTTCTCCGACACCAGCAACGTTTGAAAATACAGCGCGTTTTACACCCCATGCAATAGCTGCACCAACAATTCCACCAAACATTTCATTTACACCAAATGCGCTAGAGAAAATTAAAGCAAACATACTTGGAATCTCCGTTACATTCGCAATTAATATGATACATGTAACAATTACATAACCAATTGCCATAAATGGAACAAGCATTTGAGAAACGCCAGCAATTCTCTTTACACCACCAAAAATAATTGCTGCTAGTAACACGACTAAAAATATACCAGTTATATATTTGTTAATACCATTAGAGTTTTCGAATCCAACTGCGATACTACTAGATTGAATACCTGGTAATAACATGCCATATGAAAGTGTTACAACTACCGCTACAATGACTGCAAACCATTTCATTTTTAAACCTTTCTCAATGAAATATGGAGTACCGCCGCGATATTCATTCCCTACTTTACTTTTGTATACTTGAGATAATGTTGATTCAACAAACGCACTCGCTGCCCCTAACAAAGCCATTACCCACATCCAAAATACAGCTCCAGGCCCGCCGAAAGCGATCGCTGTCGCTACCCCTGCGATATTACCAATTCCAACTCTTCCTGATAAGGCTAAACAAAATGCCTGAAAAGATGATATTCCCGTCTCGGAACTCTTTCCTTCAAATAATAGTTTAATCATCTCTTTAAAATAACGAATTTGCAAAAAACGTGTTGCAATCGTGAAATATACGCCTGCCCCTAATGCAAAAGCAACTAAACCGATACTCCACACTTGCCCTACTAACCATTCTACTAAATTCTCCATCCAAATCCCCCTTATCATTCTTTGGAAAAGCAATTTTGTATATAAGAAAACGGACAACTATTATCAAACTTTCTAGTTGTCCGCATCTTTCATTATTTCATCCCTCAATTTTTGTCAGTAAAACGCCCTATTACTTTATATTTACCCAAACACTTTTCACTTCTGTATAATTGTCAAGCGCATATGAACCTAATTCGCGGCCAATACCAGATTGTTTGTATCCACCAAATGGTGCAGCTGCATTTTCTAAGTTATAATCATTAATCCACACTGTTCCTGCTTTTAATTTATTTGCCACTTGATGACCCGTTTTGATATTTTGCGTCCATACACCCGCAGCAAGGCCATAGGATGAGTTGTTCGCTCGTTCAATTACTTCTTCTGTCGAATCAAATGGAAGTACAACAACAACTGGTCCAAATATTTCTTCCTTAACGATTGTCATATCGTCTGTAACGTCTGTGAATACAGTTGGCTTAACGAAATAACCTTTTTCAAGCGCACGTTCGCCACCAGCCGCAACTGTAGCACCTTCTTTCTTCCCTTGGTCAATGTAATTTAACACACGCTCTTGTTGTTTCTTGGATACGAGTGGACCCATTTCCGTTCCTTTCTCCATACCTGCTCCAAGTTTTACGTTGTTCGCCATTTTCACAAGTGCATCTACTACAGTTTCATAATGTTTACGATGAACAAATACACGTGATCCTGCGCTACAATTTTGACCGTGATTATACATAATACCTTGGAATGCACCATTAATTGCTTCTTCCAAGTCCGCATCTTCGAAAATGATATTTGGTGATTTGCCGCCAAGCTCTAACGTTACATGCTTAATCATTTCTGCAGACTGACGCATAATATACTTTCCTGTAACAGTAGATCCTGTAAAAGCAACTTTATCAATGTCATGATGATTTACAATTGCTGCTCCTGCTTCAGGACCAAAGCCTGGTACAAAGTTTACAACACCGTTTGGAAATCCAGCCTCTTTAAAGAGTTTTGCTGTATATAGTAAGGATAAAGGTGTTTGCTCTGCTGGTTTTAATACGATCGTACAACCTGTCGCCAGTGCAGCTCCCATTTTCCAAGAAGACATAACGAGCGGAAAGTTCCACGGAATAATCTGACCTACAACACCTACAGGTTCATGTCTCGTGTAATTTAAGTAATCTTTTGAAATTGGGATTGTTTGCCCAATAATTTTTGTAGCCCATCCTGCGTAATAACGATAATTTTCTACAGTCGCTGAAATATCATCATCAAGTGCTACTTGATATGGCTTTCCATTATCTAAAGCTTCTAGTTGCGCTAATTCTTCTCTATGTTCTTCAATTAAATCTGCTAACTTATAAATAAGATGCGCTCTTTCAGCAGTAGTCATTTCTGCCCACGGACCAGATTTAAATGCAGATCTTGCTGCTTTTACTGCAGCATCAATATCCTCTTCTTGCGCTTCACATACGACTGCTAGAACATCTTCTGTTGCTGGATTGTATGTTTCAAACGTCTTTCCGCCAATAGCAGAAACAAATTCGCCATTAATAAACATTTTAATTTCTTCATTTAAAAACGCTTCCACTTTTGGTTTCAGCTCAATATTTGTCTTTAACATTATGTTCTCCTCCTTATTTAAACAGCTGCATGAGCTGCAATATTTGATAAAATCGTTTGAAGCTTTTGATCTTCGTCAACAGTTAATCCTAGTCTTGGATAGCGAGAAGGTCCTCCCGCTTGCCCATGTAATTCCATGGAACGTTTAACGATTTGAACATATTTCCCTGATCCTTCAAGAAACTCGCAAAGTGGTAAAATAGCATCGTTTATTTCCCACGCCTTTTCTAATTCACCATTTTGAAAATGCTCATACATTTTTGTAACGAGACCGGGAACGATATTTCCTGCTACTGAAACCCATCCCGAAGCACCAACTAAATATGATTCCATAACTAAATCTTCAGAACCACAGAAGACTTGGAAAGCCCCTTCACTTTGTCTTACTAAATCTCTCGCTTTTCGAATATCTCCGCTAGATTCTTTAATATGTGTAACATTTTCACACTCTTTTCCAATACGGAGCATTAGCTCTGTACTCATATCGACACCAGAAGTAAATGGGTTATTGTATAGCATAATTGGTATATTTACAGAGTTTGAGATTTCTTTAAAATGAAAATAAATCTCCTCTTCCTTCGGTTTACAATAGTAAGAGTTTATAATTAATGCACAATCCGCTCCGTGCGCTTCTGCATGTTTCGTATATTCAATTGTTTCTTTTGTGGTCTCTGCTGCAGTTCCAACAATGACTGGAATACGGCCATCAATTTCTTTCAACACAGTTTCTACCATTTTAAATCGTTCTTCTTTTGATAAACTTACAAACTCTCCTGTACTTCCATTAATGATAATACCTGCAACCTTTTGTTCGATAAAGTAATTTACATTTTGTTTTACCCCATCCCAATTAATTTCCTGAAATTCATCCATCGGTGTTATTAATACTGGAAATGCCCCTTTAATTTTTTGCATATTTATCTCTCCCTATCACATTTTATTTTAATAAGAATCCTGCCGGAAACGGATCCGTAGGGTCTAATAGAAACGTCTGCATCCCTGTAATAAATCCTCTACTTTCAAAACGGAAAATGTATCCTAGTTCCTCCTTCTTCACTTTTTCCACAGTTATAAAACTATTAAATATACTTTCATTTTTAAAAGGTTTATCCGCCATATAATCATTTTTAAATAATGCATGAACATAGGAAACGATAGTAGAAACAAAACCTGGCGAACGTACGATAAAGTTATCTTCATGAAATGTAATCGACTTTATATGGTTCTTTTCTTTTTGCGAAGGATCTACTAAAATAAGCCTTTTTATTAGCGACTGTTTTTGTATAGCCTGCAGTGTAGCTTCTCCCCATCTTTTCAATTCTGAAATGTTTTCAACACGAATTTCTGGCGAATACGCACCTTTTTCTACAACTGCATATACTTTATCTGCTTGTATGAGAGAATAACTTACATTACCAACCTGTAAATTTTCCTCAATCAAATAGCAAAGTTTGCTTTCAAACGAAACAGATATAACTTCATCATTCTCTACATACGCATGAACTAAAAATATTCCAGATAACGTTTCAATTTTGTATTGATTGGACTCTCTCTTTTTTAAATACCCACTTTCGAGTAACATCGTTATTACCGCAACAATGCCCCCATAATGAAGCGGAATCGAACCTTCATGATTAAAAAATAATACAGCTGCATCCACTTCATTATGGATAGATGGAACGACAATACACCCATTCAAACCGATAAAACCACGTGGTTCATTTAATAAAAGCTTCATCTCTTCTGCTAATTCACCTGAAAATTGTTCATTTAATTGCTCCAAACTGTAGTAGTATTTGCACGGTACGTCTTTCATTACACGAAATGCCTCGCCATTTACATGTACGTCTACTGCTGTATACATTTTTTGAATGTTCATTTTATATCCTCCGTTTCATGTTCCATCGGCGGAATTAGCAAAAATCCTTCTTTGAGTGGATCCATTTCATTGTAAAAAAATTTATGCATACCCATAAGCCAAGCTGATCCCGTAATTTTCGTTATGACAGCTTCAATATTTTCAACATGTGTCGTATTCACTACATATCCTTTAAATAAAGAACCAACAATACTCTCATGAATGAACTCTTCACCAATTTTGATTTCTTTCTGAGCGTATAATACAGCTAGCTTCGCAGATGTTCCTGTACCGCATGGGGATCGATCTATTCCGCCTGGTGGTACAACAACTGTATTTTTCACATGCGCACATTCATGAGTAGCATCTGTATAAAATTCAACATGTGTTAATCCTCTAATAAACGAATACTCTGGATGAATGATTTCAAACTTCTCATTAATTGTGTTTCTTATATGAATCGCCTTATCGATGATTGTGGATGCATTTTCTGGTACTAATTCTAGGCCTACTGACTTCGCATCAATAATGGCATAAAAATTCCCTCCATACGCAATATCAGCCTCTACAGTTCCAATGTCTTTGACGTGTACAGTAATATTTTTCAATAAAAAAACTGGTATGTTACAGAAAGATACCTCTTTTGCTTTTCCATCTTGAACAGCAATATCTACTTCCACTAAGCCAGCCGGGGTATCTAGTTTTAAAGAAGTAATCGGTTCAACTACTGGAATTAAACCTGATTCAACTAACGCTGTACATACACCGATTGTATCGTGACCGCACATCGGTAAGTATCCACCTGTCTCTATGTATATAACACCTATATCAGCCTCAGGATGACATGGGTCTGTTAATAATGCCCCTGACATTACATCATGACCACGCGGTTCATTCATTAACAATTTTCGAATCCAATCATATTCCTTTTTCATATGTAACATCTTCTCTGCCATCGTCTCTCCAATCAACTTTGGAAGTCCGCTAATTAATGTCCTCGTTGGATTCCCGCCCGTATGTGTATCAATAGTCGTAAAGACTCTTTGTGACCTCATCCGTTTAACACCCTTTCTGTAAAACGACTCAAACGAAGTGGTTCAATAGGAATAATTGTCTCTTTTTCATTTAATAACTCTTCAATTACTTTCCCAGTAACTGCTGCAAGACTAATCCCATCCCCTTCATGTCCAGCGGCAATGAAATAATTCGGAATATGTTCCACTCGTGAAATAATCGGCAAATGATCTTCTGTCCACGGACGTAAACCAGCGTAAGAACGAATTACCATCATATCTGCCATTTTCGGATAAAAGCGAATCGCTCTATTTGCGATACATTTAATGACTTCATTGTTTATTCTCGTATGAAACCCTACAAATTCACGACTACTTCCAATTAAGAAATTTTGACTTTCAGTAGGCTCAAATACGAGCGCAACCCCGTATTTTTCAGTTAAAACATCTACTTTTCTTTTTCCGCCAAATTTAGAAATTAAATAACCGAATTCCATTACTTTACGGCATCCTACATGTTGTTGCCTTGATGCTACTATAATATGCCCTTTTCTCGGTTCAATTGGTATATTTACATTTAACATCTGACCAATCTTAGGAGCCCACACACCGGCTGCATTTACAACTTGTTTTGCTGTAAAAGTACCATTCGTAGTTTCTACAACAAATGAACCATTCGTCTCTATTTTCATACTCTTTACTTCGGTCTGCTTAAAGGCTTTTGCGCCAAACTTTTGTGCCTCTGACAGAAGCGAGAAAGCAAGGAGATATGGATTCACAGTTGAATCCGTCGCACATTCTAAACCGCCTAATAAATCATCAGCAAAAAAAGGCGACTCTTCTCTTATATCTTGCCTATCAAGCATTCGAAACGGTAATCCAGCTTCTTTTTGCCGATCTACCCATTGTTGCGCAGCCTCCATCTCTTCGTCTGACTCACATACGAGAATACTTCCTGGTGCCCTATATTCAAATGAATGCTCTAATTTTTCACTTAAATCAGTTACTAATTTTTGACTTACTAAAGACATTTGACTATCAAATCCCGGATCTTTATCAATGGCCAAAATATTCCCATCACACCGTGAAGACGTCCCGCTGACAAATTCTCCTTTTTCAATGATTGTTACGTCTCTTCCGTATTTTGAAGTGTAATAAGCGATAGAACACCCTATTATTCCACCACCTATAATTAAAACGTCGCAGTGCCTCACAATATACTCCTCCTTTCCCTAAACCTCTCACTTTCTTTTATGCAATTGACGTGCCAATTTTTCATATATACAATTTCCATAAACAATATTTTTATTTGTAAAAATAATTTAAATTTACAGTAAATAGGTGTATTATTTTTTTATCACTGTCAAAATTTTTATACATAACAGGAGGGCATTATGGCATTTTCATTTCCGACTATACAAGAGTTTTTGGAAAGTATTTTAATCGATCATACATGTAGCCTTAATCACATTAAGCAAGTAAACGAAAGGTTTTATTATCTCCCTTCTACTACAGAAGAATATAATTGCGCCATTATTTATGTAGATGACTCATTCACTGCACTAATTGACGCTTTTTCTTATGAATTAGCTGTTATCATCCTTAACGAAAACGATGAGCCGAAATGCTGTATAACTTCTCAGCAAATGATTCCATTTCTTTATAAGTCCTACAATGAACTACAGGCATTTTATGACACCGTAATACTAACAACTGACTCTTCTGTTACAGTCATTGATAGTAAAGAATGCGTTCGAACTTGGACAGATGGTGCTGAAAAAATATTTTCAGTCAACCATAATGAAATTATTGGGCAACCGATTACTCGTTTTTTTGATTATAAAGACTTGGAAATTTTACAATCTTTACATGATGGAAAAAGCATAGTCGCTCAGTTCCATCAGCCTCGTCCCGATTTATTCGTATTAATTAATTCAAATCCCGTTTATTGTAATGATGAAATTATAGGAGCAGTCGTTTCAGAAACAGATGTTACAAATCAAGTCGCTTTAAATGAAAAACTATTTAATATGTCACATGAAATGCACCGTTTAGAACAAGAAGTGGCAAAGTATAAAGATGAATCTGATCCTTTCCTTGCGATGAATGGAAAAAGTCCTGTTATACAAAGAACGATACAATTAGCTAGAAAAGTTTGTTCGGTGAAATCAACTGTTTTAATACTTGGGGAAAGCGGAGTTGGAAAAGAAGTATTTGCGAAAGCAATTCATGAAGCAAGTGAGGCAGCGAAGGCGCCTTTCATTTCGATTAACTGCGGGGCAATTCCAGAAGCGTTATTTGAAAGTGAATTATTCGGTTACGAGCGTGGGGCGTTTTCTGGAGCAAATAGTAAAGGAAAAAAAGGTAAAATTGAACTCGCGCAAGGCGGTACTTTATTCCTCGATGAGATTGGCGAAATGCCGCTCGATATGCAAGTAAAACTGTTACGTGTACTACAAGAACGAAAGTATTACCGAGTTGGCGGAGAAAAAGAAATTAATATTGATTTCCGCATTATCGCTGCTACAAATCGGGATTTACAAGAAGAAATGAGAAAAGGAACTTTCCGAGAAGATTTATATTATCGTTTAAATGTAGTTAGCCTGCATATTCCACCGCTGCGTGAAAGACGAGAGGATATTATCGAACTCACATACTCATTCTTAAACGATTTTTCGATCAACTATAACCGACCAATTCGTGACCTACCTTCAAGCATTATGCATGAACTGCTTCATTACAATTGGCCAGGTAATATTCGCGAACTTCGAAACGTTGTTGAACGACTTGTGGTATTCGCAACAGACGGAATTATAAAACAAGAATATTTACCATTTCATACGACTGAAACTTTAGACAACCATACAGCTCATTCCCTATTACTCAGCAACAATAATACAATCCTTTCTTTACAAGAAGAGATGGATGAGCATGAGAAAAAAGTTATTGAAAGGGCTTTACGAATTTTAAATGGGAATAAATTAGAATGTGCAAAACAACTTGGCGTAACAAGGGCTACTTTATATAACCGTTTAAAAAAACTTGGACTTCAATAAAGAAGCAGTATGCACCGATTAGGCGTTTACAGGTAGCTCTCCCTCTCTCTCTCCCTCCTCTATATTGGCATGATTTTTGCATATATAATTTGTGCAAACCGAACTAGAGGAGGAATACACATGACCAATAAAAACAACTTAATCGTTTGTCGTTGTGAAGAGGTTACATACGGACAACTTCAATCGACAATTGCTGAATATAACTGCTCGGCAAGAGAATTAAAACTAAGAACACGTGCTGGCATGGGATTTTGCGGTGGTCGCACATGCAGAATAATGATAGATCGAATGATTGAAAATGCGAATCCTGACGTAACTCTTAATGAACTACCGTTAAAATATCAACCACCAATACGTGCAGTTACTTTTGGATCGGTAGGTGAAAGTAAATGAGTAGAATTACACATCACCCTATTTTAGGTACTTTACAAAGTAGTGAGCGTATTACTTTTCAATTTAACGGTCATCAATACGAAGCATATGAACATGAAACGATAGCTGCTGCCCTGTTAGCAAATGAAATACGGACATTAAGAGTTCATGAAGATAGCGGGACACCGCGAGGTATTTATTGTAATATCGGGCACTGTTCTGAATGCCGCGTGACAGTAAATAATCAAACAAATGTACGCGCATGCTTAACTGTTGTAGAAGAAAACATGGTTGTTGAAAGCGGGAAACAGCATCCAAATATCGTGAGAGAGATGGTGAAAAAACGATGAGTGATGTAATTATCATTGGTGCAGGACCAGCGGGATTATCTGCTTCTATCTCTTGTGCTCGTTTCGGACTAAAAGTGCTCGTTATTGATGAATTTATGAAGCCGGGCGGGAGATTGTTAGGACAGTTGCATCAAGAGCCTACTGGAGAATGGTGGAACGGAATAGAAGAATCGAAGCGACTTCATGAAGAAGCAGAATCACTTTCAGTACATATTAGGTGCGGTGTTTCGGTCTATAATTTAGATAAAGATGAAAACAATTGGTTTGTACATACTAATATCGGTACGTTAGAAGCACCGTTCGTACTACTTGCTACTGGTGCTGCGGAATATTCTATTCCCCTTCCAGGCTGGACACTTCCAGGAGTGATGTCAATTGGAGCAGCTCAAGTTATGACAAATGTTCATCGCGTGCAAGTTGGAAAAAAAGGAATCATTATTGGTGCTAACATTTTGTCTTTCGCCATTTTAAGTGAACTGCAATTAGCGGGAATTAAAGTAGATCATATTGTACTCCCTGAAAAAAGCGAGTTAAGTCAAAAAGCTGGTGAACCTGAAGAAGTTTTAAACTCTCTTTTAAATGCAGCACATCTCGCTCCTTCTGCTATTTTACGAATAGGTAGCCACTTTATGAAATATGATTGGATTCGAAAAGCTGGATTAACATTCTATCCAAACAGCGGAATGAAAATAAACGGAACGCCACTTCACCTTCGAAAAGCAGCTCTTGAAATTATCGGAACGGATCAAGTTGAAGGTGTACGTATTGCTAATATTGACTCTAAAGGAAATGTTATTAATGGATCAGAGAAAATATATGAAGCAGATTTTGTTTGTATTGCCGGGGGATTATACCCACTTGCCGAACTTGCAGCTGTAGCTGGTTGTCCCTTCCATTACATTTCAGAATTAGGCGGACACGTTCCTCTCCATTCCGAAACAATGGAAACCCCTCTTCCTGGTTTATTTGTAGCTGGCAATATTACAGGCATTGAAAGCGGAAAAATTGCGATGGCGCAAGGAACAGTTGCAGGTCTATCAATTGCTAAATATGCAGGTGAAAAACATGATATAGTCGACCAACAATTATATCACGCCATTCAAAACGTTCACTCTGTTCGTCAGAAAGCTGCAATTCAGTTTAATCCGATGGTAGATATCGGTAGACGAAAGATGAATGAAATTTGGCGTGATTATTCTTCTACATATGCACATACTAAAAAGAGCTGCTGAGATTATTCTCAACAGCTCTTTTCTCTACTCATCCAAGTTATTAAATTTCGCTAATGCGTAAATACCTTCTTCATCATCTAATTCAAGTTGTAATCTCGCTGCGAATGAATTGACATTATATTCTCTGTCAAGCAATAAGCGTAATGCTTCGATTAAGTTTGCTTGAATTAAAATTTGCTGGCGACCATTTACCTCTACTTCCGCAGAGAAACCGTAGTCATCGTCATACATGAGTTCAACTAACACTTCTTCTGGACCCACTTGTCTTTTTTCAGCTATATATACGCAAAGCGCATTTATTAATTCTTGTTCAGAAATTTTTATTGTTTCCATGCTACTTCATCTGCCTTCTTCTTACGTTGGTCTTTGAAGTATTTAAATGCACGAACTGCTAACATTACGATACCAGCCATTACTAACATATTTACCATAAACGCTAATACAGAACCAAGAGCTCCCATATTTGCAAATAAGCTACCCATTAGTAAACCACCAAGACCACCTAGTAATAAACCTTTCATAAAGCTTCCTTTATTACTTTTTGGTGCTGTGTTTGTTGCTTTCGTTTTTGAATCTGGAGTCGTTTTTTGAGAATTTACATTTGAGTCTTTTTTGTTTAAATCAACTTTTGACTTTTGACCTGAACTTGGTGTAAATGATTTTTTACCAGATTTGTAACTTTTCGCTGCTGCATGATCTACGAACATAAAGCTGCTAGCCCCAAAGATAACCATGAATGCTGTCATTACTGCTACAAGTTTTTTCAACATATTATATCCATTCTCCTTTTATATAGATATATGTGAAATCTATCTTTCTAGTAAATTCAGAATGATAGATTTGTTTTTAAGAACATTTTAAAGGTTCTTATGAACTTATTATATGAACTTTTGTCGAAATATGCAAGTATTATTTACTTTCAACAGTTTGGTGACAAAGGAAAAATTAAGCAAAACAGAATTGACTTTAAATGAAACAAAACATATTATAAGTTCATAAGAACTTTTTATTATTTTGGAGGTGAAAAGATGGAAACATTTCATCTCACACGAAACGAAATGGCTACCCTTCTTCTATCACTAAGAGGATGGAATACGAAAAAGCCTCTCGGTATTTTACAAGAAGCTTGGGCAAAGTCACATAAAAAAGATATTGAAAGCGGACAAAGCGTTACAGCTTTTATTACTACCGCACTTTCACCTATTTTTGAAAAGCTGATTAAAATTGACGATACTGATGTCGGTTTTTCTTTAAATGAAATAGTTGCGCTTGGCAATCAGATTGAAAACACAAGTTTCTCTGTAACTGCTATGCAAAACTGGGTGAAACGAGATATAAAAGAAATGATTGGCTCTCCTCAAAAAGGGAAAAAATATTCGATTGAACAAGCAGCCTTACTGTTCATTGTCGAAGATTTAAAAACAGCACTTGATTTTGAATCAATTCGTAAGCTATTACGCCTTATCGTTAATGACCCAGCCGATCGAAGTGATGATTTAATCAATCCTGTTCATTTATATGTAGCATACTCTTCTCTATTTGAAGAACTCAATCAAGGGAATTGCTTACAATTAAATGCAACAGATACCGTTCATACAATTGAAAACATCGTAAAAGAAAAAGCTGATAAAATCGCAAGCAAGTTCGATCAAATTAATAACGAACAACGCGAAGCAATTCGTAACGCTATTATCATTGCGACCCTTTCTGTACATACCGCTTATGTACAAATGTTAGCAAAGCGTTACGTAACAGCAACTTTATTTTTACAGAACTTAGATGTGAAGCCTTAAAAAATAGGAGCAGAAATGCTTCTATTTTTTTATGAGAAATTTTTAATAATCTTTTCATTAACCCTTCATGAAAACGCGGCTTATATCTTTTACTATAATAATTATGAGAGACATAAAAGAATTGAAATAGCAATCCCCTATGTAAATAAGGTATAATCTACATATAGTGAACCTTTTATGTCATTAAATAAAAGGTTCTTATACTCAAAAATTCATAAACTAGAAGGTGCAACAATGTTAAGTAGTTTTATTCATTCAGTATTAACGTTTTTTGAAGGATTAGGTTATTGGGGCATTATGCTTGGACTTATGATTGAGATTATCCCAAGTGAAATTGTCCTTGCTTATGCAGGATACTTAGTATTCAATGGAAGTATCTCATTTATAGGTGCTGTTGTATTCGGTACAATTGGCGGTGTTATTGCCCAAATCTTTATTTATTGGCTTGGACGATACGGCGGACGACCTATATTAGAACGTTATGGAAAATATATTTTCATACATAAAAAACAAATAGATGCTGCAGAAGATTGGTTTAATCGTTACGGAACTGGCGTCATTTTTACAGCACGCTTCATTCCAGTAGTGCGTCATGCGATTTCAATTCCTGCTGGTATTACAAAAATGCCTTTACTACGTTTCACTACATTAACAGCACTTGCTATTATCCCTTGGTCAATCATTTTCATTTATCTAGGTGAAAAACTAGGTGAAAACTGGGAGAATATAAACGATATTGCTGGTCCGTATGTGAAATCATTCGCAATTGGTGGCGTCGTACTCATTCTTTTATACTTCGTTATAAAAAAATGGACAAAAAAGCGTAAAAATCTTGCTTAAGAATATAATAAAAACCGCTATAAATTCATTCGGAATTATAGCGGTTTTTTATTTATATATGAATTAATCTTCAGGAATTATATAAACACCTTTCCATCTACATTTATATGGATAAGCAACCATTCAATCATTCTTTTCGTATATTATCTCAAAAAGGAGTGATTCCCCTATGCATTGGCAGCAAAAAATACCATACCTGATTGGACGCCCTATCGGTATTTCCTTCATAAATGGGCAAGGAACTTCAGGTGTATTATGTTCAGCGCATGATGGACAATTATATGTGTATGAATACCTTTATCAAGCTCAGTTCGCAATGAAACATTATGATTATAGACAGGTTCAAGATATACATGCATTCCCAAATTGCCCTCACCAAAATCCTCTATACTAAAAAAATCGGAACGGCTCATAGCCATTCCGATTTCTATACTTTATTTCTCAGAATAAAATTTCTGCACTGCTTCATCAAAATAAATCCAACCTTTCCAGCCTAAATGAATCGTATCTTTTAAGAAATACTTATCATATTCATGACCAGAGAAATCAACTACTGGATATCCTGCTTTCTCAACCTGTTCTCGAATTTTTTTATAATACACTTCACGGCGTTCTTTCGGGAAGCCAGTATAATCATACCAAGGCCCATTTACAGGTACAGAAATAAAGAGTGGTTTGACATTTTTCTCTTTAAATAAATCTAAAATAATTTGCAAATCATCATATTCTGGTGACTCATCATATGTTTCATTTGCTCTAAAGTTTTTTAAACCTTTTAGTTTTTTCTTCAGATTATTCTTATGATAATAAGGATTTTCAATTCCGAATGTATTTGTAGTAGACTCAGCTTTCCCTTCTTGTTCCGCGTGTTTACGTGCATCTTCCCAAGAAATTGAACGAAGTCCGATATTTGTTTTCTCTTTCATCGGTTCGATTTTAAATAAAGAGTTAAATAAATCTCTATGATCTAAAATATTTCGATGCATATAAGCAAGTGGTTTAGCTAAACCTGCTTTAATGTTATGTTTCGTATCATTATATACAATACCTTCTAATGAATTTTTTAATATATCATCTTCTTGAACAACTTTATAATCTAATAGCCGTTTCGCGATTTGCTTCTTCATTTCTGGATTTATCTCATCATTAAAAATAAAATAATATGCTTGTTGTTTGGAGAAATTATTAGTGAAATCCCCTTGTGAAACACCAGTCTTTGTAAACCATTGTGGTGAAAGAACAAAGACTACTTTTTTACCTTCTAATTCATCCATAGTAGATGTCATATTTAAAATATGAGCTAAACTTTGTGTACCGCCAGTTCCAATTAAAAACGGTGTAAAACCAGCTGGATTTACTTTGAAATAATTCGACGGATGATATGCATCCATTCGTAAAAATTCTGATGAACCGTACATCGGTAAATACTGTGAATTCTCTAACATTTTTTGCTGTAAGAAAACACTTTGTAATTTCTCTTTTTGTAAAGAAGTTGCCGCATCTTCTACCTTCTTATCACTAATAAGCGATACTAAACTTTTCGATGGGATTAGAATGATAATGAAAAAAAGCACACACGCTAAAATTATCGGACCAAAAGCATGCTTCATTTTCATCTGCTGTCCCTCTTTCTATCGGTATTAAATTGTAACCCTTGTTTTTGACACGTCATCTTTTCTCTCCTTTTTCTCTATACATGTTCCATTCTATTTATCTATTATATACATGTATGTATTTCCTTACTTGTTCTATTAAGCCCTATATAAATAGCGCAAGAAAATGTTTCCATAGAAACACGTTAATTATACAAGATTCTACATAAATTTCACACTGGAATTTTAGTAATAATTTTATTATTAAGTTGTAAAAAAACATATGAAATGTCTATATTTCATTCGGAACTGTACAAAAAAACAGACTATCACATACGTGAAGTCTGTTTTCCCATTCTTTTATTTTTGTACATCTGCCCATTTTAAACTTGTAGCTGGACCAAATTGATGTACATATAAATCTTTCACATACGGTTTTTGTAAGTAAGATAATCCGCGCTGGAATACCGGTGCAATTACTGCATCATCAAGTAGCATTTTTTCAGCTTCTTGCATTGCTTTCCAGCGAGCCTTTTCATCATTACCTAATTCTGTTTTAATCTTCTTAATTAACGCATCATATTCTGGGTTTGCATATTCTGTATTATTAACACTGCTTCCAGAAAGGAATACTTCTAAGTAAGTCATTGGATCTGGATAATCCGGTAACCAGCGTGATAACGACATTTCATATTCTTTCTTCTTCTCTAGTGCTAATTTTTGCGTATGTGGTTGCAATTTCACATTCACTTTTAAACCTGGTAAATTTTTCTCAAGCTGCTCTTTAATGTACTCTCCAACTTTTTTAAAGTTTTCTAAGTCATAATTTAATAGTTCTAACGTCACTTCATCTGTACCTGTTTCTTGCTTTGCTTTTTCCCAATATTCTTTCGCTTTTTTTACATCAGTTTTATTAAACTCACCTGCCGTACTTCTAAAATCTTTTTTATCTGGTCCCTTTAAAAATCCTTTTGGTACGTAATAGTTTGCAGCAACCGAACCATCATTTAAAAATGAATCCGCAAGTCCTTTCTTATCAAAAACTGTACTTAGCGCAAGACGTGCATTTTTATTTTTAAGAATCGGTACATTTTCATTAAATCGGAAGAAGTACATAACTGGATCTGTATATTGTTTTAGCTCTTTATTATTTTTATATTTATCCACGAATTCTGTAGAAATAACAGCTCTATCAACTTTATCTGTTTCATATAAATTTACCGCAGTTGAAATTTCTTTTACAATTTGATAGTTTACTTCATCTAACTTCACTTCTTTTTTATCCCAATACTTATCGTTTTTCTTCATTGTAAAGCTAGCTTCATGCTTCCACTCTGATAATGTAAATGGTCCATTATATACCGCTTTATTTGCTTCTAATCCGTATTTATCACCTTGCTCTTTCGCATATTTTTCGTTAATTGGATAGAAGGATGGTAAAATTAATAATTTCGTAAAATACGGTACAGGATGTTCTAGCTCTACGACGAACGTTTTATCATCCTTCGCTTTTACTCCTAATTCATCTAGACCTAGTTGTTTTTTATTTATCTTCTCAGCGTTTTTCACATCGTACGCAATGTATGCATATTGAGAAGCGGTATCTGGATTAATCAATTGCTTCCAAGCGTATACGTAATCATGAGCGGTTACTGGATCTCCGTTTGACCATTTCGCATCACGCAAATGAAATGTATATGTCTTTCCATCTTTACTCACTTCATATTTTTGTGCGCCTGCCTCAATTACTTCATCATTTTTCGATAGACGGAATAGTCCTTCCATTACGTTATTCAAAACGTTAAACGAGACTGCATCTGTGACTTTCCCTGAGTTTAACGACGGAATTTCACCCGTTTCTAGTAACTGTAATACTTTCTTTTCATCTTTCGGCTTTGTTGCAGTTTTTTCTTTTGCGCAGCCAACTAAAAATGAAGAAACTAATAGAGTACTAACTAATGAGTAACGAACAACTTTTTTCATTTAAAAACCCCCCTCTATTTTTAAGGTAAGTAACGACGAGCACCAGCGTATTCTTCTATATATCCTGGTGTATTTAGCGGTATAATCTCTACCGACCTTTCAGCTCTTGGTGAGTGAATCATATTGCCATCACCAATATACATTGCAACGTGATGGACACTACCTTTCCCTTGATCATGTGCAAAGAAAATTAAATCTCCCTTTTGTAAGTTTTCTTTATCAACTGCAATTCCTGCTCTTGATTGCGGTCCAGAATCTCGCGGAATTGTAATGCCGTGCGATTTATAGATCGTATGCGTGAAGCCAGAGCAATCAAATCCGAAGCCACTTGTACCAGCCCATATATACGGTAAGCCTAAAAACATTTTCCCTGTGTTAATTAAATCATCAGCTGTCGGTTTGGGAATATCAGTTTGAGAACGGTAAACTGTTCCATCATTTTTTCGTAGCCATGCTTTCTGACCATTTGGCAACAATACACGGTATGACATTGTGTCTTCACTTAATAGCGGCAGTCTTGTATTATAACTGACTTCAAGTGATTTATGTTTTTCAGAAGGATTTATATATAAAATCGCTGTTGGCTTTGTTATTAACACAAAAGGTTCATTTGTTTTATCTGCAAATTCTTGATTATATGTTAATTGCTTTTCAGGCATCCAGCCCGGATAACCTTCTTCATTTCGTGGTGTTGGCTGTCCATGCACTAATACCTTCACCCACTCGCCTTTCTTATCAATAACGGTTACTTCTTGACCGAGTAACGCTTGTGTTTCTAATTTATTTGCATTTGTTAACCATAGTTTCTCGTCAAGTGTCATTGATTTCGTCCATTTCCATAGATCCACTGGATTTGTTGCACTCGGTGTATCGATTGACCTTAATGAATCAGGTGCTGTCCATAACGTTGCAGCAGATACATCTATAAATGCTTTATTATCCTTCTTTTCTTCAGCATTTGCCGATGTAAACGATGAAAATATAAATAAAGTTGTTAAAAATGCAGTTCCTACTTTTTTCATATATATCCCCCTTAAAAAAATAGTTTACTAGTCTCTTCTCCTAAGACTTACTATTCACTGTCGATTGAAGGTTTACCTTTGATCCAGAATAAGTCATTCCTTCTGGCTCTTCCATTAACCAAAGCGGTGCATCAAGATCAAAATAATGTATATTAGGATGTGCTGCCGCTAAATGTGCAACAGCGCTAACGGAAAGTGAAGATTCCATCATGCTTCCCACCATACACTTCACACCAGCCGTTTCTGCGATATCTGCAATACGCCATGCTTCACATATGCCACCACATTTCATTAATTTAATATTAATTAAGTCTGCGTATCTTCCTTGAACGAGCTTTAATGCATCACTTGCTGAAAATATACTTTCATCGGCCATAATTGGCGTTTGCACACGATCTTTGACGTACTTTAACCCATCCCAATCTTTCGCGTGTACTGGTTGTTCAATAAATTCTATATTTAAATTACGATTTTCCATCTCTTGAATGATAGAGATCGCTTCTTTTGGACTCCAACCTTGATTCGCATCTAAACGTAATGTCGTATTTCTTGGTACTACATTTCGAATTGCCTCAATACGTTCCAAATCTAAATGCGCCTCCTTACCCACTTTAATCTTTAATGTTTGAAATCCTTTTTCTATATGTTTCTTCGCTTCTTTTGCCATTAATACAGGCTCATCCACACTCACTGTAATATCGGTATAAATTTCTTTCTTCCCGCCTAACAATGCATATAACGGCACATTTTGATATTGGCAATATACATCATATAGAGCGATATCTACCGCTGCTTTCGCACTTGAATTTCCAATACAACTCATTTGAATGCGCTGTAGTAACTGCTGAAACTGAATGATATCTTGACCAATTAAACATGAACGCATCGGTCCTAAAATCGCATCTTCCATTCCACTGGTGAAATCACCCGTAATAACTGGCGTTGCGGCTGCAGCCCCCTTACCAATCACTCCTTCGTCTGTATGAATATAAACATCTATACTTTCAATTTCTGTTACAGTACGAAGCGCGGTTTTAAACGGTGTATGAAGTTTTACACGTCTACGATTTACTTTTACATCTGTAATTTTCATTTTGTTCATCCTTTCGTTCTCCAATGAAGTGAAATCTTAATCCACCGGAGATTTATACCCACGAATTATTAGGTAAACTTATTGGGCATTTACTCTTCTATCACTCTACTTTGTTTTCGTTTACTTTTGATGTAGAACGATAATGTGAAATAAAAAAATCCAGCCATAAGAATGATTCTTACGGCTGGATTTTGTCTATGATTGAGTAGACAAAGCAGCAATCTGATTATATTTTTTCTGTGCATCTTTTAGCGCTACAAGTAACGCTTTTTGAGAAGAGCCGAAATATCGGTTCTTTACTTCCATTACTAACGCCGGGTCATTTATATTTTTATGTAGAAATAAATATTTAACAAATTGAGATGTTAATGCAATTGTCGCTGAGCAGTCTGCATCTACAATTTCCCCTGTATCCTTAACAAGTACAAATGCTACGAAATAGCTTTTAAACTTTTCAGTAATGGGATTATTTTGAGGTGCTTTCGCATCCCCTACGATATAAATTGTATTTGAAGCGTACACAGCTATCTTCCTTTCTTATACGAGGATAACGGGTTTCTTAATAGTCGTATGAGCGAGGAACTCAACGTTGATTAAAAAATGTATCCGCTTACCTTGTATTATAATATAATTGACAGAATTTTAACAACATTTATTTTAGTGCATATTCCATATTTATGCAAATAGCTTAAACTCTTCATTTTTACAATATGTGATTGTTCCTTGTACCATGACATTCATACATAAAAAACTGCACCTCCAATTGTTAGACGGTGTCTAACAATTGGAGGTGCAGTTCAATGGCTAGCTGTTTTTTTATTACTTTGGCATCACAAATATAGTTTCATTTGACTTAGAAAATTGATACTCTTTTCTCGCAAACTTCAAAATTTCTTCTTCATCGTCTGTTAAATTTTCTATGTTAGTCTTTAAAGAACCTTTATCTTTCTTTAAAGATACTAATTGTTTCTTTTGATCCGTAATCGTATCTTTCTTTTTATCAATTACTTCTTGTTGTTTCGTTAAAATATATTGAACGTACAGAGTAGCTGCCGCAATAAAAAGGACCATTAAAATAAGACGCCTTAACTTCTTTTTATTTATCTTACGCTTGTCACTAGGTTGTGATGATTGTTCTGGTATATTAGGAACATTTACTCGTTTGAGTTTCCTCATTCAAATCCCCCTAACCCATATTTTTCACTACCATCGGCACGTTTTCTTACTAAACTAAATTCTATTCTTATAAAATAAACTCCTTCACAAAAATATCCCATAAATTAACCAATTAAAGATAGCATTCGACGACATTTCTACATTTACACCGTTTTTTTTTATACATGCTGCTATAAAATAGTAGTTTCTGTAATTCTTTTTCTACTATTGTAGAAGAGTTTTTTCACACACAAAATTCTTACCCCACATATCCATGTTATAACATGCTTACAAGGAGGGGAAATATGCATTACCGCACATTAGGTAAAACTGGAATAACTGTTTCTGAAATAGGTTTTGGGGCATGGGCAATCGGTGGTGATGAATGGGGACCTGTTAACGATAAACAATCTATAACTGCTATAAAAAAAGCAATTGAGTGTGGTGTGAATTTTATTGATACTGCGGATGTGTATGGTTTAGGACATAGTGAAAAGTTGGTGGCTACCGCGATTAAAGGACATCGTAATGATATTATCCTATCAACGAAAGGTGGTTTAATCGGACACCACTACGACCCTAATGGAGTTCCTGTATATGATACTCCCGAAAAAATCATCGCCGTATTTGAAACAAGTTTACAACATCTTCAAACAGATTATATTGATCTTTATTTTTGTCATATTTGGTGGCATAATCGTAGAGAAACAGAAGCATTTCTACGTGCATTTGACATATTAAAACGTGATGGAAAAGTAAGGGCAGTCGGTGTTTCGACTCATGATTTACAATACATTCATCATTTCAATAACAACAACGAAATTGATATCGTACAACTTGATTACAATATATTAAATCGAAAACCAGAAAAAGATATATTACCATTCTTACAAGAGAAAAATCTAGGAGCTGTTATTCGTGGTCCATTAAAAATGGGCATTTTAACTGGAAAATTCACAAATAAAACAATTTTTCCAGATGGAGATTTACGCAAAGAATGGCCAAATGAAACTTGGTTTCAAGAAGACTTACAAACCGTAGAAAAACTTCGATTGCTCTCAAATAAAAATCAGACCCTAGGGCAACTTGCACTTCGCTATGTACTCTCTCATCCGGCAGTAAGTGTTGTAATTCCTGGTGCCAAAACCGGAATGCAAGCACAAGAAAATGCAAATGCATCTGTTCGCCCTATTTTGAGTGATGAAGAACTTAACTATATTCATTCAATATAAAAAGCCCAATCCGGGCTTTTTAATTTGGCAAACTAATATCATACTCCATTCGCTTCGCTGTGTCCTCCGCAACATGCATACCTAACAAGTTTTTCACAATATGAAATGCCATATTAATTCCAGCTGAAATTCCGGCAGATGTTATAATATGTCCTTCATCTACAAACTTTACATTTTCTATAACTTCAACATTTTGAAACTCATTTTTAAACTTTTCAATACTAGCCCAATGTGTTGTTGCTTTTAAACCTTCCAGTAAACCTGCTTTCGCCAGTAATAGCGCTCCTGTACAAACTGAAGTCATCAGCTTTACTTCTTTCATTTGTTGGCGAATCCATTTTATTACTATTTCATTTTTTATTTCATATTCTCTAGCACCTAGCCCACCCGGAATTATTAAAATATCCACTGGTGGTAAATTTTCAATACTATAATCTGGCTGTACCTTCAATCCGTTCCTTGCTGTAATCATTTCCCCATTCTCGCTAACTGTATAAACAGTAAATGGTTTTTCTTCATTCACCTCAGTTACAGAAAAAACTTCAAATGGCCCTGCAAAGTCTAACACTTCTACTTCATTAAATAAAAATATACCAACACTCCATTTATTCATCATAAGTTCACTTCCTGTTTCAAATGATGTAATAGATGATCATATCCTTTTTCTAATGCAATATCATACGCTGTTTTCCCATCATTTTTCTTTATCATCTTATTAGCTCCATTTTTAAGGAGTAACATAATTATTTCTTCATTTCCTAATAATGCCGCTTCGTGAAGTCCTGTCCAGCCACCACTTTGCATAATATTTACATCTGATCCTTTTTCAATTAAGAAAGCAACAAGTTCACTTTGCTTGTTCGCAATTGCTGCTTGCAAAGGCGTATTTTCATTTTCGTTTTTCGCTCTACTATGTATATCTGCACCGCTTTCTAAAAGAAAACTCGCTATTTCTTTCTGTCCAAAATAAGCTGCTAAATGAAGTGGTGTCCATCCATCTTCACTACATTCGTTAACAATACTTGGACTCGCCTTTATAAACTCCACTACTTTTTCGTTATGACCACTTAAAACAGCTTGTACTATTGATTGTAAATGCTCCATAATAATCTCCTATCCTTCAAAATATTTAAGCATCCCCTTCTACATGTTCTATTAATTATTACATTTTCCTTTTAAAAACTTAAGTTTACATAATAATATTATAAATTACTTTTGTACTTAATGTTTAATAGCAATAATGTTTAAAATAATACCTTTAAACAATAAAGACTATGATTTCATTAGAGTTACTGAAAAAAGCAATTAAAAAAACTATACACATAGTTTTCATCATATTCGTTCAGTTGCATGAACTAAAACAGGTAATGTTTATTCTGCTATTCATGCTTTCAACATATCAAATAATATTATTCCAATAAAAAAACAATCCATTTTTAAAATGGATTGTTTTTTTATTTCTGTTTTATGCGGTTTATTTTATTTTTGCATTTTCAATGACGAAATAATTACACTTACAAAAATGAAATACTACTATCTTAGCCCCTCTTATAGTAAGTTTTTCGTTTGAAAACCAAAAACACATTTTCGCCTTACGATTAAAAAACATATGTAAAAATCTCTAAAACAGCTGCCTTATCATACTAATCTATAGCAATTCTGTCTTCTTCCCTTACCTGTTTCCTTTAACACATACGATTTTAAAACAAGCGCCGTTAATGAATCTGTTAATGTTTTATATGATAAATTTGATAATGCCAATAGATCGTTCGTATATAGCATTCTATGCTTCTCTAATAATAATAGTACTAATCGTTCAGACGGTTTTAATGCCTCATCACTTTCTAGTATAAAGTCTATATTTTTCATTTCTCTAATTATTACTCCTTATATAAAAAAAATACTTTAGACGCTTATTTAATATAAAAATAATACATAACAAAATTATAAATATATTAAAATAGCACCATCTAAAAACACTATTATACTATAACATAGAAGTAGTGTTTCCCCAAATAGGAAATGCTTTTTTATATCGCTTATAAGATTCTTGCAAACCTACATAATATTTTGTACCATTACCCGCCAAGTTTTCTTCTAATTTCGCTGCTCATCCTGATGTATTTGTAATCAATGAAGTTCTTCTAAATTTATAAACAAATAAAAAACGGTTCGTCTATCATGCCCTAAACATGAATGACAACCGTTTTCCAGCTTCTTCTTAATTAACATGTTCTATCTTAAATATTTCTTGCAATATGCGGCTTACTGTAATGACTTGTTCCACCGCCACCAACTACTACTTTACCGCCTTTTTCGAAAATTAATAATTTACTTGAACCATCTGCAAGAAGCACTATTACTTCAGCATTATTACTTGTTGCTACATAAATTACATAACCACTCTTTGATATACAAGTTTCCCAATTCGAATCAAATTCTGATCTTACTACACGATTTGAATACACTTGATTTTCAATTCTATCTTGTTCTACGTTTTCCAAATTGATTCCTCCCACTTCACTAAAATAGCATTTATAGGAAAATAACAGCCCTATATAAAATAGTAGCCGACTTTAACATAAATAGTATATGTAATTAGTAGGAGAATGCTTGGACAACGAAAACGAAATAGACTTCATAAATTTCACAATTGAAACTTCTCTTTAATCATTTCCGCTACTTCTTTTGCACTCAAATACGTGTTATTAATTTTTATATACTCTTCTTTTTCAATTTCACCATGAAGAGAGTTTAATCTATGCTTTTTCATCGTTTCTTTCAAATTATTTTCAGACCACTCAATATCTCTTTTTTTCGGTTTATGTTCTAATCTATTCGGGCTTTTATTTCGTTCTAATCTTTCATCTAATTCCGCTTCCAGCTCTACAAAATACACTGTCCCACCTTTTGATTCAAAAATACTTTCTACATGATGTATATAATCCCAATCCGCTTGGAGGTCAAATGCCCATATATACGTAAAAATCATTCCAGATAAATCACTTTTAGATACTTCTTCAAATATTTCATTACGAAATAAACTTACTAGTCTTTTTGCTTCTTTCGTACTGTAATCAAAAATTGGACTTACTAAATCAATTGTCATGTGGTTATGAAAAAGTTTTAAACCGGTTAATGTTGCTAATTCTTGCCCCACTGTCATTTTTCCAACTGCTTGTGGGCCAAATATTAATATAAGTTTCATTTATTTCCCTCCAATCTTTCTCTATAAACCATTACATAAAATAAAAAATAAGGCAGCCGATTTTAAATCGATCGCCTTATTTTTTATTCATAGTTTTAGTTCTATTCTTTTCGCACAGCTTCAAAAGTAATCATTTGATTTGCATTTGACGGTTCTTTTTCATAAACATATTCAGCAGAGCAAGTAATATTAGAGAAACCTATACTTTCTAAAAGAAGTTTAAACTCTTCTATTCCATACCAGCGCAGCGCAAAGCGTTGCAATTCTGTTTGTACTAACTGTCCTTTACTCCACTTTTCATATTTCAAATATGACACAGTAACTTGGTTCAGCCAATCTATTTCAATTGATTTATTTTCTAATGTGATTCCGTCTCCACTCGGCAAAGAGAAAGTCGATGTATGAATTTCCCCAGTCTTCCAGTCATGCGGAAGCATAATATCTACGATTAATCGTCCATCTGGATTAAGATGTTCATAAAAACATTTCAATGCATTTATAGAATCCACACGATTTTCAATTAAACAAAAAGATCCAGTAGGAATGATAATTGCGTCATATTTATGCGGAAGTGAAAATTGTTGCAAGCTTCCTTCATACAAATTAGGATGTAAGCCTCTCTCTTTACACCGCTTACGGCAAGAATCAAGCATTTCAGGTGAATAATCTATCCCATCCACTTTAAAACCGGCCTCTAGAAGCGGAATGATGACACGCCCTGAACCTACTGCAGCTTCGAGAATTCTACCTCTACAATCTTTTAAACGTTCTTTGTAATACTCAATATCACCATTTAAAGAATAACCGACTGGTTTTGTGTAATCATACAGTTCCGTACAAAGTTTACTATAAAAACTAAACATTTATTTTCTCCTCCGTTTTTACGTACGGAAGATTCCAATTCAACTAATCTTCTCGTACCTCTAATTTTAATGAGATTTCGAAAGAGCTGACTGTCATATTATATCACTCACTTTCCATAGAATATAATGATATTGTATTACATAACCTTCCAATTTGAAATATAAAATTAAAAATTCAGACTATAAAACAAAAAGCTTACTTTAGTAAGCTTTTTTGAAAAAATATTTATTTCACAATCGGCAATGTCACTTCACTTAATTTCACTGTAAGTTTCGTGCCCGCTTTCGGTCTAATTGTATAATCATAGTCGCTAGCAATTAAAACAACTCCGATTTGATGCCCCGCTTTAAATACATAATCATCTGGCTGCATGTCCCATGTAAATGTATAATCTTTGCCCGGTTGAATCGCTGTTGAATTTTCTATACTCTTTAAGTTTTGTGGATCCATCCAGCCTCTCGTTACGATTTCCGGCTTCGCTCCTCCATAGTCAACAAGTAATGCTGTTAAATTTGATACAGATCGATCAATATTTCCTGTAATTGAAATCTTTGGTGTACCACTTATACGCGTATCTTTTTGCAGTACAGGCATTGTATATACTAATCGATTTGCTACTTCTAATTCTGGGTTTGCTACTAATTGGTTTGATTTCATTTGTGCATCATCTAAGAATGAGAAAACTTTATTAGCCGATCCCATACTTAATGGCAAATTGACTAATTTATTACTTAAATACATACGGATTTTTGAAGATACAGCTGATGGATCTGGCCAATTTTTTATCTTTTGCCACGTTTTATTTTCTCTTTGCACATCAACCATTGGTTCATCCATAATTCCATTTTCAATTCCGTATAACCAATAATCTAACCATTTATTTTGTGTTTGCTGCCAGTTATTACTTGATGTCCCACCGTGTCCACCTTGATGTAGCCACATTTTACGAGGTACATGATTTTCTCCAAGAGCATCCCACCATTGTGCGAACTGTTTCGTTTTAACATTCCAATCGTTTAAACCATGAACAACAAATACACTCGCTTTTACATTTTTAGCATCTTTTACATAGTTACGTTTATCCCAAAAATCATTATAATTACCTGTTTTTCGGTCTTGTCCAGCCGTTAACTCTTTTATAACTTGTCCGCAAACTTCAGGATTTTCCCTTGTCAGTACTGCTTCTGCCATATTATCTGTATCTTCTCCTTGATATCCGCCTGGCGCAATTACTGCACCATTTGCACGATAATAATCATACCAACTACTAATTGCTGCGATTGGAATAATTGTTTTTAAACCTTCAACTCCAGTAGTCGCAACAGCATTTGGTAGTGTACCATTATAAGAAACTCCAGTCATACCTACATTTCCTGTAGACCAATTTGCCTGAACTTCCTCACCCTGTTCTGTAAATGCTTTCGCGCGACCGTTTACCCAATCAATAACAGACTTTGTACCGAGTATTTCTTGTTCATCTCCAGTTGTAGGGCATCCATCTGATTTTCCAGTACCGATACTTTCGCCTAGAATAACTGCATAACCTCTTGGCACGTAATAGTTCCCATACGAACCAAGATTAACCGCTCCATACGGTTTTCCTTCATACGCATACAATTCTTCATCTACATTATATACAGGAACATCTTTTAATCCAGATCGATATGGACTCATTTCATAAATAACAGGAACCTTCACATTCGAATCTGTCTTTGGACGCATAACTTTTATCGATACTCTGTCTTTCTTACCGTCGCGATCACTATCAACTTCTGTCTCTACATATAAATTTTCGATAATAGCTTCATCGAGAGAATAAATCGGCTTTGTCATCCCATTTTCTAATTCAATTTTCGTATTTTTAGTCTCTTCTTTCTTCTCTGCATGCACATCCATAGTAAAGCTAGGTATAATTGTTGCAGATAGCATTGCTGACAGTGTAATTGCCATTTTCTTTTTACTCAAAATGTTCCCTCCCCTTATTCGTTCTCTTTTACTATATAACAAAATAACTGAAAATTCAGTTTTATTTTTATATAATAGTTGAGAAACTCAAAGATTTCTTGTTAAGTAAAATTCAATACAGGTGTGAAAGTATTTTCCCACTCCCAGCTTCTATATAAAGTGAGCCCTCACCAATCGGGCGTTTACGGGCAGCGGGGCCCCCACCTAACTTCTTTGCTTCCGCTGAATTTTGAGTTTTGGGGTCTTACTGCCCGGCAAATAACCGGAAAAATAGAGAAAAAGACAACCGATATTTCTATCGATTGTCTTACATTCCATTTATTATTTTTCTAACTCTTTAAAGGTATCTTTCAAGTCTTTATCAGATACCTTTATATCTGCATTTTTAAGCAGATCTCTAGTAACTTGTTGATGGAATTGAGGATCTTGTATACGTTGCTGTTCTAATTCTTTACGAATATTCTCTTTCTCTTCCTCATACGGTTTAAGCTCTTTTTTATCCGTTAACTTAATAATATGATATCCGAAAGAAGATTTAACAGGTTCACTCAATTGACCAACTTCTAACTTATATGCAGCATCCTCAAATTCTTTCACCATCATACCTGGTCCAAATTCAGATAGTTCTCCACCTTTTTCTTTAGAACCTGGATCCTCTGAATATTGTTTAGCCAATGCCGCGAAATCTTCGCCACTATTTAATTTTTCTTTAATTTCTTTTGCTGTCTTTTCATCTTTCACTAAAATATGGCTAACTTGAAGCTTTGGCTTATAGTGATCTTTAATATCTTTTTCCGTTACGGTTGCTTTAATAGCTTTTTCAAAAGCGAAAGTAAGCTTTAATTTCTCTTTCAACTGATCTTCATTTTTCACACCATTAGATTCCATATATGTATTAAAATTATCGCCCATCTTGTCTTTTAATTCTTTCAGTTGTTTCGTTACCTCTTCATCCGTAACTTTATATTTATCATTTAATACTTTCTCTACTACCATTTCAGATAAATTCTGTTTACCATAGTTTTCTTTTAATTTTTTGTTAAAATCACTTTCTGAAATGCTTCCTGATTTTGTAGTTACAATATTATCTGATGAACCACATGCAGATAAAGATAACGTCATCCCCATTAAAATGCTACCAATTACTAATTTCTTTCTTTTCAAATCCGAATACCTCACTTCATTAAATTCAAATGTAACTATGTAAATATAACGTTTCACTGTGAACTTCACGTGAATTTAATGAAAGTAGAACATTTGCTAATTCTCCATTTAATACATCAATTTTGAAAATTATGGTGATTCATCCTGTATCGCTAACCTCTAAAGCTGCAAAAAGGACTAAATTTTCATTAGTCCTTTTTCACATTTATATAAAATTGAATTTCTCCATTTATAGAGGAAACTCCATATTCAAAACCATGTCTTTCTAAAATACTTTTCACTATCGCTAGTCCTAATCCTGTACCTGATTTTTCTTTACTACGAGAAGATTCTAGTACGTAAAAAGGCTCCCAAATTTTCTCAATATCTTTAATTTTATCCGTATGAATGCCATTTTTTATTTGAAAATATATACTTTTATTTCTATCTTCTAAAGTAATTATTATGCTTTGATTTACTGTATATTTTATTGCATTAGAAATTAAATTTTGAAATACCATTCTCATTTTATTTAAATCTGCATAAACGATTGTATCACCCGTATTACAGTTTACTTGTAAGTCAATTGCTTTCGAATCCAGGTCAATCTGATGCTTATCTAATATACTCTGGACCAGTGGTTCAATGGGGAATTCTTCTTTTTGTAAAATATCTCTTTCTAGTTTAGAAAATCGTAATAGTTCTTCAATTAAGTTTGATATTTGATCTGTTTGTTTAATAATTGTATCTACATAAGTCCCATCATCTAATCCATCTTTAATCCCCATAGAGTATGCTTTTACTAATGCGATCGGTGTCTTTAATTCATGCGTTACATCACCCATAAATCGTTTTAAATGTTCATTACGATTAGTTAAGTCTTGATGTGCTTCATGTAGTTTTTCACTCATGATATTAATACTATTGGCCAACTCTCCTATTTCATCATTCGTTTTCACTTTCGTTCTTTTAAACTGCAAATGTGAAATATCCTGAGCCACATCACTTAGCTCCTTCAGTGGCGTCGTTATTATTTTTGAAAGTATCCACACAAGTAAAATAATAAGAAGGAGCGAGAAACATACGATGTATAAGTAAAATGTATTTAACGTATTTATAATTTCATTTGAATTCGCAATGGAAGTCCCAATTAAAATTATCGTATCATCTTTCGCAATATATTTAGCAAAAAAACTCGCTTTTACCTTTCCTTGATCGTACAGTTTATTCGATTGCCCTTCCCTCTTCACTTTCATAACTTCGTCTTTCGTAATCCAAAGCTTATTTAAAGTTACTTTCTTTTTCGTAAGTTGCATGCGTAACGCTTCGTTCATAGCATCTTCTGACTGATTAATTGGCGTATACGCAATTGTAACGTTATTTTCACTTTCAATTGTATGAATAACATCCTCTATATTTTCCACTGTTGTATTTTGTATTTGTGTTGTAAATTTATTTAAGTTTTCACGTGTTTTATAAATATTATAGTTCGGTAAGAGATTGTTAATGAATAATAATGAAATCATAAAGATGAGAATAACAGTTGCAGAAATACTTAAAAATAACTTTTTCCCAAGTTTATTCACTTTGTTCCTCCAAACTATAGCCCAGCCCGCGATGCGTCTTAATAATATTTTCTCCAATTTTTTTACGCAGCCTTCTTACATGTGTATCAACCGTTCTCTCTTCTCCAAAATAGTCAAATCCCCATACAATATCTAGCAATTTTTTACGAGTTAAAATCGTTCCTTTATGATTTAAAAAGCATTTTATTAATTCGAGCTCTGTTTTTGTAATTTCTAACTCTATATCATTTTTATATACTTTATTTTTGGCGAAATTTATCTTTACATCTTGTACTTGAATAATATCATCATGCTGAATAAGTTTTTTCGCTCGCGTAATTAGTACTCCTGGATGAAATGGTTTTTTCACGTACTCATCTGCCCCGCTTTGAAGTGCTGCTAATTCATCTTCACTTTCACTTTTCGCCGTAAGCATTAATACTTTTACGCTTGAATTCTTTTTTATTTCCTGACAGACAGTAATACCACTATGTTTTGGCATCATCCAATCCAAAATAGCTAAATCAATTTTTTCATCATAAAATATTTGAAGTGCTTCCTCTCCGTCTTTTGCTAATAAAACTTCGAAGCCTTCTTTTTCAAAATAAGCTTTTAAAATTCTTAACATATCTTGTTCGTCATCTGCAATTAAAACTTTCATATTTTTTCCTCCATTGCTTTTAAACAAAAACCAATTGTATCATACAACATCTTTGTTACATGAATGTGACAGAAAAATATTTAAAGCTTTTGAGGGGATAGTAATGGTGAGGTGTTGTATTATGATAAAAAAAATCGGGGTCATTTCTCTTCTTTTATTTCTATTATCAACAAATGCATTAGCAAATACAAATCAACAAATTGAAGTGTTTGATTGTCAAAAAGAAATGGTCATTCAAAAACAATCTTTAGATCCAATAGTCCAAAAAGAAGCAGTTCAATACGCTAAAGCAATTACTGGTCCATTTAAAAACTTAAATGTCGTTCCAAAAGATGGCTATATGATAAAAATCCCATTATCTAAGCCGGTTTCTATTACTAATCAATGGTTACACACTACAATAGACGAAGTACTTATACTGCTCCCACTAAATGAAAAGCCTTATATTATGCTTTATGATGATGAAAATAATCCGCATTTTTATTATGTAAAAGGTAAACCAGGATTATTATTGAAACAAATGAACGTTAAAACGTAATTGACTGAAAAGGAGTCACCTTATAAGCTAAATTTTAAAAGCTAAGGTGCTCTTTTTTATAATAACAATTTAGTAAATGAAATTATAAAAGTTGGTTTTTAATATAAGGATCGCAACTTCATATATCAGCGATTTTTAAGATATATCGATTTACCAACAAAAAACCTGTTCGTAGCTATTATTTGGATAGCAATCTCTATAATAGTTTGTAGTGACTCGATCCCTTATATAATCCCCCTTTTACAAATCCATTCGCAGTATAAAACACATCTCCTTGCTTCGTGTCAGTATGTAAAACAATCACTTCAAAATACTTTTCCGCATGACATAATAGTTGGTTTAATAATAAGTTCCCTAACCCTAAACGCCGATAATCCCTTGAAATATAAAATCTCCTTAACCGCCCAATCTTATTGTCTTTTGTGTACGGATCCTCATTTAAACCTCCAACTCCAATTAACATATCACCTTGAAAAATACCATATAAACATTCTCCAGTTTTATTGAATGTATTTATTTCGTTTTTATATTCACTTATTAGCCTTATAAGGAAATTAAAACCTTCTTCTTCACTGTCTTGAACGAGATGACTGAATTCATATCCCATTAAATTTTCTATTTGTTGAATATGTATATCTTTCAAGTCCATTCCCCCTAAGTACGAAAATATATAAAATGCTCGAGAATCATTTATTCTGAGTATTTTTATGGTTGTTACTTTATGTAATTTATAGCGTGCGTATTCTTCACTTCATATCTAAACCGATAATACAGTTGATTAATTTTATTATGAAAATATAAGAGCCTTGCTACAATCTAGTGTGTGATAAGGCTCTTTAAAGTTGTTTAATTCTTATCGAATTAAAGCATGTGTTTGTTTAAGTGTATACATTCACCATTTATAAATTCTCTCAAATATACTATAAGTTTATATATTTCTCATTCTTCTCTAACAGGTTCAAAATAAATTGTAATTTGTTAATCGATATGTTTGTGTAACCACTGTTCAAATATCTTTAACTGTTCTTCAGTATGAAAGTAATGTTCACCCGTCTCCATAACTTCTAATTCACAACGATGTTTTTTTGTAAAATAGTTAATAGTTTCAAATTCGCACAGTTCATCCTTGGCTCCGTACATAATATATGTATCTATATTCCATATATTAATAGGATGTTCTTTTACATAGCATAAATAATCCCAATATAACTTTTGACCAATAGGTGTCTCTATAATCATTTCTTTTTGCAAAAGCTCTGGTGTTACATTAAACCATTTCATCATATTTTCGATAATTCGTTCCATATTAACTACTGGTGATAAAAATAATGCCTTTTCTACCACATCATTTTGATAAGCTAAAAGGCTAAAATACGCTCCCATACTACATGCAAACACGTTTATTTCTTTCCAATGTTCTTTTGCATAATTCATAATTATAGATAATTCACTAACACAAATCTGTACTTGGCAAGGAGTATTATCATCTTTTCTTTCTCCATGCTCAGGTAAATCAAAGCTTAATACTTGATAACCTTTTTGTTTGGCTTCTTCAGCTAATATTTGAATAATTGTATCTTCCTTATTTGACATATTTCCATGTACTGCAATAAAAATTTTATCACTCTTATCTCCCCATAAAACCGCAGGAATATTACTAATTTTAAAATTATTTTTAATCATATTCCCTCCATAAACTAAGACATATAGGACTTGGCAAAAAACGCACACACTTTATTTACCTCTGTACAGCAGGTAATATCCCCTTCAACTCCATTAAATCATCTATTACTACATCAGCCTGAGCAAGTTCATCTTCTTGCGCAAAATCAAAATTACACCCAATTGCAAGTAAACCGTTGTCTTTCGCTGCATTTATATCAGATAGCCGGTCACCAACTACCGCTGCCTCTTTTATATCATATTTGTTCATAATACTTTTAACTAAGTCACCTTTATTTAGCGATTGTATTTGTTCAATACTAAACGTTTCAATCACCCACTTGTCTAAAGCATAATAAGTTACGATTGCTCGTAAATATTCTTTCAAACCATTACTAGCAATGTAAATGGAACAATTATTTTCTTTTATATATGTAAATATTTCTTTTACATTTGGATATAAAGCGCCTTTTCCGCTTTTTATGTTTTCAATAAGTCTATCTAAAAAATATGCATCTGTTTGTTCTCTTATTTCAATAGAATGGTCTGGTAATAAAGCTTCCCAAACTTTCGGTAACGGCACACCCATAATTTCTCTATATTTATCAATTGGTGTTACTGTATCCCATAATTGTAATGATCTTAAGTGATCAAAAGTATCATCTAATGATAATTCTAAAATTTTATCTGTTTGAAATAACGTACCATCCATATCAAAAATTAATGCTTGTAACATTCCTATCTCTCCTTTTGGACTATGGTTTTACCAGATATATTTTTAAGCATCTCAATAATAATTTCTGAGCAATAATTCGCAGCAGTTTTCGCGAAGTCATCATAAGAAATTTGAGCTTCATCATCTGCGCTGTCAGAAATACATCTTATAATGAGAAACGGTATATCATTTATATAGGCAACATGTCCAATTGCTGCCCCTTCCATTTCTGTACAATGAGGTGCGTATTCGTCTATTAATTTCGCCTTTAACTTTGAATCTTCAACAAAACATTCACCGCTGACAATTCTTCCTTCATGAACTGCAATCTGTAAACTACTACTAATACAAGCTTTACGTGCTAACTCTACCAATTCCTTACTTGCAATAAATTCCTCTTGGAACGGAAATAAGTTTTTCATTTGAGTTTTACTTACATCATGATGAGTAACATTCGTTGAAATAACTATATCGCCGACTTTTACATCTGAATGTAATCCGCCAGCAACGCCCGTATTAATGATAGAGTCTACATCAAATTTATGAATTAATGTTTGCGCGCATGCAGCTGCATTTACTTTCCCTACACCAGAACGTGTAATAATTACTTCTATTCCCATGAATTCTCCAATATAAAAAGGCATTCCCGCTATTGTCTGTTCCTCTTGTATAACTAGTTTTTCTAAAAGTAAATCTATTTCAATTTGCATTGCTCCAATAATGCCGATTCTGTTCATGTATGTAGTCTCCTCTTTATTTATAAGTCGGCCAATATATTATGTAATACACCATAATTTTCAGCTATCCAATTCATTTCATCTGCAAAGCGTGAAGGTGGTACACTATGCTGATCCATATTGGCATGGATCCACCAAGTACTCTCCATGTACCAAAGCATTTGAATTGCCCGAACAATATTCCCTACTGGAAAGTCTACTTCATTTCGGTACCCTTCTAAAAATGATGCAACAAGACTCTTATTTAATACTCCGTCACTTAATGCGCACGATATAACTACACGGCCAATATCTAACTCTACATAATCGTAATCCATGCGATCAAAATCAAGAATCGCTGATACTTTATCATTAAGAAACAAGAAATTATCTACCCATAAATCACGGTGCACCCATCCCCGTTGGCTATTATGAAATTGTTCTGTATTTACCAATTGTGTTGCTTCTTGCTGTAATTTTATATAAGAGAGAATGTGCTCTTTTCCTAGCTTCTCTACTTCTCTCATTTTTTCTTCCCAATGTTTCAATCTCGCCTCTTTAGTAGGTGGAACAAATTTAGGATTTTCTCCTTTTATTAAAGAGCCATCATTTAACAAGTTATGTATATAACCTATCGTCTGACCAAGAGAGTGAATTTCCTTTTGATTCACTTTTCCTGGTGAAACTAAGCTACCTTCCTTATGTTCTAATACTATAAATCTTTCATCACTTTTTGATATATGCATTACATTATTTTTATAAATTAATACCCTTGGACAACTTACACCATTATTATGTAATCTTTGCTGTTGTTGTAATGCTTGTATTAAAAGGTCTGAGTTATACATTTTGTACCGTTCTTGATTATATTGCTTTAATACAAAATCCCCTGCATCCGTTTCGAGTTTCCACTTCAAATTTAGCCAACCACGATGAATAGGTATTGCATTTCGAATTTTAAATTCAAATAAAGTTTCACATTCTACTTTCAGCTCTTGAAAAATCATTGTAGCTTTTTCATTAGATAACGGCTCTATCATCTTACTTGTCCTTTCTTAGCTTGGCATTCCTTTCACTCTCTCTAACATAACCGACAATAAAAATTTCGGAAGTACAAGTTGCCTCTTCAATCTTTTCGGCTGTGAGAGTAACCTATACAGCCATTCAGTTCCAGTATCCCTCATCATTTTCGGTGCTCTTTTTACAGTACCAGATATTATATCAATCATGCCTCCGATACCAATAGATAGCGGAACGTTTAATGTTTGTATGTTTTCATAGATGAACTCTTCTTGTTTTGGTGAACCTAGTCCTACGAGTAGTAAATGCGGCTTGAATTGCTTAATTTTTATTTTTATTTTTTCTATTTCTTCACCATTTACAAATCCATGCTGTCCTTTAAACTGTGCTCCTGGGAACTGCTCATTTAATTTTTCTAATGCCTTTTTATTACTTTCTGGAGCGGCTCCAAAAAGAAAGACACGATATTCATTGTCGTTACAATATTTTATTAAATCGTGAGTTAAATCCGCCCCAGTAACACGTTCTTTCAAAGTTCCTTTTAATATTTTCGAGCCAATTATGACACCAATCCCGTCCGCTGTTATTAAATCCGCAGATAGTAACATCTTTTTAAACTGCTTTGATTTTTCCGTATTTTCCTTTGCAGACATAACAATTTCAGGATTTGCAGTTACTACAAACCTTGGTTTCTCTTGTTGTTCATGTATCCAACCTTTTAATAAACTTATAGCTTTTGCATATTCTAAAGTTGAAAAAGGTATACCTTTTATAAACTGTTGATCCACTATACTCTCCCCTTACATAAGCTGCAAATATTCATCAATGTCTTTAGAAATTTGAATAAAAGCCTTATTCCAAAATTCATAATTTCTTATATCTATTTCAAAATATTTTTTCATAAGCTCCTCTACTGGAGCCTTTCCTGTTTCTCTTAAAAACTCTTTATATTTCGGATGAAAAGTACTTTTACTTTCTTGAGCTATTTCTAATAAACTAAAACTTACTAAATATCCAAATGTGTATGGATAATTGTAAAAAGGAACATCTGCTATATAAAATTGAATTTATTTCATCCATACAAACGGCTGGTATTCACTTAAAGAATTTCCATATGCTTCTTTTTGTGCCATTATAGATAATTTCTCAATTTCATCAGCACTTAATGGACCCTCTTTACATTTTTCATAAAATGTTTTTTCAAACTGATACGATGCTCGTATTGCCATTACATAATTAAAACTATTTCTTATTTTCCAGCTAAGCAATGCCTTTTTCATATCTTTACTATCAGTTGTTTCAATTAGATAATTTAAGAGTACCGTTTCAAAGAAAATAGATGCTGATTCAGCCGTACTCATCGGCAAATAATCATCTAAAAAAGATGTAGATTGTTCAAAACTCATATTATAAAAATGCCAAGCATGTCCTAATTCATGAGCGAGCACTCTTACACTATCTATACTCCCATCATAACGCATGGAGATTCTCGATTCTTTCTCACTGAAAAATGGAGCACAAAACCCACCTGGTGGTTTATTCTCTCTCGGTTCAGCATCTATCCATCCACTTTCTATCGCATTACGTGCAAATACTGCTAATTCTTCATCAATATTCTTACATGCATCATAAACGTTTTGTACTGCTACTGAAAAAGGAATAGTAACCTCATTACTTTCCTTTACTGTCATAAGTTCATGCCATGTAATCGAAGCTTTCCCTTTCTTATACACGTTTAAAGCACTTACTAATTTATCAAGGTTTTCTTCTGTTACATTCCACATTTCTAATAATACAGTTTCTGAAATGCCATTCGCATGAAAAGATTGTGTTAAAATCTCTCTATCTTCTATTTCATTACTCTTTATATTACGCAATCTCCCTATTTGATTTAATACGGTAGCAAAGATTTCTTTTTCCTTATGTAAAGTACTTGTAAGTAACTCGAATACTTCTAATCTTTCCTTTTCATTATCACTATTCATTGCAATAGTATTTGCTTGTCCAAAGGATAATAGTTTATTATTGTGCTCTATTTCTATCCTATCCCGTAATTGTATGTACATATTTTCCCACGCATTAAGCTCATCTTTTATTAACTTAGTATTATCTGAATTTTCCACTTCATTATGTTTTATTACTTGCTGTACTTCACTTTTTAGTTCCTTCACTTTCACAGTCAATTTAGTAAGGTCAGATGAAACACTTTCTTCAACCGATTGACAGTACAAATAGTATTCTGCTTTTTCAATAGTTTGTATAAGCTTTGAAAGAACCTCTACATCTTTTGTTACAAAATATTGCTCTTTCAACTCCAAAATCGGAAATAGAATATCCTCATTCAAATACAATCGATTTAAATCCCATCTAGCAATTTCTTGCATTTTTATAGCCGCCCCCTATTTTTACAAATAGTTACAGATATTTCCCTACACAATTATATATGAAATGATAAAATTTAGATATAATTGAATATTCAGATTCCTATAAATGCATTCTTATTTATACTTTTTTTCTACCATTAAGTATCATTCCACATATAAAAAATACTCCTTCTACAAGATTGCATTTGATATAGGAAAACTTCAAAGATTTTATCTTCATCAATACCATAACGACCGATTATCACAGATTAAAAAATAAAAAAGGATTGATCAAAAGATCAATCCTTTACTCTACTTCATTTAAGAAAAATAACGTTATAACGCCAGGACCTGTATGTGCTCCAATTGCTGCACCAATTGTATTTACGATAAATACTTCACAGCCAAATCTTTCCGTAATTAATGCTTTTAATGCTTCAGCTGTTTCTAAATCGTCACCGTGAGTCATACCGATTGTTTGACCTTTAAGGTCTTTACCACGCTCTTCCATAATATCAACAATACGGCTTAATACTTTCTTTTTCCCTCGTACCTTTTCAAGTGGTACAAGTTTTCCTTCTTCCACGTTTAAGATCGGCTTAATGTTTAGTAAACCACCGATAAAACCAGCTACTTTACTTAAACGTCCACCTCTAACAAGGTACTGTAAGTCAGCTACAGTGAAGATGTGCTCCATATGGTTCATTAGAAAATCGACACGGTTTAAAATATCTTCTTTTGATGCGCCGTCTTTTGCCATTTTAGCAGCTTCTAAAACGACAAGACCTTGACCAAGCGAAGCACATTTCGTATCAATAATTTCTAAATCTAAATCTACATATGTTTCTTTTACTTCCTCTTTAATGACAACTGATGATTGATATGTACCAGACAGTTCAGATGAAAAAGCTAAATATATACAAGGATTACCTTCTTTTGCATAAGAAACAAATTTTTCTTGGAAAGTTTCAAGTGAAGGCAATGACGTTCTATAAACAGCGCCTTCTCTCATTTTTTGCAATAATGTAACTGACTCTAATGTTACTCCATCAAAATACTCTGTTTCTGCTTCATCATATACACGGAGTGGAATTAAATCAATATCATATGCTTGCAGCAATTCTACTGGTAAATCCGCCGCACTATCCGTAATGATTTTAACACCCATTTTTAAACCTCTATTCTGTTATAAATATAAAATAATAAAATAAAAATAGTACTTTTAAATTATATACGTAAAACTTAAATGAAGAAAGGAAAACACTTTATATTGTATGCACTATTCTTCAAAACTTGAACTATTAATGAAAATGATTCTATTTTAAACACCTTTTTCTTATTATTTTTCTAAAACACGAATAATTTTATAAGTATTTTGTATCATTATATTTTAATTCTTTATCTTAATATAATCTTTTCAAATTCATACTGTTTAAAATTTAAAAGCCAAATCCAATAAAGGAAATGGCTTTTACATTCATACTTTGGTGATGTTGAATATTAGTCCAGTTATGATAAATATTTATAGCCTGTACTATAATTAAAACAGTGAATATTCACCTGTAAGAATCACTAGATAAAAACAAGTTAAACATTTTATAAAATATTTAATTTTACTAGTAAAGCTAATAAAATTTGGAGAAGAATTTGAACATTTACTGCTATGTCTGTATCCGTAGTCGTAACTGTAACATTTCTAGAATTTCTAATAACAGTTTCTTGTTTATTAATTTGTTTAATAGATGATTTTTGAAACAATTCTTGTGCTACACGGTCAGCTTTTTCACTATCTGCTATAGAAATACTTATTATAACCACGATAGCTGCTTGTAATGCTGCTTGAATAGATAAAGCAGCTTTTGTATCTGTAGTAGTAACTTCTACATCTGCTGAATCTACAATTGTAATAGATTCTTCAGAAATTTGATACGTTTTACTTTCTTGCGCAGCTGCTTCTGAAACGCTAGCATTTTTAAAAGATGGATGAGGATTTGAGGAATCTAATGCACTCCACTTTTTATTTTCATCTGAATGACATGTTTTGTCCATGCGTTCACCCCCTTTCAATCTAAATAATTATTAACTTGTGATTGTATTTCAGAAACAATACTTTTAATTTGCTGCTTTTTTTCTGGCGATAAATTTTTTAGTTTTTCTTCATTTATCCCATGCCTATTAAAAATATCTGAGAGTAACAGGTCTATAATTATATTCTTTTGATCCTTATCAAACTTAAAGGAAGAAAATTTGTTTAAATCATCCATTTACAATATTCACTCCAATCAATTTTCTATAAAAATTTTAAATATCTACGAGCATTATATGTAATGAAATAAAAATTGCTTGGACAAGTAACTTAATCTTCTATTTTCACTTCTTTTTGCTAATAAAATCAAAAGCTGACTCCTAATAAGAAGACAGCTTTCCTTCACTTCACATAAATATAAGTTTCATTACTGTTAAATCATGTATTTTATCTTTATTTGTAGTTTTCCACACTTGCTTTACCATTAATCTTGAATATTAATTCAGTCTTAATAAAAAGTCCAAGCTTGTACCACGTATTACAACAAAAAACATTTACTTAGAGTGAAAACTTATAGCTAAATATCAATAGGATAGACACTTTATAAAATGTTTAGTTTAACTAATAAAGCTAATAAAATTTGAAGGAGAATTTGAATATTCACTGCAATATCTGTATCAGTAGTTGTTACGGTTACGTTTCTAGAATTTTTAATAAATGTTTTTTGTCTATTAATTTGTTTAATAGCTGATTTTTGAAATAATTCTTGTGTTATTTTATCTGCCTTTTCACTATCTGCTATAGAAATACTTACTACAACTACGATAGCTGCTTGTAATGCCGCTTGGATAGATAGCGCAGCTTTTGTATCTGTAGTAGTAACTTGTACATCTGCTGAATCAACTATTTCAATATATTCCTCAGAAATTTGATCGATTTCATCTGTTTGTATAGCTTCCTCTAAAAAATTTGCATTTTTACTAAACGAATAATAATTTAATGATTCGCAATCTTCTTTTTTTTGCTCGCGATCCTCTTTTTTTGGCTCAGGAACTCGTTTTTTCGGCTCAAACTCCCGGTTTAATGGATCCCGATTTTTCTTTCGTCTACAAACTTCACATTCACACATAAAATCACCCCTTTTAGTCTTAAAAATTAGCAATATTAAAATATTGACTAACTAATAGCATTTTATGTATTTTTTTAAAATTTGTTTGGACAAGTAACTTAATCTTCTACTTCTTTTTCTAATAAAAAAAGCTGCCTTCTAATAAGAAGACAACTTTCTTTGTGACTACTCTAGAATAGATTTCATACAATATAATTGTTCCTTCCTTATAACCTGAGTTCTTCACTTTAGTTATAAAAATGTGGGTATATCCTATAACCTTTTTTAGGGACCATCCATAATTTATTTCATAAAAAGTGCTTTGTTTTACTGAAAGGTGGTTGCGGAAACAACCACCTTTTTATTCAGAACAAAATAAAACTTTTATATAAAAGGCCCATAATTAAATACACTTAACTTCATATGATATATTGCATCCTTTCTTTTTAGAATGAGTAGTCGTTACTGAAGGGCACTTTTCGAAGTGCTCTTATCTTTAATCTCCCTCTTTTTTAGGAAGAGTTTTTTTACTAAATCCTAATATGATTTATATCACTAAGGCTGGCGATTACCACATTTCCTTAATAGCTTCAATGAATACAGTAGCTACTAATTAAAATACACCTATAATTTTCTCTACACTTAAACAATCGTGCGTTATCGAACACATGAACTATTTTTTGTTTTGACTATGTAACACTAAATTCACAACATTATTATCCTATATTTGGTGAACCCTACATTTCAATGCCAGCAATCCCACACTTTTAACTAATAACTTAAACAAATGTGCTATCTCAAGGTTCTTTTGATATAGTATGTTATGTTCTATATAATGAAGAAAGCGCTAGTATTTCCAAGGAGGATGTATATGAGTATTCAATTGGCCACATCTAACGATTTAGAATGGGTTAATAATCAATATGACTCAATAGGATTTGTACGAAGTGATTTAAAAAGAGATAAAGTTGCAATTATTACATATAACAACGAGTATGCAGGTGTTGGCCGATTAGTCCAAATAGATGAAGATACTTTAGAAATGGGCGGGATTTTTATTCTGCCTCAATTTAGAGGGCTTCAATTAGCTGGTGAGCTTGTTTCATTTTTAGTAGAAACTGCGAGAAAATCACAAATACAAGATGTATATTGTCTTCCTTTTGAGGAATTAGAAAACTTTTATAAGATATATGGCTATACTGAAGTCGATGCTACGAAAGAAGCAGTCCATCCAATTATTCTAAAAAAATATAATTGGTGTTTAGAGAACTACGATAAACACGTTCTACTATTTAAACTGTAAATGTAATAAAGTGAAACTTTAATCAGTGGGAGTTTTAATCAAACCCCTCACCAATCGGGCTTTGGTTAAAACTCTATGTTCCGTCAATACTATAGGTAACATGATTGTATTTCTCCATTCTCCCTTGGAGAGGAGCAGTAAGCTTTTGCTAGCTGCTCTTTTATTTTTTCAAAAAGTCACATAAATATCTTTAATTCCAAACATTCAAAAGATAAAATGTGATAAGATTGTTATGAAGATATTTACCAACTAATAAATGCGCCCTAGACTTACGTACTAGGGCGCATTTATTTTTTAGTATGTAATTCCTTCACTCATCTATTATCCACAAAATAAGTATCATACGCTTTATCAAAAACATATCCTAACTTTTCTGCTAGGTTAGCAGATGTAGTATTCGCTGCGTCCCAGTTTGGATACTTTCCATTTTCTAAGCAATCCAATATAAGAGCTGCACTAACTACAGTTGCCAAACCTTTTCTTCTATGATTGTGATCAGTCGCAACTTCAATTTCAATTCCATCATTATAAATACTATACGAGGATGCACCGCATACAACTTCTCCGTTATATAAAATGCTATAACCTATACCACGGTTTATATAATCTTCTACCGACTGAAATTGACTTGTAAAATCTTCGGAGATCTTATGTAATGTAGGGCTATTTGCGATATGCTCATCTATTCTTTTTAACTCATATCCTTTTGGAAGTGTTGATATAAAAGATTGTAATTTTGAACGATTAAAAACTTCTGGATTTCGTTTGAATTTATAACGTAAAAACTTATCTATTTTTCTTTCATGGAATGTTTCTAGGCGTTGTTTCCACTCTTCACTATTTACGATAACTAAAATTCTTTCTGGAATATTACGTAATAACTCTTCTGTTTCTTGCACATTTGGGTCTCCAGCGTAAAATGTGAAAATTCCTACCGTAACTTGTGCTACTGTTGGATTTTCAAGATCATTTACCCAAGCAGTACCCATATGTCCTTGTAAATAAGAAAGTAAAACAACGTTATTGAAATCATCAAACATAGAAACTAGTTTTTTTCTTGTACGTATATTCGCTTCATATATCATTTACATTCCCGCCTTCTTTAAAATCAATCGTATTCTAAATATTTAATATTCAATATATATAATTTTTAAATAAACCATTTACCATATAAGCAAACACCTATTAAACTAAAATTTTATATAATTATAAATTATTCACAAATATAAAATTATTATAACATCTAATAAAAAAAGAGTATCTCACTTTTTAAACTTTAGAATATACATCGTGTATGTATAAACCCTCAACATAATGTATGAGGATTTATCAAAAAATGCGTTATAACTCCTTCTTAGAAATAAAAGATTCCGTCTCACCGTTCTTATATACCTTAGTCAATTTAACAACCGATTTGTACGTGTTATCGTCATCCTTTATCATTTTTGTCAGCTCTTCTATTTCGATATTACCAGTTCCACTCTCTACTTTTAAAGAATTTGAAATGTTTAAGTATCCACTAGATGCGAAAAGAATAATGAATGTAATATCAGGAAAATTAATGAATAGTATTCCAAACTTCAAAGGGTTCGCAGCAGTATCCGATAAAACTAATCGAAAATCTAACAGTTCAGGTACTTGAACAAAATCCTTAGAAACAATTGCTTCACCTACGATTGCAACTTGCTTTACTATATTCCCAAGTTCATCTGTAAATTCAGTACATATAGGTGCATCAATTGTTTTCGCTTGTAAAGATAAATTTAATTCTGGATTATGAAAATCGAAAAAGATTGTGCTCCCCTCTGTTAAACATTGCGGGCACACATTTCCTAGCAAGCTAAAGTCCTCTTCAATATATTTAACTTTCGATTTGCAACTACAAACTTTTCCTATTCGGATTGCATCAATTTTTGAGCAATCTACAAATATAACCTCACTGTCTTCTTGTACAAATGATACAATCCCTTTCATCACATTAAACGAAAGAAAATAGGATACAACGATTTCGTTTCCTGCTATTACAATACTTTCAACTTTAGTATACGGTTCTAGACTTTGTAAAAATTCACATATACTATTTTGGCAACATCCACAATCACGTTTCGGCTCACAATCCACTTACACTCCATCCCTTCTTTATATAGAATAGCTAATACATATATATGAAAGGAAAACAAAAAAGCTTGGACAATATAACTTTAACGTAGGAATATCGTTACCTATTCATAATATTAGTAAGGGAATTACACCAATAATGAGTAATAACACATAATTTTTACTATAAATACATATAACAATTTCATCTTTCATGAAAAAAACGTTATAATGAAGTGTAGCCTCTACGATTACGTTATAAAGGAGATTAAAACAATGGCTAAAATTAAAGTATACCAAGTAAAAGAAGAAAATATGGAAGCAGTAAAAAACATCATTGATGTTGAGGAACAAAACCCAACTGCTGAAAACTTACAAAATCTATACGCATGTGTATTAGAAACTGAAGATATGGCATTGCCTGAATCATACATTGAAGAAGATATCTTAATTGATTCTATGGAAGTTATGGTTAACGCTTCTCAAAGCAAAGTAAGAGACTTAGGTGCATACGATGTAATCGAAGTTCAAAACAAAGGTAAGAAAACACAAATTTTATTACTTGCAGACGAAGAATACGAAATTATCGAAGGCTAATCTAACACCATACATATGAAAAAGCTCCTTTCCAATTGGAAAGGAGCTTTTTCATTACGCTTTTGATGTTTCGCTCTTTTTATTCTTTTGTTGTTTCTTAATTACCATGCGCTCATTTCCCATAAAGAAAATGAATATGAATGCTAATCCAGCTGGTACCAATGCCCACATGAACGTTTGAACAATTGAACTAGAAAGAGCATCAATAATCTTATCTAATATTTGCGGAGGGATTTGAGATCTTGCCGATTCTGATAAAATGGCTCTTGAATCCCCTAATGTGTTTGTATTCATTCCCCCGCTCATACCTTTAAATGCTTCTTCTAATTGATCTTGGAAACCTGTTCTTTGAATCATTCCGAAGATTGTAATACCAAGTGTCATACCTAATGAACGAATGAAATTACTCGTCGAAGTCGCAGATCCGCGCTGTTCCATACCGAAGTTGTGAATAGCTGCCATACTTAGTACAGAGAATGAGAAACCGACTCCAAATCCGATAATGATCATATACACTGTTAATAATGCACGACTTGTTTCTGGCGTTAATGTGCTTAATAAAAATAGTCCAATTAGCATAATAACCGCAGAAATGATCATAATGTTTCGGTAGCTAAGCTTTGTCGTTAAAAAACCACCTAACTGCGCTGTTACGACTGAGCCTAACATCATTGGTAAAAGTAATAATCCTGAGTTTGTTGCAGTGCCACCGTATACACCTTGAATGAATAATGGAATGTATACAGTTGCTGACATAAATGCAGCTCCGTAACATAAAGCAATAATTGTACTCATTCCGAACAAACGTTGTTTAAACATCTCAAATGAAATGATCGGTTCTTCTACTTTACGTTCAATAAAAATGAATGCAATAATTAAAATAACGAATCCACCAAATAAACTTAAAATAAAGTTAGAATCCCAATCATACTTTTGTCCGCCAAGTTCAAGCGCAAACATTAAAGAAACTACTGCACCAACTAAAGTAATTGCGCCAAACCAATCAATTTTTTGCTTTCTATGAACTCGTGACTCTTTATAAAAGAATGTAATAAAAATAAGTGCTAAAACGCCAAGCGGTAAGTTAATATAAAATACCCAGTGCCAGCTTATGTAATCTGTAATATACGCACCAAGCAACGGACCAAAAATACTCGATAAACCAAATACTGCTCCGAATAAACCACCCATTTTCCCGCGCTTTTCAGGAGGGAAAATATCAAAAACGATAGTAAACGCGATCGGCACTAATGCCCCGCCGCCAATACCTTGAATGGCACGATAAATCCCTAACTGTGTAATATTTTCAGCAGTACCACAAAGCGCCGAACCAATCATAAAGACGATTAAACCGAAAATAAAGAACCTCTTTCTACCATACATATCTGATAGTTTTCCGAATATCGGCATACCTGCCATTTCTGCGACCATATAGGCAGAAACGACCCAAACAAAGTTTTCAAGGCCTCCTAAATCACCAACGATTGTTCCCATCGCTGTTACGACAATGGTATTATCCATTGATGCCATTAAAATACCTAGCAATAAGCCCGCTACAACAAAGCCGAGCTTATTATTCTTTTCAACCATAACCTTGCTCTCCCTCGTACTACTTATATTTGTTTATGTTCCTTTACGACTGCATTACCTTTTTGATTAAAACTAGTATGATATTCTACAACACTAATTTCACATCCAGGACCAATTGTAACATTATTTCCTCTTACTACTTCAGCAATTGTATGCTCTAAATAAATCTCATCTCCTTCAATGATAGACGTTTGGAGGCTTCCAGCATGATTTGTAAATGGAATAAATCTCGCTTTTTTACGAACGGTAATCTTCTTACCGCCAATTTCTCTTACTTTGCTACCTTCATAACGAAGTGAAATTTCAATATTTTCAGCATTAAGTAATCCATCACTTTCAAGGCCACCAGTTAGTGATAGTTCTTCAACTTCAATATCTCCTTTTACATTTAAAGCGCCTTTCACATCTACGAAATCACCAGTTAATTTCCCCTTAACTTCTATCATACCTCTTACTTTTATTTTTTCAATATGAGCATCACTATGCATTTGTGTATTTCCGTATACTTTTACATATTCCGCATCTACATTTCCTTGTACTTCACTATCTCCATACACGACATAACTTTTCACTTTCATATTACCGCACACTTCACTCGTGCCGTACGTTTTAAATTCATTACAGCTCATGTCATTAGAAATCGTTCCTTCACCGCGAATCTTCACTTTATTATAATCTCCGCCTGCTGAACTACCAGAACCATTAACAGTAAGACTATGTTGATGTTCCATATCATTTTCTCCCTTCCATTAAATCTGCTTAATTTCTTTTACATTTGCGCTTTTATCAACAGTAAGAACACCCGTATATTCGATCAGTTCAATCTCACAGTTCGGTCCTACCGTAACATTATTTCCTCTTACCGTTCTTATGTGAGCATAATCAATATCGATATTGTCACCTTCTAATAGTTCAGCCTCTAATTGCATACCAAATACTGATTGAAACAGCCTACTAAAAGTACTTAGTCTTTGTTTTACTTTAATCGTTTGACCACCAATTTCTTTCGCTCGACATGTACCGTGAATATTAATATTTATTTCATCAGCGCTTAGTAATCCGCCAATTGTAAATTGTCCTTCTGAAGAAAACGTATCCACTTCACAATTACCATCAATTGTCGCTTGACCATTGACTTTAAATTCTTCACCAGTAACATTTCCACCTACCGTACCTTTTCCTGCAATTTTCAAACTGTTTGCCTTCACATCTTGCGTAATTGTTGCTTTTCCATCAATTCGCATCGTTTCAGCATGAACTGTACCGTCGATTTTACCTGATCCACTAATTCTTGCATTGCTACTTTTCAAATTTCCAGTAACGGCACCGTAACCGTTACATTCAAATTGGTCACATTCAACATTTCCATTCACAGTACCTTTTCCGTTTAATTGCACTTTATGAAACTCGCCACCATTCGATGAACCGTAACCATTTATAATCAAATTATCTGTACGCATACTTTCTCCTCCACTACAACAATTTCGTTTTTAATGCTTCGGTATATTTCATAATCGCTTCGCGTAAAACGATTTTAGTGCCTTTTTCAAAAATTAAATCGTCCACGTTTGAAACTAATAAACATGTAGAAATCCCTAACTTTCGTACAATGATTAAATCACAAGTTTTATGTTTAATTGCTTCATAATTTTCACGTAAAACTTGCAAGACCATTTTTCCTTCTTCTAAACTAATATCTCCCGATTGTAATAATTCTTCTAACATGTACACATAAAGAATATCTACAAATTGAAACTCTGCTGTTTTATTCGTTTGTTCTATGAAAAATTGTAAAACTGGTTCTGATGCAATCCCCTTACGTAAAATGTCTTCCTTTGTTAAAAGAATTTCTCTCACACTCGGTGAAAACATATTCGCTAGTTCATCAAGTGATAAATCCTCTTTCATCGTTTGGATTTTATCAATACGCTCTAATATCTTTTCTTTCGGAAAAAATGTCTCTTGACCCGTGAATGTTGACTTTCGTACAAACCAATCTTCCGGTATTAAATTTTTTCTTTTCCACCTATATAACTGTCCGTATGAAATGCCAGTTAGTTCTAATAAATCTTTTTTTGAAATCAAATCTGTACTCAACTGTATAACACTCCTTCCTGATAACAATGTAACATAACACTGTTACGCTGTAAATAGACTTTTATCACAAGTAGCGTAACAATGTGTAAAACAAACCTATTCCTACATACAAAAAAGGCTCTTACACATCTTATGAAAATGCGCAAAAGCCCTTATATATCAAGATTTAAACCAAATATTATAAAAATCAATCCAACCTTGTGAATTAATCATTATATTTTGGACTTTTTCATGTGTACTTACCTCTTGTTTATTACGATACAAAGGAATAATATGAATTTGACGTAACAAAGTATCCTCAATATCGCGTAACAATGTAACTCTTTTCTCTAATTCTTCTTGTTTAAAATAAATAGACAACTTTTCACAAAAGTCCATGTTGCTTTGTCCATGAATAAAACTATTTTTTGTAAGAAACATATATAATAGACTATCTTCTATTCGTTCGCTTATTGTGGCACTATCATGCATCATATCAGCCTTTTGTATCGTACTTACTTCCAATAGCTCTTCTATATCAAGAAAATTATTTTCTACACGAATCCCGTACTTCGCACACTCTTTTTGTATCCATTGTGCATCTTCAACATGATCTCGTCCTGTAAATGTGTAGAGCTGTAGCACTTCATTATGATAAGTACTCCTTTTAATTAAACTTTCTACATCTTCCTCAATCTCTACAATGCTTTCACCTGCTAATATTAGTTTCTTTGCCACTTCTCCACGTTCTCCGCCGAGTTCTTGAACGATTGTATAACCATGAATGATTTTATATAACGCTTTCCGAAATAACTCATCTTGCATTGGTCCTTCTTTCGTAAGATTACATGTTATATATGTCACGTTCGACTCAAGCCGAGACAATTCTTTATTATGTTTTTCTTTATCTTTATACTGCGCCTTTACTAAAACATCATATGTACTTACACCTTGTTCTACATTCCACAACTCAACACGATCTAAAAAAGGTCTTTCACGAAAATATAAAGGATGACCTTCTAAAATGAACAGATTTTCATTACTTTTATATAATTGAAAAGGCCCTGTTCCAATTAGCTCTCCTGCTTCATCTTCATTCACGATAGAACACTGTTCTGCACTTATCATATGTAAAAACATTTTATTTTCCGTTTGTAATTGAATTTCGACAACGTAGTCATCCACTGAACGGATACTTTCAACGTGTTGTAACATCCATGCGTGTGCATTATTTTCCAGCTTCATAAATCGATTCAATGAGTATATAACATCATGTGCAGTAAGTTGTTTTCCATTATGAAAGTGAACTCCTTTTCGTAAATAAAACGTCCATATTTTTTCAGCGTCATTATATTCCCAGTGAAATGCAAGTCTTGGCTCTATAATGTTTGTATTACCGTCTACATACACGAGTGTGTCGAATATATGTTTTACCATATGACATTCTGAACGCATTGTAGCGTATACAGGATCTAATGTGATATCTAAATTCATTTGTACTTGCAACCGGAGTACATCTCTTCTCCCTTCAGATGTCATTTCAATCTTATGACCAAATATTGAATCCACCCAGCAGTGATATTCTCCCTTTACTGACGGAAAATGTGAGCTATAGCGTTCCACAAATATGCTTCCGCTTTTTACATCCCCTTTTTTCGTTATTTCTTTTCCTCTATCTAAAATTAAAGACATCGGGTGCTTTTGAAATATTAACTTAGAACGATTTCCCCTGCCGCGACCTGGAAACCACTTGATCCAATTTAACTCATCTAATTTTTTTATAATTAATTTACTATTACGCTCTGTACAAAATAATGTTTCAGATATATTTTGCACTGTTACTTCCAATCGTTCTCCCTCTTTTTTCCCTTTTCCATAAGCAATCCATAGTTCAATATATTGATCTAAAATAAACATCATAATCCCCCTAAAAGGTGAAAAATACTCCCTATTGTTTCTACCCTTTTTCCAATTCTTCTTTCATCTTATCATTTCAATATAGAAAGGAGGAATTAATATTGAATTATCTCTTACTTCGTTACAATAAACCTATTTTTATTAGACTGTGTGGTGAATTATTAACCCGAACGACTGAATCTATGCTAGCTATCATTATGATTATTTACGTTAATAAAATGTTAAACGGCAATGTAATAATAACTATGCTGATTTTCGGATTACAGCCACTTTCAGACATTTTATTTACACTTATTGCTGGAGGAATTACTGATAAATATGGCCGGAAAAAGATTATGTTACTCGGCTTATTGCTACAAAGTGTTGCAATCGGTAGTTTCGTTTTCGCTCAATCCGTTTTTATATTTGCACTGTTATATGTCATTAATGGCATTGGCCGTTCCTTATATATTCCGGCTCAACGTGCACAAATTGCTGATTTAACAAAAAAAGAACAGCAAGCAGAAATTTTTGCTCTTCTACAAACGATAGGAGCAATTGGATCCGTAATCGGCCCTTTAATCGGTGCAAGTTTTTATAATACTCACCCAGAATATTTATTTATCGTGCAAAGTGTAACCCTTACGATATATGCCGTTGTTGTTTGGACCCAGCTCCCAGAAACCGTTCCACCTATAAGTAAGTCAAAACAAACAGTTGAGGCAAGTTCACCAAAGCAATTTGTTTTTAAACATTACGCCATATTCGGTCTTATGCTTTCTACACTTCCTATTAGCTTTTTTTATGCACAAACTGAGACGAATTATCGTATTTTTGCAGAACATGTATTTCCTAATCTCGTATTCATACTCGCATTTATTTCAACATGCAAAGCCATTTTGGAAATCATTCTACAAATCTTCCTCGTAAAATGGTCTGAACGATTTTCTATGGCGAAAATCATCCTTATTTCTTATACCTGCTTTACAATAGCTGCAGTTGGCTTTAGTTATTCAACGACGATATTGTCGTTATTCTTCACCTTACTCTTTTTAGTCATTGGAGAAAGTATTGCTCTAAACCATTTATTACGATTCGTTTCAGGAATTGCACCTCATGATAAACGTGGTTTATATTTTTCAATTTACGGTATACACTGGGATATATCTCGAACGTGTGGACCAGTTATTGGTGCAGTTTTATTAAGTAAGTTAAATGGAAGTATGCTGTTTTATATTTGCGCTAGTTTCTTAGTAGTTGGAGGTATTGTACAAGCGTTATTTGTTCAAAATTTGGAACGAAAAAAAATCGTGAACCAGCCTACACATAATTTATAGGTTACTACTTTTTCAGTAGATCAACATTTCTTATTGGATGCATGCTAAAAAACAAAAGTGAAGTATTTCGCATATGAAAGGAAACGTTCCTTGTTTACAACTAAAAACACCTCACTTAAAGAAAGTGAGGTGTTTTTGAAATCACTTAATTTCTTATCCTGCCATTTTATTAATACTATCCTCTGGTGAAAACACGGAAATATGATCTACCTTACCAGTCGATTTTGGAATGACAAATTTTAACTCATACTGGTTATTTACTTTGTATACATATATTTTGTCTTCACCATTCCCTTTAACTGAAGATGGTTTTCCTAACGCTTTTTCAATTTCTTGTAATGTAATCGATTTTAGTTCTGCATGATATGAGCGTACATCAAAAACTTGTGACCCTTTATTAAATCCGAAAACAACATTTTTATTTGTAAAAGTTGCGTACATTCCGTTCCCTGCATATTCGGTTTTATTTGCTTTTCCCCACGCTTTTTCAATTTCTTCAATATCCCCTGTATGGGCTCCAAATGGTACATTAGGTACTTTTCCTTCTTTTGCTAGTTCAAACAAATCTTTAACGTGGTTAATTGATTTTTGATTAAGTGTTCTATTTTTCGAATCTGGCTCAGGTGATGGTTTTGTTGTTTTTTCATTACTTGGTTTTGCTTCAGGATTTTTCTGTTCTTCTGAAGAATTGCTTTGTTCATTTTTATTATTTTCCAAGGTTGGATTTGTTTCCTTTTTTTCGTCTGTCCCATTACATGCTGCTAGCGCAAACATACATGCTATAGCCAAAAACAACATAACTATTTTCAAATACCCTTTCATCATTTTACCCCCCTATTGCATCTTATTCATTTCGATAACCAACCCATTACACTACTTTTCAAATTATGTTTGTTCCAAAAAGTCAGTGCTTCATTCTCTCCAAAGGCTTGTACAAAATATGTTACAAAAGCTGTTCCTAAAAAGTAACCAAGTCTGTTATATCCGAAGTAACTACCTCCTGATAAACGGAACCATTCTTTCTCTTTTTCATCTGTCCATCCTTCAACATAATCTTGTAAAAAACGTTTCTTTATTTTCTCTTCATTTTCTTTATAATATTGTAGCCATGGATCACCGTCACTATTATATGAGTAGTAAACAGACTCATTTAAATCTTTAACGATTTTTTTTGATAAATAAGTTGCAACACCTTCACGATACAAACTTACCGACGCATCGGTCCATTCAGCCCTAGTCCAATCCATTCCAGTATTTTGTATCATAACATTATGATATATATGACCTATTTCGTGAGCAGCAATAACACGAAGATGATTCAAATCTGGAGATAATTTTTCTGCCGCAAAAAATATGTCTCCAATGATTTCCCTTTCTACAAATGCATTTGAACCAAATCCTCCAACGAATAAATGGAATTTCATATTTACATCAAAGTTATATTTATTACGATATTCATTTGTTACCTCTTGAATAATGATTGGTAATGATTCTGCAATAATACGAATATCTTCTATTTTTGCGGGATATTGTTTAATGGCATTAGAAAGATGTTCTTTCGTTTTAGGACAATGATACTTAAAGTATTCTTCAAATATCTCTGAATGCGAAGTAAAGTATCGATTAAGGAGTTCTAATTCTAAATCGTCACTTTCCCATAATTTTAAAAAACTTGGAATTATATTGTTAATCACTGTATTCATCTCCTTATTTAAACCTTCTCTTCTCAATGATAATATCCTCTATCTATAGCTAAAAATATGCCGTCACAACAGCTCCTTGAAACAGAAAAAAACCAGTAGGAAGTGATTACTCTTTTCCTACTGGTTGAAATGAAATTAAACGGTAAATCTTAGTTTCTTAAAAAATGTAGCGATAGTGCTTTTTACAGTTTCAAAATTATAAGCAAATGTATTATCTCCACTTAATGATGAAATACATGTTAAACCTGCAGCTTTAATAAAAGCTTTTACATCTACAAGCATAGAATTAGCCTCCATGAATTTAATTACAATCATTATAACAGGTGTTTTACGATACTAACATGAAAGTAATAAATAATCCTACTTAATAAATAAATTTCTATTATTAATTTATCCCGCTATTTGCCGGGCAGTAAGATCCCCACGTCGAAGCAAAGAAGTTAGATGGGGGTAAGGGCTGCCCGTAAAAGCCCGATTGGTAGGGCTAATAATCAGTGGGGATGAACCCCCCACTGATTAAAACTTCACTTTATTTAGCTCAAAGTACACCATTTCAATGTCATATAAAAAAGCTGCCCCAAAAGGACAGCTTTAAATATGTATATTACACTTCGATTGACTTACCGTCTTCAACAATATGATAAAGTAAGTGAGCTAAATGATGAATTGGACCATATTCTTCCTCTTCCTCATCTGTTTCACCTTGGTATTCCAGATCATTTAAGTATAGTGCTAAAAATTGATAGTATAGTTTTAAATCAAATCCATAACACGCAGTTGGTTCTTCATGATCTCCTTCATATTGTAACATTAAGTATTGATCATTTCCTTCTGCATCTTCTGCATCAAAGAATACGAAGAAGCCAACGTTTGTATCTAAATCAAATAAATGACGAGTACCTTTTTCAGTTGCTTTATTGAAGTCCTCTTCACTTAATTTATGTACTGTTGTCGCTTTTGCATTATCTTCTTGATGGAAATTTACTGTAAATGATTTCAATGCTGACACCTCCTGATTGTATAATACTAGCATAACATATAAAAAGGACTGCTTACAAATGTAAACAGTCCTGCTACATTCATTTCCGCATTGCTCTTAGTAAAAAACTCACAATGAAGATCAAAATAACCGCACCAATTAAAGCAGGAATGATTGCAAATCCGCCTATTACAGGACCGAAACTACCAAGTAATTTCGTACCAATCCAAGAACCGATAATACCAGCAATAATATTACCAATTACACCACCTGGTACATCCCTTCCAGTAATTAAGCTTGCAAACCATCCTAATAAACCACCAACGATTAAAGACCAAATCATATAATAACCTCCTTTATATTTAACCAATCAAAATATAATTAGAAACAATTGCTTACCATTAGTTATGTGACATTTTTCATAAGTTATTCATGCTGCTCAACTATAAGATTTTTGAGAATAATACACACCGATAAACTATTTTTCGAACTAACGATTTATCCGACTTGTTATTACACACATTAAGGACAATCTGGCTTCAATATTGTTCGCATAAACTCTTCTTTAAAAGCAGGATAGTTAAAACCAACAGCAATTCTCTGAATCGGCCGATCATCAAACCTTGTTGGTTCAGCTATTTTTCTAAAGTCAGCTACACTTTGGCCCCTAGTCACATCATTTGTCGTACTAATCCACACTGCCGATTTTTTATATTCGAAAATACTATCGTTTATAAACGAGACAAACGGTAGTAAATCGTGTATGGGACTTCCACCAATACCTGGATATTCTTTTTTATAAAAATTCTCATAATAAAAATCAATCATTGGTTTAATGAGTTTCGCCTGTCCAGTTCCTTGTTTATCTATTATATTGGCCATTTCAGGCGTAATAAGCGCACCCTGTGTTACATTTAACGGGTATATAGTAGCGTTTTTCGCATATTTCATAACAATATTTGCTGCAATTGGATCACCATAAAAATTCGCTTCAGATACTGGTGTAACATTACCTGGAAATAGGAAAGCGCCGCCCATTATATAATACGAACAAATACGATCCATTATATTTGGATACAATAAAAATAACGTAGCAAGCGTCGTTAGTCTTCCTGTCGCCACAATTATAATATCTTCTGGACAAGGTTCGATTAATTTGATTAATTCACAAAAATTTTCTCGTTTACAAATTCTCATTTCAGGTGGAATAATAGGACCTAAACCATGATCCCCATGGATTTCAGGGAAAAACAAAGGTTCTTCAGCTGTCATCGGCCTACTCGCACCTTCAATAATTTTCACTTGTGTAGCATAGTACCTTTCTAAAAAATAAACATTTTCCGTAACGATATCTCGTGATACATTCCCGTACTCTGCAACAATACCTAGAATATCTAATTTACATGTTTTATTTGCATAAATTAACGCTACGGCGTCATCAATACCAAAGTCTCCAAAAAAGATAATTTTCTTATTAACTATTCTCACCCCTCTTCAGCATAATCTACTATTATTATTATGTGAAAAAGACAAGGCGGTGAAACAGCGCAAACTAAAAAAGCCGCCTATTTATTGGCGACTTCAATCTTTTTATAAGACAAATATGCAAGTACATTTTTACTTGAATCGTATTTCGGGTTATTTCCTTTTCTCGGCTCTCTCATATGTGTCTTTTCAAATCCAGGAATGTCCGGCATTTTCCCCATAAATTCAAGCATTTCTTCCTCAGTACCTTCAATACGTACACGAATCATTATAACTATTCCTCAATTCTCAGTTTCTCTGTACTAAGTATATCGTACTTCAGAAAGACTGCAACACATTTATCTTTATCTTTTTAGCGTTTTACTTTTTTTACATATAAACATAGCCATTTCAGTATAGAACGACTCTACTTTATTATCTTTAAATTGGATATTAAAATATTCCTTCATTTCGTTTGGTGCTTTCATCATACATTCTGTTAATTTTTCACGCTTTTGTAAAGGGACATCCATCATATTACACCACCAGTCAAAATCAAACTTCTTATCAAAAGTAAGACATGACTGCATTTGCAAACCGTTTTTTTCTAATAAAGTAAGCCATTCTGTCTTTTTTAGAGCTCGTTCATGACTTGGGTCCCGCTTTTTTTCTATAAAATTATAAAATGTATCATATTCATTATTTTCTGGCGAAACATTATCTATTAAGATGAATAATCCATTATCCTCCAACGTACGATTTACTTCATAAATAAATTGAGCCGGATTCGTAAAATGATGGGCTGCAATCCGGCATGTAATTGTATCAAAAAAATGAGCTGCAAATGGTAAATCCTCTGCGTTTCCTGCTACAAAAGATACATTTTCATGACCATTCTGCTTTATAAAAACTTTTGCTTTTTCTAACATCTGTTCTGTTAAATCAAGTGCAACTACTTCTTCAAACATAGGTGCTAACATATTTGCCACATGTCCGCCACCAGTAGCAACATCAAGAAGACGATTATTATGACGAGACTCAACTTGTTGAACTACATATTGTAAATCCAGTCCTTTAGCATGTATTTTACTATTTATATATTTATCTGCATTACTGCCAAACTGTTTTTTCACAAGCTCTTCTTTACTCATATTATCATCTTCTTTCTATTGTTATTTACATATACGGCTCATATAATTATTACAATTCTCATCATGTATTTTCAAATCCTCTTTTCATCTCACTTCTCATTACGTTCCCTTATAATCAAAATAATTTGATTATACGTTCTTTCATTAAACAAAAAAGGCTACGGGAACTTGCCCCCTAACCTGACTAAATATTTACTACATTTTTATTTCTTCATATATATCTATATAATATAAATCCTCTTTCAACTTCATAATAACATCTACTTCGTTATAAGTAGCCTCACGAGCATGTAAACCAAATTGATCCATACCAATCCATATCCATCCAGGTGTATGATATAAAACATCTATGTTAAAATAATCTAATTTAGTCAGCTCCGATGTAATAAATTTATCTTTATTAGCGATTTGTTTATCTAGTAAACCATATTCTTTTCCATTTTCAAATAGCGATATAAATTTTCCTACAATCGGATGTTCACGAACAATAAAATGATATTCCTTTTCCTCTACATTTGCCACAATCAAACGAGAAACAGATAAATCAGCCCCCGAATTCGACATATTTGTTTATTCACCTCCTTATATAGGTCTCATCAATATAATAACAAATGAATATTCAAATCAGATTAATATAATGTAAAAAATATAAAAGCTGACTTCCCTTTAGAAATCAGCCTTTATAATTTGATCAACTTTATACTTTTACAAATTATTATAATGTTTCTTTTTCCTCATCATTTCCAGAAACTAAACTTCCTATAGCATCTGCTGTTACTTCCACTACAAATTCACAAATACCTGCTACAACTTCTCCAATTACTTCATCCATCTTTTTACCCCCTTATTTTATGTAACTTATTTGTAGTATAGAAGAAATTGGTGAATGTAAACTATCGAAAAAGGTGACATAAACCTTACAGAATTGTAAGCTCTTTCATCCCTTTACTTCCCCCCCTTTGAAACTCCAAGTATTTTTAGCAGACATATAGGCCATCATAATATGAAGCAAGTAATAATCAAGTGTCAGGAGGCGTTTAATATGTATTACGTAAAATTAATTAAAGGTCAATCATTCTACGCTTTTGATCATCGTTTCTTAGTGTCTGAAGAAGAAAAGGTTTCAGAGAAAATCTATAATTACTTACGACGTAATGAATTTTTTGAAGTACGTAAAGAAGAATATTCCGCTTAATTACAAAAAGCATTAAGAAAAATATCATCTTATTGTGATATATTCTTAATGCTTTTATGTAAATTGCTTCTTTTCAACAATTGTTGTTGACTCTATTAAATAATCTAGTATTTGTCCAAGCTAATTCTTCACTATTTTCATATTCTAGTATATGAGGAGGTGAAGAATATGACTCATATCATTGATTACCAAGCTACTCAACCTATTAGTAAAACTGGTGAAACAACTTTTGCAATCCCCTCTTCTCCAAATAAAGCAATTTTAGCAAATTTGAAATTGAGAATTTCAAGTAGAGATTCACGTAATAATCGAGTAGAATTAATCGCTACAATTGGTGTAGAAGGTATAACTGGGACTTCACAAGTTTTATTCCGAATTTTCCGTGATAACATTGAAATTTTTAATGCACAAGTAGGTATTGAATCTACAGATTCTGAACAATTTTATGTACAAACATTTCAAGCTATAGATCAAAACGTTAGCAGTGGAACACACGAATATTCATTAACTGTAGAAAACCTTACTAGTGGTACAAGCGCAGAAGTTGTTGGCCCACTATCTTTTAGCGCTTTAGCTATTGGACAAGAGCGTAAATGTTGCTAAGTGAAATTAATTTTTAATTTTGCACTTGAGAAAAGCAAGACGTAGTTATACGTTCTTGCTTTTTTATTTTCCCTATTTTTAACCATATGTCTTTTACATTTCAATTGCTTATTTCATCAATTAACGAATCAAATTTTCGGCAAATCAAAAAGATTGAAATCCAATTATGAAACACGTAATATAGACTCTGACTCTAAAAAAGTTCGTATGAAAATAATACATAAATAAGGAGGTTTTATATACGAGTTTTTCATTTTAAAAGATGGAGAGGTTTTATGTTATGTGGCGTAATAAAAACGTTTGGATTGTTTTAATTGGGGAGTTTATTGCAGGTCTAGGATTATGGCTTGGTATTCTTGGCAACCTTGAATTTATGCAAAAATATGTCCCTTCTGATTTCATGAAATCAGTTATATTATTTATCGGACTATTAGCCGGTGTTCTAGTTGGACCTATGGCTGGCCGTGTCATCGATCAGTATGAGAAGAAAAAAGTTCTTCTTTACGCTGGGTTTGGTCGAGTTTTAAGTGTTATTTTCATGTTTTTTGCTATTCAATTTGAAAGTATCGCATTTATGATTGCATTTATGGTTGCTCTTCAAATTTCAGCAGCATTTTATTTCCCTGCATTACAATCTGTAATTCCACTCATCGTACGTGAGCATGAGTTATTACAAATGAACGGTGTACATATGAATGTTGGTACAATTGCTCGTATTGCAGGTACTTCACTAGGTGGAATTCTTTTAGTTGTGATGAGTTTACAGTACATGTATGCCTTCTCAATGGCAGCATACGCCTTATTATTCCTCTCGACTTTCTTCCTACAATTCGAAGACAAGAAATCAACAACACCAAGTAAACAAGCTGCAAAAGATAATAGCTTTATGGAAGTATTTCGTATTTTAAAAGGAATTCCTATTGCTTTTACAGCACTTATATTAAGTATCATCCCTCTATTATTTATAGCTGGGTTTAATTTAATGGTTATTAACATTAGCGAAATGCAACATGATCCTACGATTAAAGGGTTCATATATACAATTGAAGGTGTCGCATTTATGTTAGGTGCCTTCGTAATTAAACGTCTATCTGATCATTTCAAACCTGAAAAATTACTATATTTCTTCGCAGTTTGTACTGCTTTTGCACATCTGTCATTGTTCTTTAGCGATATAAAATGGATGGCTCTTACATCATTTGGTTTGTTTGGGTTTAGTGTTGGCTGCTTCTTCCCTATTATGTCGACGATTTTCCAAACGAAAGTGGAAAAAAGTTATCACGGTCGCCTCTTCTCATTCCGTAATATGTTTGAGAGGGTTATGTTCCAAATCGTCTTACTTGGCACAGGCTTCTTCTTAGATACAATTGGGTTACAATATATGGTTCTCATCTTTGGAGTCGTTTCATTATTGATTATTTCTATTTCCCTTTCTAAGCAGAAACATTATGAAAAACAACATTCGCAATCTGCGAATTTATAAAATAAACAAAGAAGTATGGATATAATATTGAATCCATACTTCTTTGTTTTATAATACGCCTATTTATTACGTTTATTGAAATTATCTAAAGGAGTATCCCTCTTTTATTTCGAATAGATTATAAAGAGTACTCTTTATAAAAGGAGTGGTAAAATGTCTGATGGCATCCAAGTATTTATTGTCCTGCTCTTTGCAATTGCGCTGTTTAGCATCCTAAACTTTTTAGCCATTTCCTTATCTGGACATAGTTTAAAAAAAAGAATCGTGGCAGGTTTCATATTTTTACTACTGACTCCCATTATTTTTTTGACTATCGCAACATTTGCTTCTATATTCGATAAAGCAGGATTTGGCGCAGGTACGTTAGCCTTTATGATCGCATGCGTATATATATTAAATGGAATAGTGATTCTGCTTTCCTCTTTATTTATCCTCAAAAAACACATAACATAGGCTATAGTACTAGCATGAATCTGACTTTACACTAGATTCATGCTTATTTAATTTCTCTTAAATTTTTATATGAAATTAAATAATTCTTTAAAAAAATTTAAACTTTATTTATTATAATATCCCTATCGTATTCGCACGTTTATTCAAATTTAAAAGAAAGGAGCACAAAATGAAAAAGGTTCTACTTACAATTCCTATACTAATCATCCTACTTAGTGGATGCAGCAATAACGATATATACGGTTCTTGGGAAGTCGTTGACAATAAAAAAGGTGAATGCCCTGTATATTATAAATTTGAAACAGTTGTCAAAAAAGAAAATAAAGAGGAAATTGTGCAAAATTTAGTAGAAATGCAAACCACAAAGAATAAAGACGATTTATATAAAGGCTCATTTGTCAAAAATTCTAATGTATATCACATTGATTATGGTAATTCATTTACATCAGAGCAAACTTTAAAAGTTGCCGACGGTACATTAAATGTATACTTTTTGACAGCTGAAAAATTATGCACGTATAAAAAGAAATGATTACATTTCAGAGGAAACGCAGAAAATATTTTCTGCGTTATTTCACTTTAGAAATCTTCCACAAATACTTAATAAAAACTATAAAATAACTTAAGTTATATAAAATGAATCCTATAATAGACATTTCAATTAACACGTCTACGCTATTTACATCGATACTTTTTCAAAATAGGCTAATCCTTCCTCTAAATTTATCAATCGTTTTAATTTTCATAAAAAAATGATAAAATATAAACATGTGTTTTCAGAATAATTAAAAACGCAGAATGAAAGCACTGTTTTAGGAGGGGTTTTGATGACTTACACGTTAGCAACTAGAATGAAAGCATTCCAATCTTCTATATTTAGTGAATTAGGAGCCTATAAAAAAGAAAAAATTGCAGCAGGTCATAACATGATTGATTTGAGCATCGGAAATCCTGATATGCCGCCCGCTGATTTTGTAAGAGAAACAATGGTACATACAGCGAGTGAGAAAGAGAGCTACGGGTATACATTATCAGGTATTCAAGAATTTCACGAAGCTGTAACTGAATATTACAACAACACTCATAACGTTTTATTAAATGCGGATAAAGAAGTTTTATTATTAATGGGTTCACAAGACGGGCTCGTTCATTTACCTATGGTTTATGCAAATCCAGGTGATATTATATTAGTTCCTGATCCAGGATATACAGCTTATGAAACAGGTATTCAAATGGCTGGTGCAACATCTTACTACATGCCTTTAAAGAAAGAGAATGATTTCTTACCAGACTTAGGAGTCATCCCTGAAGAAATTGCCAATCAAGCGAAGATGATGATTTTAAACTTCCCAGGGAATCCCGTTCCAGCAATGGCTCATGAAGATTTCTTTAAAGAAGTAATCGCATTCGCGAAAAAGCATAATATTATCGTTGTCCATGATTTTGCTTATGCTGAATTTTATTTCGATGGTAATAAGCCAATTAGCTTCCTCTCTGTACCTGGTGCTAAAGAAGTTGGTGTAGAAATCAATTCTTTGTCAAAAAGTTATAGTTTAGCAGGTAGCCGTATTGGATATATGATTGGAAACGAAGAAATTGTTCTTGCACTTACTCAATTTAAATCTAATACCGACTACGGTGTATTTTTACCAATTCAAAAAGCGGCATCTGCAGCACTAAGAAATGGCGCGGCATTTTGTGAGAAAAACCGCGATATTTATCAAGAACGGAGAGATACTTTAGTCGATGGATTCCGAACATTTGGTTGGAATGTCGATAAGCCAGCCGGTAGTATGTTTGTCTGGGCTGAAATTCCACAAGGATGGACTTCTCTAGACTTCGCTTATGCATTAATGGATCGTGCGAATGTCGTTGTTACACCTGGTCATGCATTTGGACCTCACGGAGAAGGCTTCGTACGTATTGCACTCGTTCAAGATAAAGAAGTGTTGCAACAAGTTGTTGAAAACATTAGAAATAGCGGCATTTTCACTCTTGAAAAATTAAATGAATTAGTTAAAAATTAGTTCCCACTCCCCTGCTTAAATTTAGCAGGGGTATTATTAATTGGAGGTACTTTCATATGCATATTAAAGACACTCTTCCCCATCGTTATCCATTTTTAATGACTGATAAAGTAACAAATGTAAAACAAGGTGAATCCGTTACAGGATATAAACTCATTACAAATAACGAATGGTTTATAAATGATAGTCAAAAACATATGCCTCATATGTTAATTGTAGAAGCACTTGCTCAGCTTAGTGCATTTGTACATACAAGTGATTCTGAAGGACTAGGATTCCTCTCCTCTTTAGATGGAGTTGAATTCCAAGGAAAAGCATATCCCGGTGATAAACTTGATTTACATTATGAACTAACGCGCAATCGCCGAGGTTTTGTTCTTGGTAAAGGTATTGCAACTGTAAACGACCAGCCTATTGTAACTATAGAAAAACTATTAATATATCAAGCAGATTAAATTGTTCCTTATATCAGTTGGGAATATCTATTCTCAACCAATTAAAAATAAATAGGAAAACATATTACGTAGTTAGGAGCAGGAAAATGGAACGTACTATCGGTATCGATGCTGGAGGCACATTAACGAAAATAGCTTATTTTAACGAAAAAAGGCTATTAACTTTTGAAAAATTTTATTCGCATGAACAACATAAAATAATAGATTGGATTAAAAGCAACAATGGCATAAAACAAATATGTATTACGGGTGGTAAATCGAAACTATTACAGCAACTGCTTACAGGTTCATATAAAATAATAGAGCTAAACGAATTTGAAGCTACTCTTGCAGGTGTCCAATACATATTAAAAGAAGAAAAACATGCTATACGCAATTTTATTTTAACCAATATCGGTACAGGTACTTCTATCCATTACGTTTATAATGAACAATATATTCGCGCTGGTGGAACCGGAGTTGGCGGTGGGACTATTATGGGACTTTCAAAATTGTTAACAAATATAGATCATTTTGAAGATGTAATCCCTCTAACAAAAGTAGGATCTAGAAAAGAACTAGATATTACGGTTGGAGATATTTATGGTGGCATTCTTTCCCCTATCGATAATAACTTAACTGCTAGTAACTTCGGAAAAGCAGCCATTACAGAATCAAATAATAGTAGCTCCGATATACTAGCTACTGTACAAGGACTTGTCGGTGAAGTCGTTACTGCATTAAGCCTTCAATTCGCTGAAACAAAAAACATTGAACATATTATTTATATTGGTTCGACTTTATGTAATAACGTACAACTTCAACATATTATTAGTAGCTACACCGAATATCAAAATAAAACACCAATCTTTTTACAAGATGGTGGTAATAGCGGTGCAATTGGTGCATTACTTCATGCTACGAAATAAAAAGCTGACTTTTGTCAGCTTTTTAGAAATGGCACTTCAAATTCAATAATTGATTCCCCGTTCTCTCCAATTCGCTCCACGCTTATTCTATCAATCACACAATTTAACTTCCCATGAAAACTAGGAATCTCCTTCACTACTTCAGCAGCTAACGCGACACTTTCTTTTCTTCCGACTGTTACATGCGGGATGTACGGAATGTCTTCTTTCAAAAATTGTAATAAAGGTCCTGTATATAGAATATTATGTAGTTCCTCTATTTGTTCTTTCCCCTTTTCAACTCGTAAAAACAAATATTCTCTTTCACTTGTAATTTGATTCTTAAATTCAATTTCTATATTCTGTATCGGTTTTGATACATTTATAATATGTAATTTCAGCTCATCATTTGAAATCGAACTTTCAAATGGGAATACAATTGTAATATGCGGTGGAATTAATCCAAATAAAGGATCATGTTTTTGCCTAATGTCCTCGATTTCGCTAATGAACATGTTGTTTAGAAAAAGTAAAATTGTACGCATTTTTATCCCCTCAACTTTTCCTCATTATAATATGTATCATATTCTATGACAGCCTGCCCTTCAACAACTTGTTTTGCTTACCTGTAAAAATAAAAAAACTTCTCAAATGAGAAGTTTTCATATAGCATGATTCTTATTTTCCCGCCAAACTTTCCTAAACTTTATATAACAGGCGATTCTCCAAGGAATAATATACGAGACAGCAACAACGTAAAATAATAAACCAATCGTTTGCTGATCTAAGTCAACAATATATTTTCTTGAACTGTATCTCAAAACGACAAGTGCAATAAAAGTAATTAAAAAAGCTGCACTTTTTTTCGTACAAATATTCCCATCATCTCTTCGTTCATAATTTGTTAATACTATAAGCGGCACAGCAAAAAGTACACCAATGAATACCGCTATAATTACTTGTAATATAGCTGGATGTACGGGACCTAAAAACCATACAATACCTGGTGTTAAAAATAGTAATGGCCATAAAATACGTTTTCCCGATCCCTTTATTGGCTTATGCATGGAGCGATAACGACGCCAAAATATTAGTAGTGCAATGCATAAAAAGACGGTTATTAGTGAGGACGTGTCTCCCATATATTTTCCTTCTCCCTAAAAAAATAATCTATCACTATTTTAAACTGTTCGTTCAAATGATACTTTACGAATAAATATACTACTAGTTATGATATAAAGAATTGTTAATCCAATTGAAATAACAATAAAATAAGGGATATCTCTTAAAATGTCTCTCTTTCTAAAAATTCGAAGTTTCAACTCTTGTTCTCAAATTCTTTTCATTTATACCATTTTGACAAAAATTAAACTGTTGTCCCTCAATACATTTTGTACGATCTACTACTTGCCCTAAATGATAGCTTGTATGCTCAACCAAATGTAATAGACTTTGAAGATCAATATGCCTTTTTTCTTCCCATACCTGTATATATGCTTTGCCCCACTCATCAAATATTTCTTCAACAGTTTTTAACAAAGCTTCAGAGCTTATTTGTTTCACTGGAAAATATTCTTCAATTCCATTTTCAAAAACTATATTTGGATCCTTATAACGCCTTGTATTTCTCTGTAAATGTTCACAAATATGTAGTACGATTCCACCAATTGAATTAACAGAGGTCTCTTTTTTCCACAAATCTTCTTCACTAACGAGCCTAATTGCCTGTACTAATTTAGGTAAATAATGATCCTGCATTCTATGATAAGAAATTTTGTATACTAACTCCATCTTCTCCCCTCCATTATTTCAACTGGCTCACTGGATATTTAGCAAATAAAGATTTCCGAAAATCTTTATCTTCCACAAACATTTTAATTTTTTCTTCATTGCCGTTAAAGAACTTTATAACTTTATTTTTATCCCATATATCTTTTTCTTTTGGAAAATCATCGAATTCCCTATGCAAAATTGATAACATTTCTTCCCTCGTTATCTTAAAGTTTTTATTTTCTATTTGAAACTCATAAGCTTTTGCGTTTGGTACTAAAATTACTAGATAGGTAGCATTAAAGAGAAAATTCTTCTTCATCGTATCTTTCTCATCAAACCAATACGTCTCAATCATTTCTTCTGTAAGAGCTCCACTCTCTTTTGCACCATAGTTCACTTTTATATTTTCATTTTCTAAACTTATACTTTGAACTGTTCCACCACCGGATAAATGATTAATAATTGCAACCACATCTGAATTATTACCAACGTATGTCCCAGTATATTTCTTAAAATCATCTGACCTAACATCATATATATCTTTTATTCTTTCTCCATTAGAACAAGCCGTAATGAATAAAAAAATTGTTAGCATAACGATCATGTTATGATGCATATATTTCATTTAGCATCCCCCATTTTTATCGATATTTCGTTAATTACAATATTTACTTTCAAATCCCTTTTGAAATATACGCATTTTAATCAAAATTAAAAATTTTCATTTTTTATGTTTACAATTATCCATTAATTGTATATACTTACTAACGTAAGAAAAAAATTCTAAAAGGAGGTCGAAGGAAATGATGAAATTACAATTACATGCATTAACTTTAGCGTTAACTGCACCTGTGTTTTCTGGACAATTAAATATGAATTCGACCACCCTAATGGAGAATTGAAAATCGTACTTTATTTCATTTAATTCATAAATTCGCCACAGGAGGTCGTATACTTTCCTGTGGCTTTTTCACGCCCAGCCATAGGAGAACTGTATCTTCCTGTGGTTTTTTTGCGCGGTTTTTTAGTCTCTTACATTATTTTTCTAAGAAAGGAGCAACATTCAATGACTATTAGCGTATTGTTTTTAAGTATTACGATTCAAAGAAATACAATTTCCAAAGATGAAATTCTTCATAATGAGCAAATTGAAAAAGCTATGAATGATGTTAAGGAGCGCCAAGCACTTTACTGTGATCACCTGTAATTCCTTTTCGAAAGGAGGAATTCATTTATGACTTTTCATATTTTCTTTTTTACGACTGCACTTCAAAAAAATACTTTATCTAAAACTGAAATCAATCGTAAACAACAGTTAAAACAACTGACTGATAAAATAACTGACATTAAAAGTTCATACTACACTCAAATGTATTAAAAATATATTTTAAAGGGGTCATATATTCATGAAATTTAAAGCATTCTTTTTAACAATCACTATTCAAAAACGTAAGCTCTCACAGAAAGAGATTTTACGTGAACAACACATTCAAAACATTATGGACGAAGTAAAAGAGCGCCAATCTTCTTATTACACTCGTCTTTTCTAAATCACTTATAAAGGGGTCATAAATCTAATGAAATTTAAAGCATTCTTTTTAACCATTATCATTCAAAAACGTAAACTTTCACAGAAAGAGATTTTACGTGAGCAATACATTCAAAACATTATGGACGAAGTAAAAGAGCGCCAATCTTCTTATTACACTCGTTTTTTCTAAATCACTTATAAAGGGGCAATTATCTAATGAAATTTAAAGTATTCTTTTTAACCATTACCATTCAAAAAAATAAATTTTCTGAGTCTGAAATGTTTCATGAACGACAAATTAATCAGGCTATAGATCATGTAAAAGAAAGACAAAGTCATTACTGTAGTCATCTGTAATTCCAATTCGAAAGGAGGAATTCACATATGAAGTTTCACCTTTTCTTTTTAACGATTACGATTCAAAAAGAAACAATATCTCGAAATGAATTAAAACAAGAAAGACAATATAAACAAGTTATTGATGAAATTCGAGATCGTAGAAGCAAATACTACACTCACCTTTAATCGTTTAACTATATAGAATTGAAAGGAGTCGATTTTGATGTTGATAGCACGCTGTAAGGAAATGATTTGGATAGTTCAGAGGGATTCCACATAGTTTTATAGAGCTTATATCACACAAGTTTATCACTGAATTTGATGTATAAAAAATATATAATAAAATCAAATCAATCCACTTTTAATTATTTATTTATAAACAAAAGATACACCTCTTAAAAAGCGGTGTATCTTTCTCAGGTTTCACTATTTCCGATTACTTCTCTTTGTCTTAAACAATCTCACTAAGTTCGAAACAACAGTTTTTGTTACTGCATAAACTGGTACTGCTAAAATCATTCCGATGATTCCAGCAAAGTTACCTACCCCTAAAATTAAAATAATAATTGTTAATGGGTGGATATTTAATTTCGAACTCATAATACGCGGTGAAATGATGTTACTTTCAAACTGTTGTACAATTGTTACGATAATAATTACGTATACGGCTTGCATCGGAGATACGAACAGTCCTACAATAACAGCTGGTGCTGCCCCAATAAATGGACCTAAGTTAGGAATGATGTTTGTAAATGCTGCAATAATTCCTAAAACGAAAGCGTACGGTAAATCGATAATTAAATAACCGATAAAAGTAAACGCACCTACAAATATACAAACGAGCGCTTGCCCTTGAATATATGCAGATAATGTTTCGTTCGTTTCCTTAATGATACGAAGCCCCTCTTCACGGTAAGACTCTGGTAATAAACTTACCGCTTTTCCTGGAAAGGCATGTCCATCTTTAAACATGTAAAATAAAATGAACGGTACAGTAAATACAACTAATGCAACGTTCGTGATAATACCAAATAAAGCCGTTGCACTCGACGTAATTGTATTTGGAATATCTTTTAAGTATTCAATCGCATTTTTTTCAATTGTTTCAATGGAAACGTAGTTTTGTGTAGATAACCATTCAAACAACCTATGATGTGATAATTCTTGTATGTATACTTTTCCCTCTTTTATGTAGCCTGGCATATTTTTTACTAAGTCCATTAGCTGTTGTGAAATCGTAGGAACAACTACTCCAACGCCAACGGCAGTTAATGTTATGATAAAAAGATATAACAGTAATATCGCTAAATTTCTAGGTACTTTTTTATTCTCCAAAAAGATTAATACAGGATTAAATATGAAGTATAAAAAAAGCGCGATTAAGATTGGGAAAAATAATGTTGATATGAAGATACCAATCGGTTGAAATAAAAATGATATTTTTGTGCAAATAAATATGATTCCTACAACCATTAGCACTTCTAATGTCCAAAAGTGCACTTTCGATTTCAAAAAAATGGCCTCCTTTAAACTAGCACTTCTCTTCATTGTACCAAAATAAACATGAATTTCACATAATATTTTCCTTTACAACATTCCAAAATACCAATAAATACACTACAATGAGATTATATACAAATTTGCGGGTAAAGGTGATAAAAATGACACAATGCATCATTTGCAGAAAAGATACGAAAGAACTTAGTGAACAATATGTCATTCCAGAAATATTATGTGGATATTATTTCACAAACTCAATTTGTGATACTTGTCATGAACAAATGACAACAAATATTGATCGTCCTTTAATTAGGCATAAATTGAGTCAATTTAAGATTGAACAAATGAAAAGACAAATTGATTCCCCACTCTATACGAATGAGCACGGTGAGGAACTTGCGGCTGCTGAGACTGATGTTGTCGAAGTAAGCGACGAGATTCTTTATTCTAATGCATTAATTATGAAACTATGTAAAAAGCATGATATTTCCTTACATAATGAAATTTGGAAAGAGGAACGTGTAACGAAAGTAGCGAGTTCTATTCAACGTGAATTACTATTAGATAACCGTAAATATAAAATGAGTGTATTAAAAATGGCTTATACATTCGCTGTACAAGCAGTTGATGGCTACTTTGAAGATCAAGATGCAATTGATATTTCTACCATTCTCTCAAATGCAGATTTCGTGGAACTAAAAGAAAAAAGCATTGTACGTGATTTAAGCAAAAGTTCATTATGGAATACGCTAAATACAAGTAGTGAAAATCATTACTTTATTTTACTTAGCGATAAAGACGGCCTGTTTTGCTTCATTCGTTTGTTTGACATCTTTGATGTTGTCGTTCATTTATCAGAAAAAAGATTTGACCTTCCATCGCCAATTGTCGGTGTAAATAATGTGAGTATGCAGAAATTTTATGTCCAAAGTTTAAAACAGTATATGGATGGACTGTTTAAAGAAAAAGCACCTACTATATAACAGGAACCAGAACATACGGTCTCCTTTCTTGATGAAAAGACACTGTGTTATAATGAGTATGAAAAGAACAATACAATCACATAAACCAATTATAAATTGTATATAAATAAAAAAGACTAGTGTGCGGCTACACACTAGTCCACGTAACTTAGCAGATTGGATTGTTCATTTATCCTATTTGTTTCTTACAAATAAAACAACCCACATTCTATAAGCATAGGTGGGTTGTTATTTTTTGAGCTTGTCTATTAAAACGACGACGAACGTTAACAATGCAACGAGAAACAGTCCACCTTGCAGTAGCAACGCTATTTCACTCACGTATTATCACCCCCCTCCTACTCGGAGAAGTGATAATTGAACAACCAACCGCACCTGAAGTTACCCTTTAATTTTACCATATTTTCTAATAATTTACGATGAAAACCCGCAAGCGAATAACTTGCGGGTTTTTTATCCCGTATTAACAGGCAGTGAACAAAATAAAGCAATAAATATGTGAAACTTTATTTCTCACTATTTTTTTAATGCATATGCATCAGCAATCATTTCACCAACAATTTTATTTTCTTCTTTCTTCTCGTCTTTCAATAATGGGAATAACAATTCTGCGACCTCATACGCTTCTTCTAAATGCGGATATCCTGATAAAACAAACGTATCAATTCCTAACGATTCATATTCTTTTATCCTTTCTGCTACTGTATGTGGATTGCCTACAAGTGCAGTACCTGCCCCACCTCTTACAAGTCCGATTCCAGCCCATAAATTAGGGCTTATCTCTAACGACTCTCTCGTACCTTTATTTAAATGTGTCATCCTCTTTTGACCAACCGAATCATATCTTGCAAATGTCTTTTGAGCAAGCTCAATTGTTTCATTATCCACATATTGAATTAAACGTTCTGCCTCTTCCCACGCTTCTTCTTCTGTTTCTCTTACAATTACGTGTAATCTAATGCCAAATCGTACTGTACGCCCCTTCTCTTCTGCAAGTTTTCTTACTTCTTCTATTTTCTCTTTCACTTGCTCTGGTGGCTCTCCCCACGTTAAATATACATCACTATGTTCAGCTGCTACTTCTTTTCCAGCAGCTGATGATCCTCCGAAATATATAGGAGGATATGGTGTTTGAACTGGCGGGAATACAACTTTACTATCTGTAACTTGAATATGTTTTCCTTCTAAAGAGATCGTTTCACCTTGCAATGTCGATTTCCAAACTTTTAAAAATTCATCCGCTGCTTCATATCTTTCATCATGCTCCAGATATAATCCATCTCCTTGTAGTTCAACTGGATCTCCTCCAGCTACTACATTAATAAGTAGTCTCCCATCTGAAATTCTATCAAATGTAGATGCCATCCTCGCTGCAACTGTAGGTGACATTAGTCCTGGTCTCACTGCTACTAAAAATTTTAGTTTTTCTGTTTCAGCAGCAAGAGCTGAAGCTAACACCCAAGGGTCTTCACATCCTTGACCAGTTGGAAGTAAAACACCCGTATATCCTAAATAATCAGCTGCCGCAGCAACTTGCTTATAATAACCATATTCAGCTGCTCTTCCTCGTTTTGTCGTTCCTAAATATCGACCATCTCCATAAGCCGGAATAAACCATAATAATTCCATACCTTTACACACCCCTTATTTATTTTGAAACGTATACTAACAAATTCTATATAAATTACCCCTAAAAATTTATATGTTAATTCCCAGTCTCACCTTTAAAATTATCTCGCCATCTTAAAAACTTCACTTCTAGTAAACGTACTAGAGAGTCAGAAAACTTCCCAACAAATGCAAAGATAATTATGCCGACAAATACGATATCTGTATTTGAAAATTGCCTTGCATCCATAATCATATAACCAATACCTTCTGTAGATCCCATAAGTTCTGCTACTACTAAACTCACCCATGCAACACCTAACGATAACCTTGCTCCTAGTAAAAGGTTAGGCAATGCAGATGGTAAAATTAGTTTCGTAATTAGTTTTCTTTTGCTAAACTCTAATACTCTCGCAACATCAAATAACTTTGAATCCACACCTCTAATACCTAAAAATACGTTCACGTATAAAGGAAAAAATGCACCATCTGCAATTAATAGCACTTTCGATGTTTCACCGAAACCGAACCATAATACGAAAAGCGGCGCAACAGCTAAATGAGGGACAGTTCTTAACATTTGCACAGATGGGTCTAAATATTGCTCAATTCTCGTTGAAAATCCAACAATCGTTCCTAAAATGATTCCTAAGCCCCCACCAATAATGAAACCAGCCGCAGCCCTGAATACACTAATACTTAAATGGCCGAATAACTCTCCTGTTTTAATAAGCTCTTGGAAAGCTAGAAAAATATCTAATGGTGTTGGTAAAACTGTTTTAGAAACAAGACCGAATACGCCAGCCAACTGCCAAATTATTAATATAATAACCGGTATAGTAATCGCCCTTACTAAAACTTTTACATTTAACTTTCGTACCTTCTTTATGCCATTTTTCTTAATCGTTATACTCGCTGGTTTCATAACAGCTTTCGTATTTTCCACTTTACAAAACCTCTTTTCACTTCGCTTTCAATGCTTTTTCTACGAAAGAATTATCTACAACTTTTTCCGTCTTAATTTCTTTCTTTATAGAACCGAGCTTATATTGAAAATCCGCTGTCTTTTGTTGTTCTGCTATTATTTCCTTCGTTACCGGAACTAAAATTGGTTTGTCGTGATTAAACACTTCTTTTACAATCTCTGCATCTATCTTTTTTACAGAAGTGTACACTTTTATTGCTTCATCTAAGTTAGCATCTTGCCATACACGTGCTTTCTCATAAACTTTGAGGAATTTCTCAACTAATTCTGGATGTTCTTTCGCAAATTTTGTCCTCGTAATTAAAAATTCTGGTGAAGAGACATTTAATGTTTCACCGTCTACAACCACCTTCGCACCTTTATTTAACGTATGTAATGATATGAAAGGGTCCCAAATCGCCCATGCATCTACTGATCCTGATTCGAATGCAGGCTGCGCTTCATCTGGTTGTAATTGAATGACATTTACATCTTTTACATCAATACCTTCTTTATCAAGCGCTCGATATAATAAATTAAAGGCACTACTTCCTTTTGCTACTGCAATTTTTTTACCTTTTAAATCTTTTACACTCGCAATCTTGCTATCTTTTTGAACGAGAATTCCAGTTCCTTTTCTCGCATAACCTGTATTGGCGATTTCCGTAAATCCAATACCTGCTGCTTGCGCTGAAATGACTGGAGAATTCCCTACTTCACCAAAGTCTAACCGGTTTGATGCGATTGCTTCAAAATAAGGAGGTCCACTTTGGAACTCTGTCCATTTCACTTTAACTCCTTCTTTTTTAAACTCCTCTTCAAACCATCCCTTTTTCTTTGCTAGTAATAGCGGGCTTAATCCTTGCTGTATACCAATTTGTATTGTTACATCTTCTTTCTTACTACTTGCTGTACTTTTTTCACATCCTAATAAAAACATTGATATAGCTAAAGCAAAAGAAAGAACTTTAAATTTTTTATACATATAAAATCACCCTTTTCCTATATACTTGTTTGAATCAATCCTCCATATTCAAACTGCTGTAATACTTTCGTTCGAAGTTGTTGGAACGATTGAGCAGTTTTATTTCGCGGATAAGGTAAATTATTTTCAATCACTTTATGTATTTCCCCTGGTTTTGCATTCATAATGATGATCCGGTTTGAAAGATATATCGCTTCGTCTATATCATGTGTAACGAATATCATTGTTGTTTTTTTCTGCTCCCAAATATTTAGCAATACTTCTTGCAAATGACTTCGAGTAAAAGCATCTAGCGCTCCAAAAGGTTCATCAAGTAATAATACATTCGGATCTCTTAATAACGCTCTCGCTATCGCAACACGTTGTGACATCCCGCCTGAAATTTCTTTCGGATACGATTTTTCAAAGCCATCTAACCGAACGATTTCAACCCATTCTCTCACCTTATCTTTCACATACTTATCTTTTAACGACAAATCTGCCGCTATATTTTCTTCAACCGTTAACCACGGAAAAAGCCTATGTTCTTGAAAAATAAAACCTTGTTTCTTACTCGGTTTTAAGATAGACTCCCCATCAATAACAACTTCCCCTTCAAAATCATTATCTAGACCTGCAACAATTTTTAGTAATGTACTTTTTCCACACCCACTCGGACCAATTACTGTAACAAAGTCCCCTTTCTCTAATTGAAAATTAATATTCTCTAATACTTGAACAGTACCAGTTTGTTTCAAAAAATATTTTGATACCCCATCAATTGAAACAGTCATTTCTTCCCCTCCTTAAAATGATTCATATAAATGAACAGATTCAGTATTTGTGCAATAAAAAAACCAAAGGCATTTTATCAACAGATAAAATGCCTTTGGTTTCTCCAATCAGCAATACGTTATGGAATTAAGTACATATTATACAAATATTTCCGATAAGTCAACTGGGTTTTATCAAAACATACATATGATTCGTTTAAATATTTTTACTGTTGTTTATTTGAACGATATCATTTACTTACTATTTTTTCTGATTTTTAATCCACTGTAACCAATAAGAAAACTCACATGCTAAATGCATTTGATGGGATTTAATTAGACTATTAGGACAAAGGGCTGGGAACTCAACAACTAGACTTACTTCTATCCCTGTATCAGTATCTTTAAATTGATGTCGAACTCCACCAATAGTAGTACCATCTTTCATACGTGCAACACCTGTTGATTGGTATTGATAAGATTTATCTCTCGGTGTTTTCAATCCGGTTTCGTCACCAAAAACAATGAAAAATTGAACTGGAAACGGAGAATTACCAGTAGTTTCGATAACCTCTAATTCATTTTCCCCAAAGGGTCTTAGTACATAGTGATCAGGACAAGCAGATAAATTCACTTTGTTATTTTCACATGATTGTTCAAGCATCAAACTATCAATTCCATGTATAGCTACTTCTGCTGTAATCCCGTCTAAATAAATACTAGTTTTCGAAAATTTTCGTCTATCACCAGATAAAAGAGTACAGATACGCATACCTATTGCACTTAATCTAAGTTTTGATTTCAACTTTTCGTACATTTCATTGTATGTATATCGCAACTTTATTTCCGTTAGCTGTTTTATCATGACGTCTGTATCATTTATTTCAAGCTCTTTATGTCCTAATGTATATAATACTTTTTTTATCCGTTCTCTTTTCCATTCTATAAGTTGCTCTTGTGAGATATTATTTCCATCGATAATAATTTTCATAAACTTTCTCCTTCCTTTTGATTGTATCGTAGTGTAGTTAATACTAAATTAACCATTTCTTGTTTTGTATCTAGATTCAACTTTACTTCTGAATGAGCAATACTGCTAAGACCGTATAGAATAAACCCAGAAGCTAATAATGAGTTATCAGTATAAAAAACCCCTATGTTTACTCCCTCTTCAATTACTTGTCTAATTAACGGTTGCATACGTGCGAATAATTTCTGTTCCAGTTGAAAATGTTGTTCCGTCTGAAACGAACTCACATTTTTATAGGGTGCTAACTTTTCAATAAATGTCCAAAATATATCTAGTGAATCTTTCATCTTTTGCATGACAGACCGTTCATTTGAAACAAGTATTTCTTCAATTAACTCCATATTTTTCACAATACAGTCATTTAAAACTTCATCAACAAAAATCTCTTTAGACTTGAAGTAATAATAAAATAAGCCCGTTGCTACACCTGCATGATTCACAACATCTTTTATGCCAAATCCTTTCATACCATTTTTCATATATAGTTCAAAACCAATATCCATTAACTCTTGCCGTCTTATATCTGGTTCTTTTGATATTCTTTTCATAGGTCATCTCCTACTTTGTTTTTCCTGCGACTGAATCTGATTCAATCATAAACGACTGAACTTTATTCAGTCAATCTTATTTCATAAATTTAAAATCCATTTAATAACTAAGCAACGAAATTTCTACAAAAAAAGTAATCTCAAGAAATATGCTACTAACCTTAGATTTATCAAAAAAGTTAGATCATATAACTTGAGACTACTCATTTCCATTCAAAATATTTATGTAATTAAATTTTAGTTCTTCTGCACCCTGGCTGTCTCCAAAACTATTTGTGGAAGCTCTTTTTGAATGATTTCTTTCAGTCCATAAAGAGCTTTCTTCACATAACCACCTTCGAAATTTCCTAATGGTTCTGGTAATTCATCCTCATCTAATATGAAGTATTCTCCATTAGGAAGTACCATAATATCGATGATTAAATCTTCGAAGGAAACCACTTCGTCTTTTATTTGTGTATTTTTTACGATATTAAAATAGGAACCTAAATACTTCCCTTTTATATCTCTCCATACGTATAAATTGTACGGACAATCTTTCCAGTAATATGCGATTGTATAACTCCCTTTTGGAATTGTTAACTTAGTATCATTTGCAATCATTGTAAATGAATACTGCACCTCGTGAAATAAAACGATACTTTGTGATTGCTTTTCAAGTAATAAGCAATTGTGATCTACTATTGTTGAGTTATATCGGATTTTTCTTTCTATAATTTCACCTTTCGATGTAAGTAACTTATTCATTATTTTGTTTCCCCTTATACTAGTTCTATCCTCAATTATATCCATTCATCTAACGATAAAGAAGTATATAGTTTTTTATATAATGATTTATACAAGTACACAAGAAAAACTCCTTCTTATTTAGAAAGAGTTTTTCACTATCCATGTTTCATATTTTTTCACTTCTAACGGAAGCTTATTTGTTTTTATGTAACTAACAGCACTATTACTCATGTTTTAACTTTTCCTTAACCGCATCATAAAATTTTCGTTCTTCATCAACATTTAAGTGCACACGACTTACTGTTTTAGAAAATCCATATAACAACTGTGCTTTCACTGGCTCTTTTAATGTTATTTCAAAAGTAGCAGGTTCTTTTATGAACTCCATAACAGTTGCATCCAATACCTGTTTCCCTTCTTTTGCCGTTAGCAATTCATCACCCTTGTAGAACGCAATATTATCAATTTGTGTAAATGGTATAACAATTTTCTTTCCTAATCCAATTTGAATGATTACTTGTTCTTCTGTTACGTTAAGTGGATTTTTACGCATCGCTTGTATTTCAGCTATAAAATAAATCATCGCGTATACATTTAAAATAAGTAAAATCCATGCTATTACTGGATTCCACTGGTGTAGCAAATAATGAAAACCAATACTTTCTATTAAGGTCGCATGGGTGATCATGATATATACACCTATTGCACCAGTCTTTTTGTGATATGAGTATACGTATTCACCTTCTGGTACTTTTTCACGCCACGATAAAAATGCATAATAGATTAACTTACACTCCGTTACAATGATATCTATTAATTTATTTCTTTTCATAGTAGCGTCAAACGCAGCATCAATTGCATAAGAAAATGAAGAGTACTCACTTTTATATTCTTTATATTTTTTTATTATGGTAGGAAGCTTTCTAACAATTTTATATAGAAGGAATAACTCTAAACATACAAAAGCAATTTCTCCTGCAACTATAATATAAGAAACGTATGAAAAATCTTGTAAATAGTCACTTGGAATAATAAATCTTGCAAAAATATAACCAGCTATTACAACAGGAACTATATACGTTAACGAGTACCTTTTTCGAATAATGAAGAAATACGTGATGATTGGAATGACAAACATGCAATCTAATAATGACCCAAGTACAACTTCTTTCGGCGCAGCTGGTACTATTGGAAGAGCATACAATAAATAGTTTGATAGCATAATTAAAGAGACGAGTCCAATCCAAATACCTTTTCGCCTTCGCGATAGTGTAACATTCATACGTTCACTCCTTTATTTAAAAACCTCATTTAAGTGGTCTTTATAAAATGAAATGGCACGTTCAAATTCTTTTACTTCCTCTACTTTCACGACAGTTTCAAGTAATAATTTCATCGCTGACTCGTGATCGTTTACGTTATATTTTGCTAATGATAAAAATACTTTCATCGGATCGTTCTCTGGGAATTTTTTCACCCCAGCTTCTAATACTGTAATTGCCTTTTCATATTCCCCTATACAACGATATGTACTTCCTAGACCAATATAAGCACCGCAAAGGGATTCGCCATCAAGTCCATTTGCGATCGCCTGCTCATAATACGGAACTGCTTCTGTTTCTAGCCCCATTACATCATGTATCCACGCACACTGATACAGTACTTCTGCATCCTTTGTAAAGTTTGTTAATCCTATAAGCATCTCTTTAGACTGCGCATATTTCTTTTCGTTTCTAAGTTTAATAGCTTGCTTTAATAAATGTTCCATAGAATCCACTCCTCACCAATTATTCTGTGTATAGCTCTTGATTGATATACGCTTCACATTCGTGTAAAAGTAAAATTCCCACCAATTAAAGTTTCGCTTACTTATTACTATGCGGATTCATTCTTATCTAAAAACTTAATTTTAAAAAGCAGTGACACGATTACATAATACCTCTAAGCTTTTGACAATTTCTTTCGCTGTTTCATCTTTCCCATTACACAACTTCCCTTTACCATCTTGTCCAATTACATAATGCACAGCTCCGCGCGAATATAAAGAATGTGGTGAATTCGCAATCATTACATTCGCCCTTGCTTCTTTCATTCTATTTTTCGCTCTTTCAAACAGTTCTTCTTCATTTAAATCACTTTCAAGTTTAAAACCAATAAGTACTGTTTCTGGGTCCCATTCTTTTATTTGTTTTAATACTTTTGGAGCCTTTTGAAAGTGAATAATCGGTGCAATATCACTTGAAATTTTTCCGTTCATATTAAGAACATTACCATCTTGATCACAGATCTTCTCCACAATCCAATCTGATCCAGCCGCTGCCATAATAACCGCATCAACCTTTTCATGTGTGATGATACTTTTCATTTTATCTTGTAAATCAACAATCCCTTCAAATGGATGTAATTCTAACCCTCTATGTACATCGCTCGGTTTCTCCGCAAAATAACCGTGTAAATATATAACATGTGCCCCTTTAGCTAGAAGTTCTTCTGCGATTATCCTTCCGATTGTACCTTTAGCCATATTCGTATGCCCGCGTACTTGATCCCATTTTTCTAGACAACCACCGCTCGTAATTAATACCTTTTTCCCTTTCATTGTAACCATCCCTTACTAATTTTTCTTACGAAACCATTCTGTTCCAAAGTCAACTATATCACGCTGTTTCATTAGACGACACGTTGCATTCCCTATCTTCCCATTTTTTACAGTTCCTTTTCGCTCAAACTCAACACCAATTTCTACAAACTTCTCAGATTCGTAATCCATTTCAACAAACTCTTTCCACACTCTTTCACCGTTTTCTATAATAGGTGCTCCTACTTGTATTAACTCACATGCACCAGTACGCACCTCGGATAAATGAACAGACGTATTTGAATCATATCCAACACCAATTAATAATACGTACCCGTCTAAATCGTATATTTTTCTTAATGGAGATTCTTCTCCAAAGCTCATTGATAATGAATGGTTCATTGTTATTTCTACTGCATGTTTTCCCCATGCAGCAAAACTTCCTAACGGATGATTACTACGTACTACATTCGGATATGTACGAAAACATTCAACTATTTCACCCATTCCCCTTGTTGGGGTTATACGTGAATCAAATGCAGGGACGTTATCTCGGATAATTTGCCACCAGTCTTCCGGTACAGGTGGTCTTGACCAATGTTTCGGATCGGACAAATCCGAAGATTGCGTTGGCATTATTATCGTTCCTTCTTCCGTAACAACTTTCATTAATGCTTCTACTACGGCAACCGCACCACCAGATATCCATCCGATAGAACTTAGTGATGAATGAACGATAATTGTCATTCCTTTTTCGATTCCTAATGCTTTTAAATCTTTTGTTATTGTTTCGATTGTATTTGGAAATTGTGTGCTTGCTACTATTTCATTCATTTTCATATTGGTTCCCTCACTAGCCACGTAAATTTAAACTTTTATATAAATATATTATCATATTTTTCTTAATTTTTAACTTAATCATATTCATTACTACAAAAATATGTATATGGGTGTACTGAAGCCTCAAAACTCTATTAAAATCGTAGAGAATGATAAGCGAGAGTTTTATTAAATGAAGAAAAATGTAAATCTTATTTTTTCAAGCTATACTCCATATGCATATTTTTATACTATTTTTTCAAATAACAATGAAATCTTTCGATTCCCATATATTTTTCTCCTAAACTTTTAACTTGAAAACCAATTCTTTTATAAAATTCTACCGCCCCATCGTCTGTCTCTGCTTCTATATAAGTCAATTGATATATCCTTACCACTTCTTTAATCATTTGCAGTGCAATTCCTTTTTGACGATAATCTGAAGCCACTGCTATATGACATACTCGTGCTTTAGTTGCTCCGATTAATTCAATACCTATACAAGCTTTTTCTTCATATTTGTACAAAGTCCCTTTATTACTTTGATAAAATATTACTGCCGTCTTTAAGCTTATTTCATTTGGACCGACGGCATATTGTAGCACATTTAATATTGAATCTTTTTCAATTTGTTCAACACGCTGTAAATTCATATTTTCATCCCTTTCTATGAAAAAAGACTAACTCTTAATAAAAAGAGCTAATCTCATTACGCCGTTATTTTTTCTTCTTTTTTTACAACGACAGCCACATAACTATGAAGTATCATTCCAATAATAACGAGACTCATACCAACCCAAGATAAAGATGACGGAATTGGTGCAGATAACCATATCAGCTCTCCTACTAGCGCAAATAAAACTTCACCAGACTGCGTCGCTTCCACTGTTGCTAGTTTTTGTGGATCATCTTTTACAAGATCTGTTGCAAAGAAAAATAATATTGTCGCGATTAACCCAGAACTAACTGCTACAATAAAACATTGAAAAACTTGGTTACTTGACGGTAATCCGCCAGTTGATACTTCGTAACCAGATAATAAAAACCAAAATGGTAAACTTGCTAATGTCATACCGAGTACTCGCTGAAATACATCTAATTCCCCTTTACAAACTTGCATCATTTTTCGATTTCCAAGAGGATACGCAAATGCTGCAATAAGTACAGGAACTACACATAAAACGGTTTCACGAATACCTAATGAAGAAGCATGTTCTACTTGCATGAGAACAACACCGAATAAAATAATGCCCGACATAACTAATTCCTTCATCGGAAGTTTTTTATGTAGTGGATCCACCGCAAAAAATGGTGTTAACAAAATCCCTGCAACGATTGTAATTTGCCATGTTGATGCAACGAGCCAACCTGGTCCGAACGCTCCAGCAAAACTAAGCGGTGCATAAAAGAGACCAAATCCAACGATACTCCATACTAACCATTCTTTCGGATTGTTTTTCATATATTGAAAGAGTTGCTTTAAGTTCCCTCTATACATAACAATAAGTAATAGCATTGGAACCATAAAATAATACCGTAATGATGCACTCCAAATCCAGCTTCCACCTTCTAAGTCCATTGCCCGGTTTAAAACAAAGGTAAAGGCAAAGAAAAATGATGCCAGTATCCCTATAACAATTGCTTTCATCGTAAAACCCCTTGTATTTAATTTTTAATCTCTATAACATATATTTTAGTATACGCGATGAAAAATCTACATACAAACTTACATTTCACTTTCCATTCACTTGCAATGAAAAAGATAATAATACATTCATTCATTTATTATACTTAATATAAAAACATTAAACAGAAATAATTTTAAAAATAAGTTACTTCTATGGATGTGATAACACTGAAAATATACAGAGCCTCTATACAATCTATTTTATTTGTACTTTCTTTCGGAGTTGTTTTCCTTCTAATAAGTGTTTTATCTTTAATGGAAGAATTTGATTTACTAGGAATTATTTCAATATTTTTCTCCTTATGGCTACTAAAGTATGCCCTAACCTTATGGAAAACACGTGCAAACGATATAGGTTCCTATTGGGATGATGAAGGAATTGTAGTAGATTTGCATGGGAATAAAGTGTATTGGTATGAAATCGAGGATATTACATACCAAAATTTTTAAGGGTCAAAATCTACCTTAATCTCGACCTACTATACTCACCATGAAAATATACGAATCTGCCATAAAAGATGGCTACCAACTATTGCACATTCAATTTACTGGTTTTCTATTGAAAAACCAAAAAATTATCATAAAAATTTAATGATAGCTTGGGAAGAAAAACAAACGAATAAAAATAAACGCCCCCTTTAATTATTATTTAGGGGCGTTTGTTTATTCAAAAATTAAAGAATATGCAGTTTATATTCTCTATATAATTTCCTCAATCGACTTATATGTGCTTGATGATACCGATTATGATCTGCTATATGCCAAACTCCCCATCTTATAGTCGCATTTTCCCCTTTTTCATACAAAACTTCCTCTCTTAAAAGAACAACACCATATGTTCATCATCACTATACACACCATTCATTTTTATAGCCTTTTTTTCAATTCCGTACGTTTTAAATCCCATTGATTCATATAATCGTTTGGCTGGTTCGTTCGTTGACACAACCCCTAAGTTCAATTGCTCTAGCTTCATCTCTTTTGCCCTTTCAATTGCTTTACGTATTAAATCACGTGCAAGACCACTTCTTCGATTTTCAGTATCTACATACATTGCAACGATATGCCCTTTATGCTTATATGCGTCCTTTTCTTCTGTTAATAAAGTAACAACCCCAACTAAACGATTTTCATTATTAAAAGCACCAAATGTAAAACTACTGTTGGATGAAAGATTACCCGCAACGCGTTCAAGAGGGTTTTCTTGACGTACTGCTTCTTCATAAGTCGTTACAAATGCTTCTGGATTTACTTGTAGTGCTTGTAAACGTAACTCCCAATATTGTTTTGCATCCGCTTTTGTAAGTAATCGAATCATTTTATCTTCCCCTTTTTAATTGACATAATATTTTTATAGGTTATTATTTTTTGATTCATACTCTTCTTTTAATATACTGTAACGATAGCGATGAATGAACTTCCCCTGTCTCAATCGATCATTTCTCATTAACCCTTCGCATACAAATCCGGCATTTTCATAACTCTTTTTAGCTTGTGTATTATCTTCATCTACACGTAACCAAATTTTCTCCAATTCAAACTGGGAAAAACCTATTTGTAACATGCTGTTTAGAGCTGCCATTCCAAATCCTTTCCCCCAATAGTCTTTATTTCCAATCGTAATTCCTAGTTCTGCATTTTTATTTGTTTTATCAAAATTTTTAAGGTCTACCCATCCAATATGTATACCTTTCTCAGTAACGATCGCCCTTTGTTCATAACCATTTTTTCGGCTTATACAAGCTTCAATCCAGATTCTCGTATCTCCACGAGTGAACGGAGGATATTGGTCTGGTACGACTAAATGCTTTGTTACATCGCTATCTAACGACCATTGATAGCGATCTTCTACATCATCTAGTGTCAATTCTCTTAATTGAACATATGGTACATTCATTTTTCTCTCCCCTTTTTATTTACCAATAGAAAATCCTTCGAACACTCTTCCACCATACTGTTCTAACGTCATTTCTATAAAATGAATTAATTCATTTTTCTCTCCCGTTTTATAAAAATGATCAAAAGCCGCTACAAATTTGTTTGCATATTGCTCATCATATCTTCTTAGCACTCTAATAAACCATTTTGAACTCCCAAGCCACCTACCATTTACTCTTAATACATATTCATGTACTAAATCCGCTAATAAATTAGCGATAAACAATTCTTCTTCTCTTTTTGTTGCACCAATAAAGTCATCTAAAGTATCCGTAATAAAATATCGCTTCTGCTTAATCGTTTCTTCGGTCCATTTAGCTGGTCCTTTATGTAGTAAATCATTCGCTTCTTTTTTTAATTTCTCAACAATTTCCTTTTCCCCTTTTAATGCAACCCCTTCTGAAACTAATTGTGGTAACGACGGTCTCCCTCGATCACAATCCATTTTGAAAAAGGTTTTATATGTTGTAAAATTATGAACAAACACCTCAACAGGCCATCCATTACTATAGAAAGATTCTCTATAACAAGAAGTTAAAATTTGGTCAACTATTACAATATCAAGGTCAGATGTTTTTGTCGCTTCTCCTCGTGCAACGCTTCCACCGAGTAAAGCTACATCACAATTCGGAAATTGTGATGTAATTATGCTTTGTGCTGCTTCAATGGGCTTCATAGCCGTTCCTCTTTTCTTATTTCATTTTCTTTTTTTCAGCTCTTTCTCTCGCTTTTTTTATATAGCTTTCTGCATCTGGTGTTTTACATGATGTTGTACCGTGATCAACCTCTACTTTTCCAATTTCACGTGCAATTTCAATCGCTTGTCGCTCTAAGTCTTCATTACGAATTCCTATTGCGAATAAAGCACTATTCATCGCTTCTTTTTTTCTATTTTTTTCATTATGTATATTTTCTTTAATCTCTTCTAAGTATGGAGAGAAGAAATCATCATGTAACGCTTTATTTTTAATCGATATATTTGCTAATAAAGACCAGCCAGCTCTTCCAATCCATTCATCATTAGACTTTGTCCACTCTTGCATTCTTTCTATTGCAATTGGCGAAGTACATATAGATGTCATAAAAACATCCATTAAACAGTAATAATCAACATCCTGAACCCAACTATTAAGCTGTTCTGCTGTTATATTCTTCGGGTCTAAAATATAAGTTGCTAATGTCATCGCGTCCATATTTTTTGTTTCCCACAATTCAACTGCTAAATCGTGATCTTTTTTTATTTTCTTTTTTAACAATTTTAGATTCGCAAAACTAACTCCGAATAATGGCTCTTTCGCTCCGTGGTTTTTATACGTTTTTCGATTTTGTTCTGTTCCATATTCCTCTAGTTGCTGCATTACTTCCTCAAGTAACATATACCCACCTCTTTATCTTTTATGTTGACTGTATATATGTATGTACGATATATTCTACATTACTTTTTGTTTTTCCTATATTTATTTTTAAAATACGATATGTGAAATTTCTAAACATTGCACAGCTATACCATCAAAAAACTGTACATGTTAAACATACAGTTTTTTGATGGTATCAATTTTGCGTAGAATAAGATATAAACTACGAAAGAACTTTTAATGGTCCTCTCAATCACCTATTTTTTCAACTAAATTTTTTACATCTGACCACTCTTCTATTGACCCTGCGTCCGGAAAAACTGTAACTACATTAAAATTCGCACCTTTTTCTTTCCCAATTTGTTTAGCTGCTAATAAATTCGCTGCCGCAGAAGTTCCTATTTTTATACCAGTATCTTTGTAAAAACGTGCCATTTCATACAGGGTATCTTCATATGAATAAGTCCATTGTTTTTCTATCAAATTTTCTTCCTTTTCTATGAAATGTTGTTTCCTTCCTAAGCCGAACCCACCTGATCCAGCATATTTCTTTAAATCATTTGGTGGTTGTTCCGAACCATAAGGCAATTCAGCAGGCATTACTAAATGTAGTTCAACATTTTTTGTATAATTCTTTATTGCTGTATAGACTCCCATTAGAGTTCCACCAGTACCAGCAGATGCTACCCATGCATGTATTGGTTTTCCATTCATTTGTGCAATAATTTCTCGCCCTGTACCTTCTATATGACTTACTAGATTTGCATTATTATAATGTTGGAATAAAAAGTATAATTCTGGCTTTTGTTTGCTAATCTCTATTGTTTTCTCAATTACTGCGTAGAACCCTTTATATTTATCAACTAAGATTACGTTAGCACCATAACGATCAAGTTCATTTAAGAGAGATTTACCGGTTCCAGAACTTAAAACTAACGTGCATTGAATCCCTAAATAATTACAAATACACCCAATTGACCTCGCTAAGCTTCCACCACTATACTCTAAAATATTTTGTTTTTTGTCCGCTTCTTGTAAATATTTATTAATCATTCCAAGTGCCGCCCTATCCTTAATTGACCCTGTAGGGTTATGCCATTCACATTTAGCATAGATAGAAAGGTCCTTCGTTTCTTTGCATTCTAATTTCACGAGAGGTGTATTTCCAACATGTTTAGAAAACTCTTCAAAATGGTTTACTATCATACTTTTATACCTCCTTCATAAATTATGTTTATTACATTTGTTCTTAGCCAAAATACTTTCTACATTTTAATAACTCTCTCAATAAAAATTTCTTATATAAAAATCCCTACAAACACTGTAGGGATTTATGTCTAAATCATTTTGTTACACTCTATTTCATATGAAAATAGTTTTCTTATTCAGATGCATTCATAAGCACAATTCTCCAACCGTCTGGATCCTCTATTGTGGTTCCTTTCTCTATCCAATACGGGTTTTCAGGTTCTACCTCATGATAGCCCATATTACTTAATCGATTCACTATCTTTTCAATTTCATCTTTAATAGGCATATAAAAAACTAGTAAATTATCTTTTGTCGGTGCCGGACATGGACTTCCATTAACATGTGTAGTAAACTCCAAATGATACTCTTCATCTGGTAAGCCAAACATAACCCCATCATATCCTTCATGATTGTGAAATTCCCCTATACGTTTTAAACCTAATCCTGTTTCATAAAAACTTATCACTTCTTCAAATTTATCTGTTGGTCTTGCAATTCTAAATTGAACCCAATTCTTCATGCAAATCTCCTCCTTTTCATTTTCCAAAGCTTTATAGTAATTAGTATAGGTTACATATATTCCCTTTAACATCCCTCATTAGTGTGAACTTCCTAAGTTGAAAGACCTATTAGTTAATAAACAATAGGACTTTAGTATAAAATTCATATAAAATTAGTTATATAAATATAGAGATGAATTACAAGCTATTACGTATGAAATAGTTCTCCTTGCAGGGCCTTTATATACCGATCAGCAGATCTTTGTACAGCTTTATTCGCATCTTCCACCACACCATGAAATGCATTATATAGTCGACTAAATTGGATATCTTTTACCTTCTCTGCCATATCTCTAACTTTATTCGCTGGTAATGGAATGAGATTGGGATAACTATACATAAAACTTACCCATTTTCGATCCGAAACTACTTGTATAATATCACCTGATAACAAAATACCTTTCCCTTCATTACCGTCTTTCCAATGTATAACAGTTCCACCCTTAAAATGGCCTCCTAAGCGATGCAATGTAAGTTCTTCCGATAATATCAGATGCTCCCCAGACCAAAATTTAATTTGCTTACTCGGACGAACCACCCACTCTTTATCATCTTCATGAATATAAATAGGTACATTGAATGTTTCCGCCCATTTAACTTGTGTAGAGTAATAATGTGGATGAGAAAGTGCTATTGCTTGAATACCACCTAAATCATATATACGTTGTATCGTTTTATCATCTAAATAACTAATGCAATCCCACATAACATTTAGAGTTTTACTTTGTATTAAAAATGCTGTTTGTCCAATCGCAAATTTAGGTTTAGTAGTAATGCTATACAAACCGCTTTCTTCTTTTATTATTTCGTTTTTGTATAAATTGCTATTTTGCATCGTTTCTAATGTTGTCCATGACTGCCCAATTGGATTAACATATTGTCTTTCCTCATTACAAATTTTACAGCGAGAAGGTGCTTCTTCATTTTCGGGATACTGTACTCCACATGTAGTGCAAATATAATTATCCATATTCCCACTCCTTTTTTCATGTAATTGTTTCTTTACCAATATTTTAATAAAAAACAAAAATATTCGAATCAATAATTGGAACGAAAATGAAATGATACGAAAGTATGATTAGTCTCCTTTCGTTTTAAGACTTTAGCCTAAGTACTATATTTTTCATTTCTTCTTTCTGTGAAAGTTGCATATCGTTTTTAATAGAAATTCCAAGTAAATTAAACTTTTACCCATTAAATAAGTGAATACATCTTTTCAAAATAAATGAACCTATTCATAGATTTTGTCACACCTTTGACAAAGTTGCACTAAGCGATACACATTAGGGGTATAGTATATTTAAAGTAACGATAAAAGAATATTCAATAATTTTATCTTCCTTATCGTTACTAGATTCAATTCGTAACAAATAAAGGAGAGGTTTTAATGGAAATCGTTATTATGCTCTATGATGGAATTACTGCATTAGATGCTATTGGTCCATACGAAGTATTTGCTGCAGAAAGCAACAACAACATAAAATTTGTTGCTAAAACGAAGGGATTAATAAAATTAGATTCGAAAATGGGCTATTTACATGCTGATTACAATTTTAATGAAATTACTTCAGCAGATATTCTTATTATTCCCGGATGTCGTCCACCAAACTTTACACAACTTATGAAGGATGAAGAAACTCTTAATTGGATTCTCCAAATACATAAAACGACAAAGTGGACTACAACTGTATGTACGGGCTCCTTAATCTTAGGTGCTACTGGTCTACTAAATGGTGTTAATGCTACTAGTCATTGGAGCTGTTTTAACTTACTTCGTTCTCTCGGAGCTATTCCAACTGAAGAGAGATTCGTGCGCCATGAAAAAATTATAACAGCTGCTGGTGTATCTGCAGGTATTGATATGGCCCTTCAGTTAATAGCTTGGGAATTTGGAGATGAAAAAAGCAAAGCAGTTCAACTCATGTTAGAATACGACCCTCAGCCTCCCTTTGATACAGGTTCTCCTAAAAAAGCGCATGCATCCTTATTAGAAGATTTAAATTTGATGATTGAAAGTTTAAATAATAAAGTTTAAATTCATCCTATTTTTCAAAACTGCAATTGATATAAAATCTTGCATACTTTTGAGTAAACTTTTTTACACTTGTAAAAAAGTTTTTTTGCATTTCCCTACCTATAATTGCTAATATAGTAGAGTAGAACTTTTATAGAGAGTAGGAAAATTATGCACAATGGAATTCGAATGACAACTTTAGTAAAAAGGGCTATGTTAGTTTGTGCGGGGGTATTATTCACATACGAAGCGGCTTTGGGATCAGTACATACTGCTCTAGCTAGTACAGAGGATGAAGCAAAATCTGTTCAACTTGTAAGTGAGATTCAAACATCTCTTGCTCCGAAAGAAGCTCCTAAACATTATAACGGGCAAGTTAGAAAAGTCGCTTATTTAACATTTGATGATGGTCCTGGAAAATACACAGCTGAGCTTTTAGATATGTTAAAGAAAGAAAATGCAAAAGCAACATTCTTCCTAATTGGTTCAAACGTAAAAGCTTTCCCTGATCTTGTAAAACGCGAAGATGCTGAAGGCCACTACGTTGGGATGCACAGTATGACTCATAACTACAAGAAACTTTACACAGAAGGTCATTACGTAGATGAAATGAAGGAAGACCAAGGCTTAATCGCTGGTGTTTTAGGTAAATCACCAGTATTAACTCGTCCATCTTACGGCTCTATGCCAGGATTAAACGAAGCTCTTCGCAACAAAGTTGTAGAAAATGGCTTAAAAGTTTGGGATTGGACAATTGATTCTTTAGACTGGAAATACAACAAAATGCAAGTTGATGCTGCATCTGCTAAAATTGTAGAAAACGTGTTACATGGTGCTACAAATCCAACAGAAGTTATCCTTATGCATGATATTCATCCACAATCAGTAAAAGCAGTTCCTGGAATTATTAAAGGACTGAAAGAAAAAGGATATGAATTAGAAGCATATAATGAGAACGAACACTTCCCATTAAACTTCTGGCATGATAATCGTATGTAATGAAAAGACTTGATTCCCTCTAGTAGGTTATCAAGTCTTTTTTTATTCCATATATTAAAAAATATAGCCAACTAACTTCACAATTTCACTAATCAAAATACCGACCACTGCGAAATCAGAATCCCCGAATGTTGTATTCTCAAATCCTAAACCACCTAATATAGGTAATAATATCGCTGGTAGGAATGAAATTAGTAACCCATTTACAAAAGCGCCAAGTATCGCTCCCCTCCTACCTCCTGTTGCATTTCCAAATACAGCTGCTGTTGCTCCTGTGAAGAAGTGAGGAATTAATCCTGGTACTATTACACTTAAACCGATAAATGGAAGCAGAAACATGGAAAGGAGTCCAGCAATAAAACTTGTTAAAAAGCCAATAATAACTGCATTTGGTGCAAACGGAAAGATTGTTGGACAATCTAATGCCGGTTTTGCATTTGGTACAAGTTTATCCGCAATCCCTTTAAATGCAGGTACAATTTCTGCAATTAACATACGTACACCTGCTAGAATAATATATACACCTGCTGCAAACGTAATGGCCTGCATGAAAGAATAAACGAGATAATTTTGTCCGTTACTTAATTCAGTTTCGATAAACCCCTTACCAGCAAATGGCGCGACAATAAAGAACAATACAGCCATCGTTAATGACATAGATACTGATGTATCACGTAAGAAACCAAGTGATTTCGGAACTTGAATTTGTTCTGTTGATTTTTCTTTATTTCCAAATTTACTTCCAACAAACCCTGCCGCTAAATATCCAACAGAACCGAAATGGCCAATTGCAATATCATCCATCCCTGTAATCTTTCTAACATACGGTTGTAGTAATGCTGGAAAAATCACCATGAGTGCCCCTAAAATAACTGACCCAATAATGACTAGTGAAGCGCCTTGCATCCCTGTAGTTGAAAATACCGCTGAAATTAAACATGCCATGAAGAGCGTATGATGACCAGTTAAAAATACATATTTAAATTTCGTAAATCGTGCGATTATTAAATTTGTAATCATACCAAATACCATGATTAATGCCGTTTCTTTTCCTAATGTTTGCTGAGCTATTGCAACAACAGCTTCATTATTTGGAATTATACCTTTAATATGGAATGCTTTATCAAATATTTTACCAAAAACGTCTAAAGCTCCTACTAATATAGTAGCTCCGCCTCCTAAAACGACAAAGCCCATAATTGTTTTTAAGGTTCCTGAAACTGTGTCTGCAAAGTTTTTATTTTGCAGTAGTAAACCACACATAGCAAATAATCCAACTAATATTGCAGGCTGTCCCAAAATATCCTTCATTATTATATCAAACATAGCATTACTCCCCTTTCACTGTACTACATCAGGTGTTTTTGTAATGCTTCTTTAATTTCATTTTGATCTAAAATATTTGTTAAACCAGCAACTGTGCGTGTGCCATCTTCAAGATTACAAATAATATCTTTTGCACCTAAATATAAATCAGCTTGCTCAGATTTACTAGAAGCTAAATCTGTATGAGATACTTCTGCTTGTAATCCTAGTTCATTTAAAATTTTCTTCACATTCATTTCCACAATAAAACTACTTCCTAAACCATTTCCACATACAACTAATACTTTTTTCATTTTAATTTCCCCTTTAATTAGAATATTTAGCTATCATTTCTAATAATTTATCTTTTGAATCTGAATGTATTAACATTTCCACATTTTTTTGTTCAGATAGCATCTCACTTAATTGTGCTAATGCTTTTAAATGTGTTTCATTATCTATAGCCGCTAGCACAATAATCAAATTAGCAGCATGCTCTTGTTTTTCTGAAAATGAAACACTTTCTTTTAACTGTAGTAAACTCATTCCTAGCTGCTTAACTCCTGCTTCTGGACGAGCATGTGGTATTGCAATTTTAGGTGCAATAACAATATAGGGACCTAATTTTTCTACATTTACAATCATTTCATCAATATATTCTTCAATGATATATTGATTTTGTAATAACGGTTCAGCTGCTACCTTTATCGCATCTTTCCAATTATCAACTCGATTTTGTAGTTGAATAAACTCTTTAGTTAAAAGTTCGTTTAACATTGGTTTATATTTCTCCTCCTTCTCAAAATACACCGGACCACTCATAAATTCAGTCAATTCTCTTTTTAAAGATTGCTCATCTACTACATCGGAATATTTTCGAATAATTCCCATGACTACATCAACAGAATCCTTTTGATTCTCACCATACAATACTCCATTTACGTTTCTTAAAAGAGATGCTTTTTCAGAATCAGTTAGAATTGGATTCACCTTAAAAACAGGTACCCCTCTCTTCTCAATTTCAGTAGTTGTAATAATACAATCTACATCAAATGTATTTGATTCATATTCTCGCTTTGAAATTGCATTTAATATATCCACATTTGAAAATAATTTTTCTAATTGGTATTGCAACATACGTGATGTTCCAATGCCATTCGGACATACAAGTAGCGCAGTTTTCCGCGGATTGGGAACGATTCCTTCTTTCCTCATCCACGCTCCAAAATGCATAGTAATATATGCAATCTCATCATCTGAAACAGATTTTCTCACATATTCTTCAAAATGATGAATCACTTTTTTTGTAAGACAATATACCTCTTTATAATTTTGCTGAATCGTATTCAGTAATGGATTTTCAATATCTATTCCATACTTCACCCGATAAAATGCGGGTTTCATATGCAAATATAGGTCTGAAGACAGCCCGTTAAAATCTTCAAATATAACGCAAGCATAGTCCTGAAATTCTTTAATCATCCTGTCAACAACCAAATGTATTTCATCCTTATTATTTTTTTCATACATATTTTCCTGGTAATTTACTTTTGCACCTAACAAATGCGTCGTAATATAATAAATTTCATCACTTGGGAATTTAACAGCAAACTTTCGCTCAAACTGCTTCGCGATATACTTTGCTGCTTCAAATTGCTTTGAATCTCGAAGAACATTTTTTTCTGCTTCTTCCATTTCAATGTACTGTCCTTTTAAAATACGTCTATGGAACAAATACATGTAAACGCTTAAATTTTCAAGCACCTCATCTGTATATTGGATACCTAAAAACTCTTCACAGTTTGAAAGAATATTTTTTATGTTGTAAAGTGTTTCTCGTTCCAGAGTATCTTTTTCTTTCCTCATGTCAGTTATAATGCATTTTACTTGTGATATTAAATACTCCCAGCCGTTTTTGGAAATAATGTGAGAGAGACTGGAAATTAACAAATTTCGTTTATCCTGTTCATCTCCAGCAATTTGATAGCCTTGTTTACGCCCAAATTGTAATAATAAATCATACTTATTTAGTTCTACTTTTAGCTTTTTTAAATCTGTAAGCACAGTATTACGACTTACTTGTAAAAGGTCAATTAAGTCTTCTAATAAAATTCTGTTTTCCTTTATGAGTAAGCATAAAATTAACCATATTTTTCTTTCTTGTGGAGAATATTCATATTGATCACTCGTAAATTCATTTAATTTTTTTACTATTATCTGTTTCGTTTCATTATTTAAGCAATAACCTAGAGGCCGGATATATTCAATTGAATGTAGCCCTTCCTCTTCTAACCAATCTTCAATCTTCTTAATATCATAATAAATTGTTCGCTTAGAAACTCAAATTACATCAATTAATTGATTTATAGACACATAACCTTCTGCTTGAATAATTTGTTGCAAAATATTTACACTTCGATTACCTAATATCATATATGGTGTACACCCTTTCTATACTTGTTCACTAATTGACTTGCAAGTATAGATACTAACTTTGCAAAATTAGATTTTGTAATCGTTTTCTATTAATATAATATCTTTTATTACCTCCAAATATAAGTCCAAATTTTGTTTTCTCTGTAGTGCAATGATTGTGCTTTAAAAATTACTTCAGCATACATTCCCCCGATGGAATACTTTATTTTCCTTTAATTCTAAAGTTCCCCTCATTATTCATTTACAGCAATGACAAAAAGATCTTTAGAATTTTTAATATAGCTTAGCACATATTAACCATAAGGAGTGATATGTATATGGAGTTTCTCTCATCTGAATATTTGTCTGCCTTACTTGCCATCATTGTAATCGATTTAGTGTTAGCCGGTGATAATGCCATCGTAATTGGATTAGCAGCAAGAAGATTACCGAAAAACCAACAAAAAAAAGTTATTATATGGGGTACTGTCGGGGCAATCGCTATTAGAGCCCTCGCTACCTTAGTTGTCGTTTGGTTATTAAAAATACCTGGTTTACTCCTAATTGGCGGTGTACTTCTTATATGGATCGCTTACAAGTTGATTGCTGAGGGCAAAAATCATGATATTAAAGCCGAAGAAGGATTTTGGTCTGCTATTAAAACCATTATTATCGCTGATGCGTTAATGGGCATTGATAATGTACTCGCTGTTGCAGGAGCTGCCCATGGTAACTTTTCTTTAGTAATCATTGGTCTATTAGTTTCTATTCCTGTAGTCGTATGGGGCAGTACATTGATTTTAAAATGGGTGGATCGTTTTCCTGTCATCATTACGATTGGAGCAGCGGTTTTAGCTTATACTGCTGCAAAAATGATTGTAGATGAGAAATGGTTTGCTGGATTTTTCGAAAGTAACCCTTTCATTAAATGGGCATTTATCATTATTATCATCGTCGGTGTAGTTTTCTTCGGAAAGGCAAAACAAAAAGCAACAGCTAGTTCTGTCTAATAATGATGGTATATTTACAAATAAAAAGCGCTATTCATATGAATAGCGCTTTTTTTTATTTAGCTTCCCCTTCCGGAGTCGTTTTTACCTTCGTTTTGTTTTTATCACGATTGTTATAGTTATACTTCGAACGATCTACTGGAGTGAATCCTTCCGGTGTGTAGAATCGTAATAAGTCACCATTTACGACTTGGTCAGAGTATTTTAGTGAGTTTTGAACCATTTGTTCATTTTTCTTTATTTCATCTGTAAATTCTACAGGTTTTCCAGTTGTTGTATCATAGTATTTGCCGTTTAGTGCAGTAACAGTTGGGCTTACGTAGTTACCGTTACGGAACGCAACGACTTGTTTATGCTCTGGTGATAATAAATCTGAACCGAATTGAACATAGTTTTTCGTATCTGTACCTAGTAAGTGTAATAACGTAGGAAGAACGTCAATTTCACCGCCATATTGATGTTGTACGCCACCTTTCACTCCTGGTACACGAACGATTAAAGGTACACGTTGTAACTGTGCATTTTCAAATGAGTTCATTTCTTTACCCATTACTTTTGACATTGCTGCGTTATGATTATCTGAAATACCGTAATGGTCTCCGTACATAACGATAATTGAGTTATCATATAAACCAGATTGTTTCAAGTAATCGATGAAGCCTTTTACAGATTCATCTAAATAGCGTGCTGTTTGGAAGTACGTATCTACTGATGAATCACCTGTTGTAGCTGGTTCAATTGTTGCTTCTGCCTTATCAATTGGATAAGGGAAATGGTTCGATAAAGTAATAAACTTCGTATAGAACGGTTGTTTCAACGTTTGTAATAACGGAATAGATTCATTAAAGAACGGTTTATCTTTTAATCCGTAGTTTACTACGTCTTTTTCATTCATATCGTAGTATGACGCATCAAAGAATTTATTAAAACCAAATGATTTATAAATATCGTCACGGTTCCAGAATGTTTTGTAGTTACCGTGGAATACTGCTGATGTGTATCCTTGTTGTCCTAAAATAGCTGGTGCTGATTGATACGTATTATGAGATTTCGTTGTAAAGACAGAACCTTGTGGTAAACCAAACATTGAATTCTCTAACATAAACTCCGCATCAGATGTTTTCCCTTGTCCTGTTTGATGGAAGAAGTTATCAAAGTATAGTGTATTCGCATCTTTTGTAAATGAGTTTAAGAACGGTGTAACTTCTTGACCATTTAATTTGTAATCAATTAAGAAGTTTTGGAATGACTCTAAATGAATATAAATTACGTTCATTCCCTTTCCTTTACCGAAATACTCAGGATTTGGACTTGCATAAGTTGATGTTAAATAATTTCGTACTTCTGTCATATTATCGCCATCAGCTAATGCTCGTTCTGTCGATGCTTTCGCACTTTGAATTCCATCATAAATTGTGTAGTTGTATGCCCCTAAATATTTCACAATATAATTACGGTCAAACGTTCTTGTTAATAATTCAGGACGGTCAGACTCTGCAAGACCTAAGTTAACACTGAATAATAAAATACCTGCTACAAATACTAGAGATAATTTATGCTTCGCAACACGAATTGGTTTTGGATTTACGAATTTTGTTGCGACTAACACAATTAATATAATCGTGTCTAAGAAGTATAGTGGATCATAAAGATGTAGCAACGCAAGAATACTACCACCTAAATCTCCAAAGTTATTCGTTTGTGTTAATGTCGGGAACGTAATAAAGTCACTGAAAAAGCGATAGTAAACTACGTTTGCGTATAAAAGAATCGACAATAACAAGTTGATAACGATTAACCAAATATAAGATCGTTTCCCTTTTGCAAATAATGCAAGTCCTAAAAATAGAACTGCTGAACTAAGCGGGTTGAAAAACAGCAAGAATTTTTGGATTGTGTTTGAAATTCCTAAATTAAATTCCGTTACATAGGCTGCATACGTTTTGAGCCACAATAAAATAACGGCAAACAGAAAGAATCCAAAATGATTGCTTAACACACTTTTGCTCTTTAATAAGAACTGTTTCATTTCTCCACCTCTTTTAATCATCCAAGGCTTATTTTTTATAAGTCTGTCTCTCTATTCAAATTTTCTTCTTCAAATAGATTATCTTTATTTAACTATATGAAGAATATTAGTAATTATAATTTGAAGCTAGTATTTATTCAACTATTTCTTTTTAAACATTTTGACCTTGGTTTCTATTTAACAAAATAAATTTGTAACATTTCCTGTTTTCTCCCAAGATTCATCCACTAATTATGACATCCCATACTATATACCTTTATAAACTCATTCGCAAACTATTCTATCTCCAATTTTGGTACATATTTCACATGACAAAATAATGTTATTTAATTATATTGCTCACCTTACATTCCCCTGCTTCAACTAAATCTTAAAGTCATTACATCTCTTCCGTACATGAAAAATCCTCATGTTCACTAATATTATATTTGAATAATTATTCATTTGCCCCACCAGTGGTGTTATGTTTTCTCGACAAAAAAACTCGCTCTAAAAAGAGCGAGTTTTTTCATGATATATTATTGACCTTTGTACATTGCATCTACTTGTTTTTGAAGTTCTTCATTTTCTAAGTACTCATCGTAAGTTGCCTCTTTATCGATTACACCGTTTGGTGTTACTTCGATAATGCGGTTTGCAATTGTTTGTACGAACTGATGGTCATGAGATGTGAATAACATTGTACCTTTGAAAGCAATTAAACCGTTGTTTAATGCAGTGATAGACTCAAGGTCTAAGTGGTTCGTTGGATCGTCAAGTGTGATTACGTTCGCACCACTTAACATCATTTTAGATAACATACAACGAACTTTTTCGCCTCCAGATAATACAGAAACGTTCTTCTTAACTTCTTCACCTGAGAATAACATACGGCCTAAGAAACCACGTAAGAAGCTTTCTGACTCATCTTGTGGAGAGAATTGGCGTAACCAATCAACTAAGTTATAGTCACTGTTCTCAAAGTATTTAGAGTTATCTCTTGGGAAGTAAGATTGAGATGTTGTAACACCCCATTTGAATGAACCGCTATCTGGCTCCATTTCACCCATAAGGATTTTAAATAATGTTGTCATCGCGATATCGTTACGACCGATAAATGCAACTTTATCACCTTTATTTAAAGTGAAGTACACATTATCTAACACTTTTTCGCCATCAATTGTTTTAGAAAGGCCTTCAACAGTTAATAAGTCATTTCCTATTTCACGCTCAGGTGTGAAGCCAACGAATGGGTAACGACGTGATGATGGTCTAATATCATCTAATGTAATTTTATCTAATAATTTTTTACGAGAAGTTGCTTGTTTCGCTTTAGATGCGTTTGAGCTAAAGCGTGCAATGAAGTTTTGTAACTCTTTTACTTTCTCTTCTTTTTTCTTATTAGCATCTTGTGTTAATTTTAAAGCTAATTGGCTTGACTCATACCAGAAGTCATAGTTACCAACATAAAGTTGAATTTTACCGAAATCAAGATCAGCCATGTGCGTACATACTTTATTTAAGAAGTGACGGTCATGGGATACAACGATTACTGTATTTTCAAAGTTCATTAAGAAGTTTTCTAACCATTGAATCGCTTTTAAGTCCAAGTGGTTGGTAGGCTCATCTAGTAATAGAATATCAGGTTTACCGAATAATGCTTGAGCAAGTAATACTTTTACTTTCTCTGCACCAGTCAATTCTGATAATTTTTTGTCATGAAGATCTTCACCAATACCAAGACCTTTTAGAAGGATTGCAGCTTCTGACTCAGCTTCCCAACCGTTAAGCTCAGCGAACTCACCTTCAAGTTCTGCAGCACGCATTCCATCTTCATCACTAAAGTCTTCTTTCATGTAAATAGCATTTTTCTCTTGCATTACTTTGTAAAGTTGCGTGTGACCCATAATTACTGTTTCTAATACTGGGAACTCTTCATATTCGAAGTGGTTCTGTTTTAATACTGCTAGACGCTCACCTGGCGTAATATGTATATCACCTGTTGATGGTTCAATTTCTCCAGATAAAATCTTTAGAAATGTTGATTTACCAGCACCGTTTGCTCCGATTAAACCGTAGCAGTTACCTGGCGTGAATTTTATGTTAACATCTTCAAATAATTTGCGATCCGCGAAACGCAAACTAACGTTACTTACTGTAATCATTTGTGTCCTCCTACTAATACCGCTTATTTCAGCGTTTTCTCACCGATTGTCTTAAAAAATCGCATATTACGACTCAATTATTGTAGACTATAGCTATTATATAGTAGAAGCTGGATGAATAGCAACGGTTGATTACCTTTCTATAATGAAATCGGATAGTTTTTATCCATTCCCCTAGCTATTGTATGTATATCATTGACCTCTTTCTCATATAACCATTCACTTCTCATTCTGTAATACATTGGATTCATTTTTCATTCAAAATTTTATATATAGAAAAACTGTAGAGAAATCATCCCCTACAGTCTTCACTTATTTCGTATTTATTATCTTTTCTTTATAACTCTTCAATTTACTCGTTAACCCCATTAAAGCAGGTAACAATATCGGCATCACGATTAAAGCTAATAGTAATAGTGCAACGCCAACAACTGATGCTACTTGTATAAGTGTTAATACACCTGAAGGGATTAATGCTGCAAATGTCCCTACTAAAATTAGCGCCGCTGATAATACAACTCCTCCTATATGACGAGATGCAGTTATAATTTTCGTTACCGAATCCCCTTCTACCTCGTTATAGCGCATCATTACGAAAATACTATAATCCACTCCTAAAGCGACAATCATAATGAAGCTAAAGAATGGAACATTCCAGCTTAATGACTCTACATGTAATACATGTGCACTAATTTGTTCGCTTATACCAAGCGATGCAAAGTACGCTAATAGTAATGAGCCAATAATAAATATTGTATTTAATAATGAACGTGTAATTACCATTAATACAATCGCAATTCCAAATAACATAATCGTAGCTGTACGTAAGAAATCTTGCCCCGTTACTTCTTTTAAATCAACGTTTCTAGCTGTTGTTCCGCCAATTGCTGTTTTCGCATCCTTTAATTCCGTTCCCTTTACAGTGCCCTCGATTGTTTTATTGATTTCTTGAATAATCGGCATTGCTTCTTTTGAATACGGATTTACATCTAAAATGATGATCATTTTAGCAATCTTTCTATCTTGTGACATGTACGTGTTCAATGCTTTTTGGAAATCTCCTCCCTCTAAGAACCTGTTTAGAATCTATGGTATAATCTGTACAAAAAAGGATATTTTCTATGATACATAATTATACAAGTAA
>NZ_JBNPJZ010000080.1:0-96724 GCF_050312695.1 Bacillus sp. AF62 | reverse complement strand
TCGCTATCTATTGCATGTTCAGCTAGTTTTTCTGATTCATAACATTGCATATTTATTTTAGTTTTGCAACACCCTCAACATTAACAATAGCGTCGATTTGATCGTTTGTAATAAAGTGTATGCCGAAAGAGGTAAATAATAATTTTAATGATAATAGAAAACCCGCTAGTAAACGCATAGCATCTGATAGATTCTCTTTTTGTAGCATATAGATTACTCCTTTCTATAAAAGTTATATATTATATATATGAAATAGAGTAGGAAAGGTATACAAGCTTAAGCAGAAATGTACATTGCATATGTACATTTTTTATTTTATAGAAAAACATTATTGATATAGAAACATATATTGGTATAAAAGGGGGAGAAGTATGAAACATAAAGGGAAAATTAGTGGATTATTACTTGGAAATACAGTGGCAGTTACAGAATGGATTGCACTTCAGGATATAATTGCAAAACTGGATTCACGATCATTTTATACCGTCTTTATTATTTATATATTGCAAATGATACTAAGTTATTATTTTGGACATTGGTACGATAAAAGAGCGAACAAGCGTATGAATGTGGAAGGAGGAGGAATGGCAAGCAACGATTTTGTTGTTGATTTTTTTGGGAAAGTAGCCGCTTTATCTGAAAGAGATTCCCGTAATATTACGGTTTACATTCTTTCTGTAAAAGAATGGGAAGGATTAAAAGACACGTTGCAAGAAAAAAAATTGGGAGTGTTAGTACAAAAATTAGAGAGTACCATTGTAAAGACAATTCGGAAGGGAGATGTTGTTACAAAGTGGGATGAAAATAAGTATGTTATTGTAGCAATTGATAATGGTCATGAAACATCAACAATAACAAACAGATTAATGAAAAATATTGAAAGTGAAATAGAAGGTGATTTACTCAGTGTCACTCTTTTATTTGGAGCAGCTAGCTATCCAGTAGAAGGAAAAACGTTTGAAGAACTGTTGAGAAAGTCGCAAAATCAATTGTATCAGTATAGAAATTTGCAAGAAAATGAGTGAAGCTTTGATTTGAAGATATATGATAGGAAGAAGTTTTATTTGTAACATTTTTTTGACTTTTATTACAAAAAACGTTGCGTTTGTAATAAAAGTCTTTAAAAATATATTAAATAAGCATATAATTATGATGGTAGTGCCAATACAATTTGCACAATGTGTTTTATTTTAAAAGTGTAGAGGAAAGCAAGCTCTACACTTTTCCTTTTTAGGAAATGAAAAGAATATTTGTAAGTTGTTGCGAGATATCGATTGTACTGTGTAAAATGAACAAAGAGATTATTTGATAGAAAGCTGGAAAGGGAATGATAGACGTGAGAGCGGAACGATCACCTTTTATCAGGTGAACTATTATAGTCTTATTAAGACTGAGGTGAAATTCTGTGGCCATTAAGGTAATACATAGTGTGAACAGGTTAAAAAAACACGAAGAACTATACTTAAAGATGGATATGGAACTGCTAAATACTTCAAAAAGAATAATGTAATATTAAGTAATAATTCGTACAAACAATATTAATGATCTTCGTAAAAAAGATGCGAGTGTATAGAACAATTACATATTTTATAACTTTTTTATATTACACGATGGTCGTTTATAAATAGGAGGAAGAGATGTTGAAATATAGTAAATTAGCAATTATAACTGCATTATCAATGACTTTATTAGCCGGTTGTTTTGGACCGAAACCAGAAGAAGAATTATATGTAGCGTTTGAAAACGCTGCTAAACAAGAAAAAACAATGTTTGAAGATGCAAAAAAACTTGAGGCTTTAGAGAAAGAAGGACAAGAATTATATAACCAGATTGTGCAAGAAGGAAAAGATAATAATCAAACTGTTAAAGAAAAATTGAATCAAGCAGCAAAGAATACAACTGAACGAGAAAAAGTACTTACAAAAGAAAAAGAGGCTTTAAATAAAGCGCAAGAAGAAGTGAAGTCAGCTGATAAGTATGTGAAGAAAATTGAAGATAATAAGTTGAAAGATCAAGCTGATAAAGTGAAAAGCACCTATGAGAAACGACACGATTCATTTAATAAAATGTATGACAGCTATAATAAATCTTTAAAACAAGAAAAAGAGTTATACACAATGTTACAAGATAAAGGTACTAAATTAAAAGATATTAGTGAAAAAGTAAAAGTAGTAAATCAATCTTATAAGGATATTGAGTCAGAAAAAGATAAATTTAATGAATTCACAAAGTCTTATAATACAGAAAAAGTAGCTTTTTATAAACAAGCAAATATTAAAATTAAAGAAGAGAAAAAATAAAACAGTTTGGCCTACACTTGGTCAAACTGTTTTATTTTTTTGTATAAGTACGACTATACCATGGAACAGGTTCACTTAATTTTTTTTCTTGTTTCAATGCTTCAGGACCAATATAATCTTGAAGTGTTTTTTTTGCTACTGTTAAAGATAAGGTTGTTTTCGGATTTCGATAGGAGGATTCAAGATGACCAAGATGCGGTAGAATTCGAAAATCTTCTTTCGTAGGAGGGATGTGGAAAAAATAATCGCCTAAACGTATAAGGACATCAGATTGTTGTTGGCTAAAACGTGGGTTTCTAGAAAAATGTAATCCTTCTTTAATTGCTTTTTTTTCAGCAATCAAACGTTCTAAAGCTGTCTTTTTTAACCAGTATAAATATTTAGGATTAGTAGCTGCTTTAGCATGACGATTCACAACGAAAATAGATTGAGCTAGTCGATTAATAGAATGTTGGTTTTGTAATTGAGATTGTGGTTGTGAAGGTTTCATATTGAATCTCCTTTCAATTTTTCATTATTATACCATAAATAAAAGAGGTTTTTATTATATGCAAAAAGTGATTGTATATATTTTCAATATTAAAGCAATATTGTTACAAAAAACAACTATTTTGTATAATAGTAATAGAATATGTTTTTGAAATTTGATAATGAAAGAGTGAGAAGTTTGAAAGAAATATTAAAACAACAGTATGCCATTATAGATATTGGATCTAATACAATGCGTTTAGTTATTTATGAAAAGAAAAATGGAGGTTTTTATAAAGAGATTGAAAATACAAAAGTGGTTGCTAGGTTAAGGAATTACTTAATTGATGGTGTGTTGAATGAAGAGGGAATAGAAGTATTATTACAGACATTATTTCAATTTCAAGAAAGTACAAGGTTCCATCAGTTGCATCATGTACTTTGTGTTGCAACAGCAACAATTAGACAGTCTGAGAATCAAGAGGAAATTAAAAAGCTTGTTGAAGGACAAACGGATTTTACTCTTAGAGTATTATCAGAATATGAGGAAGCGCGTTACGGATACTTGGCGGTTATGAATTCTACATCGTTTCCAGAAGGAATAACGGTAGATATTGGTGGGGGAAGTACGGAAGTTACATACTTTAGAAATAGAGAGATTTTAGAGTACCATAGTTTTCCTTTTGGGGCACTTTCTTTAAAGCAACAATTTATTAAAGGTGATATTCCTACTAAAGATGAGTTAGAGGGAATGCGAAAGTATTTAGAGTTTCAATTTCGAACGTTACCATGGTTAAGCAATAAGAAATTGCCTCTTATTGCAATTGGTGGTAGTGCTAGGAACTTAGTAAAAATCCATCAAAATTTAATATGTTATCCTATAGCAGGATTACATTTATACAAGATGAAAGAAGAAGATATTGAAACTGTAAAAGATGAATTGGAAAAATTGTCGTTCATAGAACTTCAGAAATTGGAAGGATTAGCAAAAGATCGAGCAGATACGATTATTCCAGCGGTTGAAGTATTTCATACACTTGTTCATGTTATAGAGGCACCGGCATTTGTATTAAGTAGAAAAGGGTTAAGAGAAGGTGTTTTCTATGAAGAGTTGACAAAAGATTTGGGGATTTCATATTATCCGAACGTAGTTGAAGAAAGTTTGCATTTACTATCACATGAATACGAAATGGACATGGAATTTGTTATTCAACTTATTAAACATGGAAGATTAATTTGCAAACAACTTGAGGAAATAGGGCTTATTTCTATGTCAGTAAAAGACTGGGAAGTGTTCCATCAAGCTACGAAAGTATTTAATATAGGTAAATATATAGACGAAGAAGCGAGCCGTTTACATACGTTTTATTTATTAGCGAATAAGACAATTGATGGCATGATGCATAAAGATCGAGTAAGGCTAGCGCTTATTGCATCGTATAAATCAAAAATGTTATTTAAACAACATTTATCTCCATTTGAAGGTTGGTTTGATAAAAGCGAACAAAAAAAAATCCGCCTGTTAGGAGCTGTTTTACAATTTTCAGCTACTTTAAATGTAAGGCAACGATCGCTTATTGATACCATATCTATAACAGAAAACGAAGAAGGATTAACGTTTAAAGCTTTATGTGAACAATCGGCATTAGCGGAAAAAGTGCAAGCTGAAAAACAAAAAAAACAGTTAGAAAGAGTATTAAAAACGAATATTAACTTGTTATTTGAACTAAAACATTAGGTTGTACGGATGTCTTTACAAAAAATTTACACTTTATAATATTGTAATTTGCTAAAATAAAAGTAACTAAATTATAGTAAAAAAGTTTCAAGGGGAAGTGTGAAGAGAATGGAATTATTGAAGGGGAATGCAGTAAATTTAAATGATACAGCTTATTACAATAATCGAGAGTTAAGTTGGTTAGCATTTAATGAACGTGTCTTACAAGAAGCGCAAGATGCAAATAATCCACTTTTGGAAAGATTGAAATTTATTAGTATTTTTAGTTCGAATTTAGATGAATTTTTTATGGTACGTGTAGCGGGATTAAAGGATCAAGTGAGTGCTGGATTTAATCAACCAGAAAATAAAGCTGGCTTAACACCAAAAAAGCAATTAAATAAAATTGCGATAAAAGCCCATGCACTAATGACAGTACAATATGATACATTTAAAAATTATGTATTACCAGCGCTTGAGTTAGAGGGAATTGAACGTTTAACATTCAATGATTTGACGAAAGAGCAGCGAGAATTTATAGAAGAGTATTTTGATGAGCAAATTTTTCCGGTGTTAACTCCTGTAGCTATTGATGCATATCGCCCATTTCCAATGTTATTAAACAAAAGTTTGAATTTAGCTACTCTTTTATATGATGAGAAGCAAGCGGAAGAAGAAAACAGGACGAAGTTAGGAATTGTACAAGTTCCTTCATTACTTGAGCGCTTTATAATTTTACCGAGCGAAGGGCAAAAGCATAAATTTATTTTATTAGAAGACGTAATTAGTAGCTTTACTCATAAATTATTTACGGGATATACAGTATCATCTGTTACTCGTTTCCGTATTACACGCAATGCAGATTTAACGATTCATGAAGAAGGTGCGAGAGATTTATTAAAGGTAATTGAAAAAGAATTAAAAAAGCGTAAGTGGGGGGCTGCTGTACGTTTAGAAGTTGGGAAAGAACACATTGATGAAAGAGTATTAGCGTTATTATATGAGGTTCTGGAAGTAAAAGATGAAGATGTATATATAATGGATGGTCCATTAGATTTAACATGTTTGTTTTCTTTATATAAAAAATTAGCTCCTTTATATGAACATCTTGTATATCCGGCTCTTATTCCGCAACCGCCTCAAGATTTAGGTGATGAAGAAGATGTATTTGAAAAAGCAATTGAGCATGATATTTTATTACATCATCCTTTTGAATCATTTCAGCCGGTAGTTGATTTTGTCCGTGATGCGGCAGACGATCCGAATGTACTTGCGATTAAACAAACGTTATATCGTGTAAGTGGTGATTCACCGATTATTCAGGCGTTAAAGATAGCGGCTGAAAAGGGAAAACAAGTGACGGTATTAGTTGAATTAAAGGCAAGGTTTGATGAAGAAAACAATGTTCATTGGGCTAAAGAATTGGAACAGGCAGGCTGTCATGTTATTTACGGTGTAAGTCACTTGAAAACACATAGTAAAATTACGTTAGTTGTAAGAAGAAAAAACGGAAAAATTGAAAGGTTCGTACATCTCGGAACTGGAAACTATAATGATGCAACAGCGAAGTTATATACTGATTTTGGGTATATTACATCAAGAAAAGACTTTGGTGTTGATGCAACCAATTTCTTTAATTATTTAAGTGGTTATACAACAAAGCCACATTTTCATCATTTATCGGTTGCTCCATTTGATATAAGAGAGCAATTTATGGATTTAATAGATGAAGAAATCCGTTATCATAGGCAATATGGAAATGGATATATTATCGCTAAGATGAATTCATTAACAGATAAACCGTTAATAAAAAAAATGTACGAAGCATCACAAGCTGGAGTAAAGGTAGAGCTCATTGTTCGAGGAACATGTTGCCTACGACCTGGTATTCCAAATGTAAGTGAAAATATTCGTGTAGTTAGTGTTGTTGGAAGATATTTAGAACATAGCCGTATTTATTATTTCCATCATAATGGGGAGGAGAAAATATATTTATCTTCAGCTGATTTGATGACGCGAAATATGGAGAAGCGAGTGGAAATATCTTTCCCGATATTAGATATTGAAATGAAGGCACGAATTAAGGCGATTTTACAGCTTACATTAGCTGATAATGTGAAAACACGTGAACAAAATAAAGATGGTGATTACTATTATGTTATTAATGGTAGTACAGAAGAAATTGATAGCCAAGTGAAGTTGTTTAAGATGGCGTATCAAAATACAGACGCTGAATAATGAAAAAAAGTAAAAACCTCTTATGTCCATAAGAGGTTTTTACTTTTTTCTACTCATATGCTCCAAAAATGGAAGGATGAGTAGAAACAATAGTTTTATTATAAGCGTGTAATGAGATAGCTCGTTGAGAGAATAATATTTGAAAGAATCGTTATTTTAACCTAGTAATAGTATGGTTGCTGACATGGTCCACCGTAACAAGGATAAGGTGCTGGCGGCGGGAAAGGTGGTGGATAAGGTGGATAAAATGGTCGAGGGCCGAAAGCTAATGCTCCGCCGAGCAATCCACCAGCAATTCCAGCTAGAAAGGGAACGCCAAAAAACGGGAAGAAGCGTGAGTCGCCTACTGGACCAATAGGTGCTGAACGGACTGGAATTGGTTGATAATATGGAAACATGAACATACCTCCTTTATTGGACTCACTTTTATCATATGGTAAACGAAACATGGATGAGCGCGTACAAGAAAGGATATGTAAGAAAATAGGCGAATTATTACGAATATTGGAGTGTGAAAATTGTGATTTCAGGTTTTGACATAAAACGAAATGGGACACGTGTTCTTCCGAGGCCTCGATTGACATAGAGAGTTAAATCCTGCATCGTATAGAAGCCTTCAATATAGTCTTTGGCGAGTGTTGGTGTAATAATAGCTCCTAAAAAAGGAATTTGTACTTGTCCGCCGTGACTATGACCAGAAAGTTGCAAGTTGATTGGATATTTGGAAATTTGCGGCGCGATATCTGGCTCGTGAACAAGAACGATGTTATAAGTATTTTGCCGTGCATGTTGTAATGTTTTCTCTATTTTTGGTTTGCCTAGTAGTATATCATCGAGACCGAAAATAGAAATTTCACTATTATCCATTAGACGAATTCTTTTTTCACTATTTAGCAATAGTTCAAATCCTGATTCACGCATGATGTGCTCATAGTATTCAGTTCCATATCCACCGTGATCATGGTTACCATAAATAGCGAATTTACCGAAGGGGGCTTGTATATTTTTTAAAATGGATGCGACGAAAGGAGTGTCAGTATACGTTTGATAATTATCAATGAGATCTCCGGTAAAAAGGACAATATCTGGATTTACAGCATTAATTTTAGAAACAACTTGAGATAAATGTTGAAGCGAGAAATAGTATCCGAGATGTAAATCGCTGAATTGAAGAATTTTCATACCATGAAAACTTTTTGGGATGAGTTGTGATTTTAATGTGTGCTGTGTAAAAGAAATGAAATGGGGTTCTATATATTTAGCATAGTAGTATCCGATGCCACTGGTTATAAATGAATAGAGACAAGTACGCATACCAATTTTTAAAAAATTTCTTCTTGTAATGTGCTTCATAAAAATATGAGTATACCTCAATGTTTTTATTCCATTTACAGGCTACTCAAATCTCCTTTCAGTTTATTTAAAAATATACTTTACATAATAAAAAATTAGTATAGATTACGAAAAAAAATGAATGAAAAGAAAGTTCTTTACGTTAAAATATCAGAAAAGTTTAAAAATATAAAGATTTCTATTAAATAAAGTGATAAAATGAATGTGTATTCATTTTTTGGAGGGGATGTATGTGAAAGAAAAGGTAGTTATTATAACAGGTGGATCGAGTGGAATGGGAAAAGGAATGGCGACTCGTTTTGCAAAAGAAGGGGCACGAGTTGTTATTACAGGACGTACAAAGGAAAAACTAGAGGAAACAAAGTTGGAAATTGAACAATTTCCAGGGCAAGTATTACCTGTACAAATGGATGTAAGAAATACGGATGACATTCAGAAAATGATTGAACAGATTGATGAGAAGTTTGGTAGAATTGATGTTTTAATAAATAATGCAGCTGGAAACTTTATTTGTCCAGCAGAAGATTTATCTGTGAATGGCTGGAATTCAGTCATTAATATTGTGTTAAACGGTACGTTTTACTGTAGTCATGCTGTCGGAAAATATTGGATTGAAAAAGGTATAAAAGGGAATATCATTAACATGGTAGCAACGTATGCATGGGATGCAGGTCCAGGAGTGATTCATTCGGCTGCAGCGAAGGCAGGGGTATTAGCGATGACGAAGACGCTCGCTGTTGAGTGGGGGCGTAAATATGGAATACGAGTTAACGCTATCGCGCCAGGACCAATTGAACGTACGGGCGGTGCTGATAAATTATGGATTTCAGAAGAAATGGCTAAGCGTACGATACAAAGTGTTCCGCTTGGAAGGCTGGGTACGCCAGAAGAAATCGCTGGTCTAGCTTATTATTTATGTTCAGATGAAGCTGCGTACATAAATGGAACTTGCATGACAATGGATGGAGGACAACATTTACATCAATATCCATTTTAAAAGGGATAAAAAAATGAATGATTGATTCATTTTTTATGGTTAAATGTGACGGAATTGTGACATATGAAAGAAAAGTGTTTACAAGAGGTCATATATACGTTATATTTAAGACCTCTTTTTTCTTCATAGTAGAATTGCTAATTCCCCTTAGCATTTTACCCCTCTAATCCCTTCAGGAAAACTGAAGGGATTTTTTATTATTTTTCCGTAAATATCATGTTATAATTTTTGAAAAGTAAAGGGAGGGAAGCACGTTGATAGATGCATTAGATGTAATGAGTAACTTGGATAAAGTCCTTCCTTATTATCAAGCTATTTTTAGTGCTGATGAGCATACTGTAATTGGATACGAAGTAGTAGGACGTATTCAAACAGAAGAGGGCATACAAAGTTTAGCTTCTTTCTTTCACGATGATTCGATTCCAAGTGAATTTCAACTGGAAGCGGATAATATTATAGTAGAAAAAGCTTTAAATCGTTATTTAGAAAGCGATCAAAAATTATTATTATTTATACATCGGAATGCTAATGTATTAATGACTGATGATGATGAAAGCTTGCTTCAACTTTTATTGAGGTATGAAGAACAAGGTTTAAATTTAAAACAAATTGTTTTAGAGATTACAGAGCATGAATGTAAAGAAGATATAGAGCAATTTAATCATTTGCTTATGTATTATCGTACATATGGTATTCAAATTTCGATTAATAAGGTCGGAACGGGCACAAGTAATTTAGAGCGTATTAGCGTGTTAGCACCTGATATTTTAAAAGTAGATTTAACGAACTTAAGGCAAACAGCACTTTTACAATCTTATCAAGATATTTTATATTCTTTATCATTACTTGCTAGAAGAATTGGTGCAACTTTGTTATATGAAGAAATAGATGCTTTTTATCAACTGCAATATGCTTGGAAGAACGGCGGAAGATATTATCAAGGTAATTATTTGAAAGAATGTTTACCTGATTTTATTGAAACGAATGTTTTGAAAGAGCGACTTGGTAATGAATGTCATCAGTTTATTCAACATGAAAAGAAGAAGTTACAAAAAATTTATAATTTAACAGAGATGTTACGCGATCGCATTGGCGATGTTTTATCAAAACAAAAAAAGAATGAAGATATCAATGATTGGTTATTACAATTTAGTCAAAGTGTATCACAGTATAGTTTTCGCATATTTATTTGTAATGAAGATGGTTTCCAACAATCAGGAAATGTTATGAAAAAAGATGGAGAATGGATTGTGATGCCGGATTATTATATGAAGAACTGGAGTTGGCGCCCGTATTTTCTCGAGAATATCATGAAAATGCGTTTTGAGAATAAGGCGAGGCTTTCAGATTTATATGCAGATATCGAAACGGGCGAAATGGTACGAACATTTTCTTTCCCAATAGATGATGACAACTTTTTATTTATAGATTTATCATATGAATATTTATATGAAGAAGATGTTTTATTTTAATGCACGAAGAGATTCGTGCATTTTTTGTTTGTTTTTATCATAAATTGGTAATAGTGAAAATGGTGATGAAAATGCTGTCTATCGTTGTAAAGATTTTACGAACGAAATCTGTCCTTTCTTTGCATAATCATTGTTACAATGAATACTACAAAGACAAGTTCTTTTAAAAGGAAGGTGAAAAAATGAGGAAATATGGAATATGGCTTGTTCTATTTGTATGTGTTGCCTTTCTAGTTGGTTATAGTGTTACGACTGTTTTAGGGAAAGAGGAAGTGGAAGTTGATCGGAAAGAAGTATTTACAACGATACAAAAAGGCTATGAAACCCAGTTTTCAATTCGTGGGAAGCATTTGCCGATGAATAAGATGATAGAGACGTTATCACCGTATTTTACAGATAATTTCCTTCAAGTATTTACAGATGAAAATAGCAGAAGTGATAAACAAAGTGGTGAATATTTACTTCCGGCAAAAGAAGCACCGTTTTCTTTTAATTCAGAAACGAAAATGTCGTATGATCAAGAGCATAAAAATTTATATGTATATGAGCGGACAAAAAGTGGACAATATCAAATTGTAACATTGAAAAGGGATCAAGATAAATGGAAGTTAGCAGGATATCATGAAAGTCAGGAACTTTTAACTGAAATAAAAAGGTTGCAACAATTATAAAGTGAAACTTTTAATTAGTGGGAGTTTTACTACCTACAAACAGCGGGATAAGAATAGGAATAGGTATTTACCTATTCCTATTCTATATTGAGTAGTTGTTGTAACTTTTCAATTTGAAAACCTGCAACTACTTCGCCATCAATTACGACTGTTGGAGTTGAATAGGAATCATAGTCGTTTAAAAGACGGTTGCGAGCAGCAGCGTCTTTTTTTACGTCAAATTCTTCATATGCAACGTTATTATGCTTCAAAAATTCTTTCACAATAACACATGGCGGACAATCAGGTTGTGTATAAACCTCAATTTTTTTCATTGTAATTCCTCCCTTTTTCTGTTTTTTATTATATTCTTCCAGTATAAAAACCGCAATAAAGAAGGGGAAATATGTTCTTTCTGTTTTTTCCTTCGCATTTCGACAAATTTTAGTTGAGTTTCTGGCTAATAACCTTTATCCTAGAGTGTGGAACATTTTTTCTGTTATGACGGATAGAATGAGTATAGCTGTAAAACCTATTGGTAGGAAGATCAGAGAAAGGAGAGATTTCATGTCTCTACTCCAAGGAATTTTAACTCGACTTGTTAGTCTACAAGAACAAGCTGAAAGCGGTGAAGTAGCACAACGCTATTTTGAAGTGAACGGTGAGCGCAAATGTAGCGTGAAATTTTTCGATAAAAGTGAAATGTATGAGTTAGAAGTGTATCAACAAGGTGAAAAACCTCAAGTGTACCAATTCGATAATATCGACATGGTTGCAATTGAGATTTACGATATCATTTCTTGATACATATAAAAAAGGTACTGCCATATGGCAGTACCTTTTTTAGTTCTATTACTTTCCAGCGTAATGTATAGAAGTTTTTTATTTTTCCTACAATGGTATTAAAATGAAAATTTAATCCGTGCAAGTTTGCTTATCCATGTGGATAAGTAGTCCCGTCAACCGGGTGAATATGTGAAGCTAAACTTCTCACAATTGCTGGGTTCTGCAAATAGCGGGAGAAATATAACTAGGAGGTTATCGTATGGAACGTTTACCAGTTGTGATTTGTCCTAATTGTCAAAGTTCTGCTGAGATTATTCATGTATTAACGGCTCAATCTAATCAAAATGTAATTTATACGTGTCAAGTTTGTCACTTTGTAATTCGAAATATTGAAACGAATAAAGGATAGGAAGTTATAATTTTAGTTTTTGTCCCATACAATGAGAATACGAAAAGTCTGTCTAATTGAAAGGACGTGACTCTGTGGACGGTGCACATAAATTTTACAATGTTTCAGAGAGACATTTAAATTTTGATATGGTCTTTAACCGTATTTGTAGTTTCATTGAAAAGGATCCGCGAAATTTGTATCGATTATCCATTGGGACAGACTCGCAAGCGCATCAAAAGGATACGAGGTTTATTACAGCAATCCATATTCATCGTGTTGGAAAAGGTGCCTGGGGTTGTTTACACCATAGATCAGTAAAAGATAAGCCAGCGACCTTACGTGAGAAAATATATTTAGAAACGCAGTTTAGTCAAGAAATCGCATGTCTATTTACGCCTACTCATATACAAACAATATGGGAGTTATTGCATCCTTATGCTCAAGATGGGGCTGGATTCATAATGGAAATTCATTTAGACATTGGGAATGATGGTTTAACAAGAGAATTTATTTTAGATATGACAGAAAAAATTCGAGCGATGGGATTAACTGCAAAAATTAAGCCGGATGCTTATGCGGCGTTTAGTTATGCAAATCGATATACGAAATGATTTTTTGTATGTTTACAATTGCTACATATCTTTTAATAAAAACTGAATATTACATCTATTAAATAGGTTGAATTTTTTATATAATAAGAGTAACGATGCGAGTGTAAGGAGAGGGGTATATGCAAAGGGAAGTTGTTTTAACGAAGGAAGAAGAAAGTTTACTACTAGATATTTTATTTCAGCAAAATTACGCAAGTGAAATTTTAGCTGTGGAACTTACAGATATTGAGAATGGTTTGAAACAGACAGATGTGATGCAATATAAAAAAATCACAAGGTTATTTTACAGATTAAAAAATAAAGGGTATTAAGCGCTACCGGAATGGTAGTCTTTTTTTTGTGCTGTATGCTAAAATAGCTGTGTGATTGTATTTTTATTGAAATAAATTTAGGACAAAATAATAATATGAAAACGCTGTCATAAAATGTGAATAGAGTTGTGAACATAAGCAGGAAAAAGGGAAAATGGGGGATGTAATATGATTAGTATTCCGAAAGACGAATTTCAACAAATTTTTGTGAAGGATTTAATGATTTCATCGGAAAAAGTAGCTCATGTCCAAATTGGAAATAGTTTAGAACATGCTTTACTTGTTCTTGTAAAATCTGGATATTCGGCGATACCTGTCTTAGATCCAATGTATAAATTACATGGTTTGATTAGTACTGCCATGATATTAGATGGTATGTTAGGATTAGAACGTATTGAGTTTGAAAGACTCGATGATATGAAAGTAGAGCAGGTGATGAAAGAAGATATACCTGTTCTTAAATTAGACGATTCATTTGCAAAAGCTTTAGAAATGACAATTGATCATCCTTTTATTTGCGCTGTTAATGAAGAAGGCTATTTTGAGGGGATTTTAACACGTCGGGCTATTTTAAAATTGTTGAATAAGAAAGTAAGGCAACATAATCGATAACGTAAGAAAAGTGACTTCATAGAAACGAAGAAGTCACTTTTTTTTCGTGCATATCACTTGTGTATGTATTATATTTAAAAAGACATAAAACATAAGGAAAGTTTGCGCTGGACAATTGTATTTTCTGAATGAAAGCATTCGGGTAAATTAAGGATGAAAAGCTTATTGAAATAAGGTGTATGGAAGCTAAGGAAAGAGGGAGAAAGTTGCAAATTGATGATTTTCAAATGATGGTTGTGTTAGCTCAGGAATCAAATATGAGAAAAGCGGCGGAACGTTTATTTGTTTCCCAACCTGCGCTGAGTCAACGATTACAATCTATGGAGAAACAATGGGGAATGAAGTTTTTTATTCGCTCACAAAAAGGATTGACAATTACACCTGAAGGGGAAAAAGTTGCAAATTATGCTAAAGAAATGTTGCAAAGGGAAGAAGATATAAAAAGTGAGCTAGCTGTTTTCAGAACGGAAACTCATGGAACGTTAAAAATAGCTGTTGCATCAGTTATTGGTCAATATTGGCTTCCTCCTGTTTTGAAAAAGTTTGTGCATAAATATCCTTCTGTAAAGATATCGCTGTTTACTGGATGGAGTAGTGAAGTGCAAAAGCAGTTTTATGAAGGAGACGTTCATGTTGCTATACTGAGGGGAACACAAGAATATAAAGGTCAAAAGCAACAATTATTTGAAGATGAACTGTATTTAGTTGATAAAGAAATAAAAGATATTTCGATGCTAAAAGAAACAAATAGACCGTTCATTCAATTTAAAAGTGACTCAACTTATTATGGACAAATACAAAATTGGTGGTATGGTTTATTTTCTAATCCGCCTAAGCGAACGATTGTAGTTGACCAAATTGAAACATGCAAACAACTTGTTTTAAATGGTATAGGTTACGCCCTTTTACCTTCTACTGTTTTAAAGGAAGTACAGGAAAATATGTATAAAACACCTGTTCAACTGACGAGAGAAACATGGTTGTTAACAAGTGACTCGGCAAGGCAGTTGAAGCAAGTACAAGCATTTTTAGAAATTATAGAAGAAATTCAAAGGGAAAAATAAGATTATTATCTTGCTACTCGCTCTTTCGTTTGGTAGAGTAACATTATAAATGGATTTAGGAGGCAACAAGAATGAAAATGATGGACGCTAACGAAATTATTTCGTTTATTCAAAAAAGTGAAAAGAAAACTCCTGTAAAGGTATACATAAAAGGGGATTTAAAAGAAGTAACATTCCCTGAAACAGTACAAGCATTTGTGAATAAAAAATCAGGTGTATTATTCGGAGAATGGTCTGAAATTAAGACAATTCTTGATGAAAATAATAAGCACATCGTTGACTACGTTGTAGAAAACGATCGTCGTAATTCTGCAATTCCAATGCTTGATTTAAAAGGTATTAAAGCTCGGATCGAGCCAGGTGCTATTATTCGTGACCATGTTGAAATTGGTGACAACGCTGTAATTATGATGAATGCAACAATTAACATTGGTGCTGTAATTGGTGAAGGTTCTATGATCGACATGAACGCAGTACTTGGTGGACGTGCAACAGTCGGTAAAAACTGTCACGTAGGTGCAGGTGCTGTACTTGCAGGTGTTATTGAGCCACCTTCTGCAAAACCAGTTATCGTTGAAGATGATGTAGTAATCGGTGCAAACGTAGTTGTTTTAGAGGGTGTTACAGTAGGTAAAGGTGCAGTTGTAGCAGCAGGAGCTGTTGTAACAGAAGATGTGCCTCCATACACAGTTGTTGCAGGTACTCCAGCACGTGTAATTAAAGAAATTGATGAGAAGACAAAAGCAAAAACAGAAATTAAACAAGAGCTTCGTCAATTAAACCCAGAGAAATAAAAAGCAAAAAAAGCGTAAGAGCGTAAATGGGCTCTTACGCTTTTTATAGATAGAGGTGCAAAAATGACAGTAAGCAAATTTGTCCAAATTCGTAGAGATCTACATAGAATTCCAGAAATTGGATTTAAGGAATGGAAAACACAACAGTATATTTTAGATTATATAGGAACACTTTCTCATGAATTTGTGGAAATGAAGACATGGAAAACGGGTGTAATCGTTAAAGTAAATGGAAAAAATCCAGAAAAAATAATAGGTTATCGTGCAGATATAGATGGTCTGCCAATTACAGAGGAAACTGGATATGAGTTTGCTTCTATTCATGAAGGAATGATGCATGCATGTGGCCACGATGTACATACAACAATCGGTTTAGGCCTTCTAACGAAAGCTGTGAGCGAAAGAATAGATGATGACCTTGTATTTCTATTCCAGCCAGCAGAAGAAGGACCAGGCGGTGCTCTTCCTATGTTAGAAAGTGAAGAGTTAAAAGAATGGAAACCAAATATAATTCTTGGTCTTCATATTGCACCAGAATACGCTGTAGGGACAATTGCAACGAAAGAAGGACTGTTATTTGCTAATACTTCAGAATTATATATTGATTTAAAAGGGAAAGGTGGCCATGCTGCCTATCCGCATACTGCAAATGATATGATTGTTGCAGCGAGTCATCTTGTTACACAGCTTCAATCCGTTATTAGTCGCAATGTAAATCCTCTTGATAGTGCAGTAATTACAATCGGGAAAATTACAGGTGGTACGGTTCAAAATATTATTGCAGAAAAATCTCGTTTAGAAGGAACGATTCGAACATTATCAGTGGAATCAATGAAGCGTGTGAAAAGCAGAATTGAGGCAATTGTTGCAGGTATCGAAGCTTCTTTCCAGTGTGAGGCGATTATAGATTACGGAGCAATGTATCATCAAGTATATAACCATGAAGAGTTAACAAGAGAGTTTATGCAATTTGTACATAAACAAACAGATATGAATGTTATTACATGTACTGAGGCAATGACAGGTGAAGATTTTGGTTATATGCTTCGAGAAATCCCTGGATTTATGTTTTGGCTTGGAGTAAATTCAGAATATGGTTTACATCATGCGAAATTAAAACCAGACGAAGAAGTGATTGAAAAGGCAATTACATTTTTAAGCCAATATGTAAAGTGGAAAGGGAATAGAAAATAAAACTTCCGCTTTATTGAAGGTTCCAAAAAACTTTTTGTTATGAGGTGTAAGTAACGCTCGTATAGATTGATTTTAGACATTTACATACAAATGAAAGAATAAAGTTAATTGGACTGTTTTAATAATGAGCAGGGGGTTTTTAGCCACTGCTCATTATTAATTATTTGACTAACTTATATATGTTTACTTTTAGTATGAAAAGTGTGTAAAATCAATGTGAAACATAGAAAAAAGGGTGGGGAATTACGTGCAAATTAGCAGTGCGATTTTATGTTTCGTCTTATATGCGTATGTTATTATTGCGGCGGTTTATTTTGGGATAAGTTTTTATGCCTATCGTTTAGTAGATAATAATGAATATGACGAAACATACAAATGGGTGAAGAGATATTTATCACCTGTACTAGAAATTATGAATGGGTTTGTGCTCTTTTTATTTATTGGATTAATTGCTTTCTCAACGAGTTTAGTAGGGAATAAAACTACGTTATTTGTATTGGGTATCATTATTTTTATGTTGTTAGGAATAAGGATTGGTAATACGGTCTTTTGGAATGAAAGAAAAGTAGATGGTTGGACGGGAATGTTAATTCCATGCATGTTAGCTGCAATCGTGACAAATATAGAACATGAATATTATCAATTACATTTTTGGCTTATTATCGTTTTAACAATTCTTTCTGTTTTGTATATAAGCACAGTAGTACTAACTTATATTGCACATGAAAAAGGAGATGTTAAAGGCACTTGTTTCTTTAGAGGACGGGCATTATTTTGGAGTGTGCCGACGATGGCAGTTATCGCGCTTATTGCGATATTAGTAAATGGATATCAATTTTCTAGTTGGCAACTATTTTTAGAAAATTGGTGGATCTTTATCTTTTCGTTTATTGCTTTTTTAGGTGCAACGCATTATTTATTCCATCAACATCATTACATATGGGCGTTGTTATTTGCATTCATACAGCTTCTATTTGCCTTTTTTGGTCAAGAAACATTATTATTCGTTTTTGAAACATTTAGTTCGTTTGGAAATATATTTGTATTTGCTATGTTACTTGTTGGTATCGCTTTTTACTTGCAACAATATTTTTATATACAAAAACAAAAATAAGAGCTAATTACAGTTTTTGTGACGCATATAAAATGTGTTACACTGAAAATAAATAGTACTTGAAGTTATTGGAGGAATTCCTGTGGGTGAGAAAGAAAAAGAATTTGCTGTCATTGGACTTGGTCGCTTTGGTGGAAGTATTTGCCGAGAACTAGCTCAATTAGGTATGGAAGTAATGGCAATCGACTCAGATGAGGATAAAATTAATGAATTTGCAAATATAGCTTCGCATGCTGTAATTGCAGATTCAACAGATGAGATGGTATTAAAAAGCCTTGGTATTCGAAATTTTGATCACGTAGTCGTTGCTATTGGAGATAATTTAAATTCAAGTATTTTAACTACTTTGATTTTGAAAGAGTTGGGTGTAAAAAATATTACTGTAAAAGCTCAAAATGATTATCATGAAAAAGTGTTAAGTAAAATAGGTGCAGATCATATTGTGCATCCAGAACGTGATATGGGGAAAAGGATTGCTAATAATATTGCATCAAGTAATGTTTTAGACTACCTTGAGCTTTCAGATGAGCATAGTATTGTAGAGATTATTGCGAATAAAAAAATTGATGGGCACTCTTTAATTGAATTAGATATTCGTGCGAAGTTTGGATTGAATATTGTAGCAATTAAACGAGGTAAAGAAGTTATCGTATCTCCTCGGGCTACGGAGAATATTCAAGCAGGAGATATATTAATTGTCATTGGTCATGACGATGAAGTGGATCGATTTAAACACTTTTTAAGATAAGAGAAAAGAAAAGGACAATGCCTTCATAGCATTGTCCTTTTTCTTATATTTCCATAATGATTGGTAAAATCATTGGGCGGCGTTTCGTTTTCTCATATAGGAATGGAGCTAATGTGTCTGTAATTTCATTTTTAATTTCAGACCATTGTGTTGTTTTACGCTCCATTACTTTTTCTAAATGAGTTGTAATTAATGTTTGTGCATCATTGATTAAATCGCTGCTTTCACGCATGTAAACGAAACCGCGTGAGATGATATCAGGTCCTGCTGCAACTTTAAATTCTTTCATATCAATGCTTACAACTACAATTACAAGTCCTTCTTCAGAAAGGATACGACGATCTCGTAATACGATATTGCCGATATCCCCAATACCGTTTCCATCAATGTAGACCGAACCAGATGGGATTTTTCCAGCTACGCTAGCTTCATCAGAACGTAAAGCAAGAACATCGCCATTATCCATAATGAAGCAATTTTCTTCAGGGATACCACAATCATTTGCTATGTTCATGTGCATACGCTGCATACGATATTCACCATGAATTGGCATGAAGTACTTCGGTTTAATTAGACGTAACATTAACTTTTGTTCTTCTTGTCCACCGTGTCCACTTGTATGGATATTTGAAAGTTTCCCGTGAATTACATCAGCGCCAGCGCGGTACAACATGTTAATTGTACGACTTACGCTAATTGTATTTCCTGGAATTGGTGAAGAAGAGAAAACAACTGTATCTCCAGGAATAATTTGAATTTGGCGGTGTGTACCGTTTGCAATACGTGAAAGTGCTGCCATCGGTTCACCTTGACTACCTGTACATAAAATAACAACTTTATTAGCTGGTAAGCGGTTTAGTTGAGATGCATCTATGAATGTATCTTTCGGGCAACGAATATAACCAAGGTTTTGTCCGATTTCAATCGCTGCTTCCATACTTCGACCAAACACAGCTACTTTACGGTTGTTTTCAACAGCAGCTTCAATAACTTGTTGTAAGCGGTGAATATTTGATGCAAAGGTTGCGAATATAATCCGTCCGTCTACTTTACGGAAAATGTCTTGAATGCTATCACCAACGCGACGTTCAGACATAGTAAAGTTTGGAACTTCACTGTTCGTACTATCAGATAATAGACATAGCACGCCATCTTTACCGATTTCAGCCATTTTTGTTAAATCAGCTGGTTCACCAACTGGTGTGAAATCAAATTTGAAATCACCTGTATGAACAACTTGACCTTGAGGTGTTTTCACAACAACGCCGTACGAATCTGGAATACTGTGAGTTGTACGGAAGAAGGATACAGACGTTTTTTTGAATTTAATAACGTCATCTTCTTGAATTTCGTAAAGTTTTGCTTTACGAAGTAAGCCGTGTTCTTCTAATTTGTTTTTGATGAGTGCAATTGCTAATTTTCCGCCGTAAATCGGGATGTTCACTTGACGTAATAGGTAAGGGATTCCGCCGATATGATCTTCGTGACCATGTGTAATGAATAACCCTTTAATTTTATCTTCGTTTCGCACAAAATAAGTGTAGTCTGGTATTACATAATCGATTCCGAGAAGTTCGTCCTCTGGAAATTTAATTCCAGCATCAATTATAATAATTTCATCTTGAAATTGAACAGCGTATGTATTTTTACCGATTTCACCAAGCCCACCGAGAGCAAATACAGCAACTTGGTCGTTTTTTAGAAATTTCATATCGCTATACGATTTCCGCTAATGTTAAATCAGCGTTTTCTTTTTCATATTCAAGATGAGCGCCAGTAACAGACTGAACAAACTCGATATTATATGCGAACTTATTTAATTTTGTACGAACATCCTTTTCAGACGTAGCCTCTAAATATAAAACTTTTGTATTTTCACGTACTGGAACCTCAGTTAATTTTTCTTGATAAAATACTTTAAAAATCATTTGGAAAACCTCTCCTTGTCTATGTTTTGCATTATCTGTTACTTATTATAAAGCAAACAGTCACGATTTTCATGTTTTTTCGAATGAGAATGAAGAAAAAGCCCGAAATGGGCACAATTTAAGCGATTGTCTTTTTACGGACTAGACCGTTTAAATAACGCTTGAGCTTTTTCTTCAGCTTCTTCAGCATGATTATTGCTTCCTTTCCTTATTTTAAACATGCATATTACTAGTGAAAATTCTATCTCTGATATAAGAGATAGGACAAAAGTGAATGGTGAGTCTTGTCCTTTCCTATACAGTGAAAGTTATTCTATAGTAACGATTAGTAGCCGTTAGTTATAGGTATAGTATGAGGAAGAATGGAAAAGAAAATTCATCCGAACAAGTATCCACATGTTTTACTAATATATATATGCAAAGTTTACAAATAAGGTCAGAAAGGGAACGCTTTCTTCACAGATGTTTAATATGTTATACTTTTTTTTAGAATTTGAAAAGTGATATTCAAAATAGGAATATAGAGTGCCAGAAAGGATTTTGACAAATGAATGATAAAATTGTCTTTTTTGATATTGATGGAACATTATTAGATCATGATAAAAAAATTCCACAATCTACACGAGATGCAGTAAAACAGTTACAAGAAAAAGGTGTACATGTAGCAATTGCGACAGGGCGCGCGCCATTTATGTTCGAAGATATTCGTAAGGAACTTGATATACATAATTATGTTAGTTTTAATGGACAATACGTTGTCTTTGAAGATGAGATAATATTTAATAATCCGTTACATCCAGATGCTTTACATAAGTTTACTCAGTTTGCAAAACAAGAAGGATATCCACTTGTATATCTTGACCATCAAGATATGAGAGCATCAGTGGAATATCATGATTATGTGAAAGAAGGCTTTGGAAGCTTAAACTTTGAGCATCCACCATATGAGCCTAATTTTTATGAGGAACGTAATATTTATCAAACACTACTTTTTTGTGAAGTAAATGAAGAGGAAAAGTTTATTAATCATTATCCAGATTTTCATTTTATTCGTTGGCATGCATATTCAATGGATATCATTCCGAATGGTGGTTCTAAGGCAAAAGGAATTGAGAAATACATTGAAAAGTTAGGTTTTAATCGTGATCAAGTGTATGCATTTGGAGATGGTTTAAATGATTTAGAAATGATCGAAGCCGTTGGCACAGGTATTGTGATGGGAAATGGCCATGAAGACTTGAAAAAACTTGCAAATCATGTGACAAAGGATGTTAGTGAAGACGGTATATATCATGGACTAAAGTGGGCTGGATTGCTATAAGTGAATATGGAACCCATTTCATAATAAAGAGGCGGAAGATTAACTTCCGCCTCTTTATTATTATCGCTCTAGAGGTTTGGAATCATCAGGAGCGGCAAAAGGATTTTCTTTATTGATATGGTCATAGAACATAACGCCATTTAAATGGTCAATCTCGTGTTGGAATACGATTGCTGGTAAACCTTTTAAACGCAATTTTACTTCTTCGCCGTTAATAGAAGTTGCTTTTACTGTAATTCTTGTATAACGAGGAACATAACCAGGTACTTCGCGGTCTACAGATAGACAGCCTTCACCACCCTGTAAATATGTACGTTCAACAGAATGGCTAATGATTTTTGGATTGAATAATGCATGGCTATATAATGTACCATCCGCATCGGTTACATGAACTGCAATCATTTTTTTTGAAACACCGATTTGCGGAGCCGCTAATCCGATTCCAGGGCGTAAACTATATTTTTCAGCCATTTCAGGATCTTGGCTATTTATTACGAATTCAATCATTTCTTTTAAGGTAGTTGTATCTTCTTCGCTTGCCGGTAATGACACCTCTTCTGCAACGTTGCGCAAAATAGGATCTCCTTCGCGAATAACATCTTTCATTGTAAGCATATGTAATCTCTCCTTTCCTCTTTAGTCTACCAAAGGAGATGGAAAAAGTCATCGGCAAGAAAGGGTAGGCATTTTGGAAATCGTTCTATTATAGAGTAGTTATGTATGTGATAAAAAGAAAAAGACGGCAAAGCCGTCTTTTTCTTTCCATAGTTGTTTCGTTTTACATTAGCGAATGCAAGCAGCACCAACGATAATTAAAAGAATAAACAACACAACGATTAAGGCGAAGCCGCGTCCAGACCCGCCACAAGAACCGCCATAACCGTAGGAAGGATATGAACAAGTTGGATAACAATATGAGTATCCGTACATGAGATGACCTCCTTTATCATTTCCCGCTAATACTGCGGTTACTATAATGTATGGAAGAGAGGGTGGAAATGTATAGGTATTTACCTAAAAAAGGAAGAGTAGTTTGTATATTTTTGTTACGAAGAGAGAAAAACTAAAGAGAATTAAATCGTTTACATATTATTCTAAGAGAAAAAATAAGTGAAAAAGGGAATAATATAACAGTAGGTCAATGCTTACTAATACAGATGTAAAAAATAAAAACACGTTTGTGTAGTAGAAACCTGCATATTATTTATAAAAAAACGTATTCAAAGTAATTGACATCGTAATTAGAATAGTTGTAAACTAAAAAACGTGATCAAGATTGTATTAATATGTTTCTGAAAAAACATTAGTACAGATTGTTAGGTACACAAAATTATTCTCAACCGACAGACAAACATGTTGGTTTACATCGTTGCGCTTTTTAAACTGGAAAATAGCCAGTGAAAGCGTTTCAGAATATGGTTCAAGAGAGGAAGAGGTGAACGGAATGGGTACTAAAACAAAAAAGACCCTATTTAATGTTGATGAGCAAATGAAAGCTATCGCAGCTCAATTTGAAACATTACAAATTTTAAATGAAAACGGTGAAGTTGTGAATGAAGCAGCTATGCCTGAATTATCTGATGATCAATTAAAAGAATTAATGCGTCGTATGGTGTATACACGCGTATTAGATCAACGTTCTATTTCTTTAAACCGTCAAGGACGTTTAGGTTTCTACGCACCTACAGCTGGACAAGAAGCTTCTCAATTAGCGAGTCATTTCGCACTTGAAGCAGAAGACTTCATCTTACCAGGATACCGTGATGTACCACAATTAGTATGGCACGGATTACCATTATACCAAGCATTCTTATTCTCTCGTGGACACTTCATGGGTAACCAAATGCCTGAGAATGTAAATGCATTAGCTCCACAAATCATTATCGGTGCGCAAATCATCCAAACTGCTGGTGTTGCGTTAGGTATGAAACTACGTGGTAAAAAATCTGTTGCAATTACTTACACTGGTGACGGTGGTGCTTCACAAGGTGACTTCTACGAAGGTATGAACTTTGCAGGTGCATTCAAAGCTCCAGCAATCTTCGTTGTTCAAAACAACCGTTATGCAATTTCTACTCCAGTAGAAAAGCAATCTGCAGCTAAAACTGTAGCACAAAAAGCAGTAGCAGCAGGTATTTACGGAATTCAAGTAGACGGTATGGATCCATTAGCTGTATACGCAGCAACTGCTTTCGCTCGTGAGCGCGCAGTAAATGGCGAAGGCCCTACTTTAATCGAGACTTTAACATTCCGTTACGGTCCACATACAATGGCTGGTGATGACCCAACTCGTTACCGTACAAAAGATATCGAAAACGAATGGGAACAAAAAGACCCAATCGTACGCTTCCGTAAGTTCTTAGAAGCTAAAGGCCTATGGTCTCAAGAAGTTGAAGAGACAGTAATCGAAGAAGCAAAAGAAGATATCAAACAAGCAATTGCTAAGGCTGACCAAGCTCCAAAACAAAAAGTAACTGATTTAATGGAAATCATGTACGAAAAAATGCCTTACAACTTAGCTGAACAATATGAAATTTACAAAGAAAAGGAGTCGAAGTAAGCCATGGCTCAAATGACAATGATTCAAGCAATCACTGATGCTTTACGCGTTGAAATGAAAAATGATCCTAACGTACTTGTATTTGGTGAAGACGTTGGTGTAAACGGTGGTGTATTCCGTGCTACTGAAGGTTTACAAGCTGAATTTGGTGAAGATCGTGTAATGGATACTCCACTTGCAGAGTCTGGTATTGGTGGACTTGCAGTTGGTCTTGCACTTGAAGGATTCCGTCCAGTTCCAGAAATCCAATTCTTCGGTTTCGTTTTTGAAGTAATGGATTCAATTTCTGGTCAATTGGCTCGTATGCGTTACCGTTCTGGTGGACGTTGGACTGCTCCAGTAACAGTTCGTTCTCCATTCGGTGGTGGTGTTCATACTCCTGAACTACATGCTGATAGCTTAGAAGGATTAGTGGCTCAACAACCTGGTCTAAAAGTTGTTATTCCATCTACTCCATACGATGCTAAAGGTCTTTTAATCTCTGCGATTCGTGACAACGATCCAGTTATCTACTTAGAGCATATGAAATTGTACCGTTCATTCCGTCAAGATGTACCAGAAGGCGAATACACAATTGATTTAGGTAAAGCTGATATCAAACGTGAAGGTACAGATGTATCTGTTATCGCTTACGGTGCTATGGTTCACGCTGCATTAAAAGCTGCTGAAGAACTTGAAAAAGAAGGTATCTCTTTAGAGGTTGTTGACTTACGTACAGTTCAACCATTAGATATCGAAACAATCATCGCTTCTGTTGAAAAAACAGGTCGCGTAGTTGTAGTTCAAGAAGCTCAAAAACAAGCTGGTATTGCAGCTAACGTTGTAGCGGAAATTAACGACCGTGCAATCTTAAACTTAGAAGCTCCAGTTGTACGTGTTGCAGCTGCTGATACAGTATTCCCATTCTCTCAAGCAGAGAGCGTATGGTTACCAAACCACAAGGATATTGTTGAAGCTGTAAACAAAGTAATGAACTTCTAATTTTTAGTTTTTCATGTGCAAAAGAAATCAGCACATGCTGGTTTCTTTTGTACATATTCCATAATAATGAAATGAATCAGGGGGCTGAATTCCGTGGCATTTGAATTTAAACTACCAGATATCGGTGAAGGTATCCACGAAGGTGAAATCGTAAAATGGTTTATTAAACCAGGCGATGAAGTAAATGAAGACGATGTACTTCTTGAAGTGCAAAATGATAAAGCAGTAGTAGAAATCCCTTCTCCTGTTAAAGGTAAAGTACTTGAAGTACTTGTAGAAGAAGGAACAGTTGCAATCGTAGGAGATACATTAATTAAATTTGATGCTCCTGGATACGAAAACCTTAAATTTAAAGGTGACGATCATGATGAAGCTCCAAAAGCTGAAGAAGCAGCAGTAGAAGCTCCAGCAGCGGAAGCTACTCCAGCAGCAACTGCAGAAGTAGTAAATGAGCGCGTAATCGCTATGCCATCTGTTCGTAAATACGCTCGTGAAAAAGGTGTAGACATTCATAAAGTAGCTGGTACTGGTAAGAACGGCCGTATCGTAAAAGCTGACATCGATGCATTTGCAAATGGTGGACAAACTGTAGCAGCAACTGAGGCTCCAGCAGCAGTAGAAGCTACTCCAGCAGCAGCGAAAGAAGAAGCACCAAAAGCACAACCAATTCCAGCTGGTGAATATCCAGAAACTCGTGAGAAAATGAGTGGTATCCGTAAAGCGATTGCGAAAGCAATGGTTAACTCTAAGCATACAGCTCCTCACGTAACATTAATGGATGAAGTTGATGTAACTGAGCTTGTTGCTCACCGTAAGAAGTTCAAAGCAGTAGCAGCTGACAAAGGTATTAAATTAACTTACCTTCCATACGTTGTTAAAGCTTTAACATCTGCATTACGTGAATACCCAATGTTAAACACTTCTTTAGACGATGCATCTCAAGAAGTAGTTCATAAACATTACTTCAACATCGGTATCGCAGCTGATACAGACAAAGGTCTATTAGTACCAGTTGTTAAAGATACAGATCGCAAGTCTATCTTCACTATTTCTAACGAGATCAATGATCTTGCTGGTAAAGCACGTGAAGGTCGTCTAGCTCCAACTGAAATGAAAGGTGCTTCTTGCACAATTACAAACATTGGTTCTGCAGGTGGACAATGGTTCACTCCAGTTATCAATCACCCAGAAGTAGCAATCCTTGGTATCGGCCGTATCGCTGAAAAACCAGTTGTGAAAAATGGTGAGATCGTTGCAGCTCCAGTATTAGCATTATCTCTAAGCTTTGACCATCGTTTAATTGACGGCGCAACTGCTCAAAAAGCGTTAAACCAAATTAAACGTCTATTGAATGACCCACAATTATTAGTAATGGAGGCGTAATAACAATGGTAGTAGGAGATTTCCCAATTGAATTAGATACAGTCGTTGTTGGTGCAGGTCCTGGTGGATACGTTGCGGCAATTCGTGCAGCACAATTAGGTCAAAAGGTAGCAATCATTGAAAAAGCTAACCTTGGTGGCGTATGCTTAAACGTTGGATGTATTCCTTCAAAAGCGTTAATCAATGCAGGTCATCGTTATGAGAATGCAATGCATTCTGATGACATGGGTATCACTGCAGAGAACGTAAAAGTTGACTTTACAAAAGTTCAAGAATGGAAAAACGGCGTAGTTAAGAAATTAACTGGCGGTGTTGAAGGCCTTCTTAAAGGTAACAAAGTTGAAATCATTCGCGGTGAAGCTTACTTCGTAGATGCTAATACATTACGCGTTATGACTGAAGATGCAGCTCAAACTTATACGTTTAAAAATGCTGTTCTTGCAACTGGTTCTACACCAATCGAAATTCCAGGATTCAAATACTCTAAACGTGTTATCAACTCTACAGGTGCTTTAAGCTTACCTGAAATTCCTAAAAAACTTGTTGTAATCGGCGGCGGTTACATCGGTATGGAATTAGGTACTGCATATGCTAACTTCGGTACAGAAGTTACTGTAGTAGAAGCTGGCGACGAAATCTTAGCTGGTTTCGAAAAAGCTATGAGCTCTGTTGTTAAACGTGCTCTACAGAAAAAAGGTAACGTAAATATCCATACAAAAGCTATGGCTAAAGGCGTTGAAGAAACAGAAACTGGCGTAAAAGTTAGCTTTGAAGTTAAAGGTGAAATCCAAACTGTAGAAGCAGATTACGTATTAGTAACTGTAGGTCGTCGTCCAAACACTCAAGAAATCGGTCTTGAGCAAGTTGGAGTTAAAATGACTGACCGCGGCATCATCGAAATCGATGAGCAATGTCGTACAAATGTACCAAACATCTATGCAATCGGTGATATCGTTCCTGGACCACCATTAGCTCACAAAGCTTCTTACGAAGGTAAAGTAGCTGTAGAAGCAATTAGTGGCCATGCATCAGCTATCGATTACATCGGAATTCCTGCAGTATGCTTCACTGATCCAGAATTAGCATCTGTTGGTTACACTAAAAAACAAGCTGAAGAAGCTGGAATGACTGTAACTGTATCTAAGTTCCCATTCGCTGCTAACGGTCGTGCATTATCATTAAACAGCACTGACGGTTTCCTACAACTTGTAACACGTAAAGAAGATGGTCTTCTTGTAGGTGCTCAAGTTGCAGGTGCAGGTGCTTCTGATATTATCTCTGAGATTGGTTTAGCTATCGAAGCTGGAATGACAGCTGAAGATATCGCTCAAACAATCCATGCTCACCCAACATTAGGTGAAATCACAATGGAAGCAGCTGAAGTTGCTCTTGGAATGCCAATTCACATTGTAAAATAATTTAAGTAATGTAAATAGCCCCTCTCTTATTGTAAGAGAGGGGCTATTTTTATTTTCATCAAATGACTTGCAAGGTCTTTAAACGTACTTGTCGAATGAATATATAATACTTTCACAAATGATTTAGGCGTAACTTACTTCAAAGGTAATATATATCATCCTATAATATGTAATTGATTCAAACTTAACCCCATATATTAATAAAATAGAGCATGTCAAAGGAGAAGGTTCCATGAAAATATTACATGTTATATTTTATCATTTACTACTATGGAGTGGCTTTTCCACTGTATTAACATTATCGAATGGTGATAAGTTTCATTATAAAGTTATTCTTTTTTTCGTATTCCTGTATTTAGCCTATGTAATAGCGTATTTTGTATTACACGTAAGAAAGCAAGCGTTATTTCTTACATGTTCGAATTGTATACTATTTTTAATCGTATTATTTATTTTTTAAATTAACGTTTATAAAAATACATTGTTCTTCCATTAAATAATTGTAACTCTCCTTCTAATTTCTTCGCTAAAAAACGGCAAAATTCATTTGCTTTCCCTTTGTCACCATATGTTGCATTAGGTGGTAAAGAAACTTGGATGAAAAATTGTTCATTTTCTATACCAACACCAATATAAATTGAGTCATACCGGTCGTGATTGGATTGAAGTTTTAATGTTGTTGTAGATGTATCTAAAATTTCATAAGGAAAAGCGGTATTTGTATACGTGTAATTAATTTGGGCACCAGTTTTAGAAGTAACTGTTTTATAATAATGAAAAAGTTGTTTTATATCATCTATTGAAACAGATTGTTGTTTGGATTTTGGTACAAGCGTAATAAAGGCGTGTTGCATATAAGTTCCCCCTAACTTAGTAGAATACTATCATTCTACATCCTACTGAATTTTTTGACAATTAAAAGGAGTATTACATGTTTTGTTTAATATACTATTAATGAAACGTGATGTAGAAAGGTGGAAACCAATGTTTGAAAAATTGTATGATGAGCATGAAAGTGTGAAGGTACGATTTTTAGGGTTTATGACACATGATACACGTTATGATTTTGGTGTTATTTATACAAATATGTTTTTTGGAAAACCGCTCATTGTTTGTATGCAAACAGGAAGGTCTACTTTACTCGGAAGAGATGATGTAGAGAATGTTCAATATATACAGGAGATTTTTAAATTAGGATCAGAAGAGGAAGCGAAGGAGTTAGCTCAGTTTTTCAAATTTCTAGTTCCGTCAACTTCTTTACATGCGGAATATGAAGAATAATTAATGTGAAACAGTCGTACTTATAAATATGGCTGTTTTTTATTTGAATATCGCATACTAATTAAAATTTAAAATATTTAATGTGTTATACTAAAAACCTATTGACGTAAAAAGTATAACATATTAAAATAAAGACAGAAAGTTAAGCGGTTACAAAAAAGTTTTTGGGATTATAAACTTAGGGGGAAATGAAAAATGGGAACAATCGTATGTCAAGATTGTGAAGGTACAATTGCACACTTCGAAGATGAGAAAGTAACGGTACTTTACGGGAAATGTGGATCTTGCGGATGTGATCACACAGAGCATACAAAAGCCCAATAATTGATAGGAAATGGACAGCTAAAAGTTTTTAGGACCATAAACTTAGGGGGAAATGAAAAATGGGAACAATCGTATGCCAAGTATGTGAAGGAACAATCGGACATTTTGAAGATGAGAAAACGACAGTACTTTACGGAAAATGTGGAACAAATTGTGACTGTGCTAGAAAAGATAATGCGAAAGCTTAATGATAGATAAATAGATTACTATTAAAACTCAGGGGGAAATGAAAATGGGAACAATCGTATGCCAAGTATGTGAAGGAACAATTGGACATTTTGAAGATGAAAAATCAACAGTACTATACGGGAAATGTGGATCTCATTGCGAATGTGACCATAAAGAACATACAAAAGCTTAATAATAAGAAAAAGCGCCTACATGTGTAGGCGCTTTTTTAATAAATTGTAGTTGTATGGCCAACTGTTGCAACGATTGCATCATCTCTAATTGGAATAAAGCTTATGGATGTCTGTGGTGTACTAGAAGAAGCGTATTGGCTCATTATACGGCTATCTATACGGGTAATAGTATCGGTCAAGAAAGCTGAAATAAAAGCGTAAGGGACTCGTCGTTCATTTAATGAATAAATAATTTCTTCTTTTGTTTTTACACCTACGCCATGTCCGTAAAAAAAGAAATTTCCTAAATAGATTGTGTTTTCTCCTTGCCACTCAATCGTAGCTGGATTCACTTGTGGATTTTTAAAGTAAACGAGGTCACCTGGAACAAGATCGCCACCGTTTTTTGTTATGAGTCTTAGATCTTGATCGTAGTCCCATGTATAAAGTAAAAGGTTTGCAAATAGACGATTGAAAGTTTCTTCCTCATACAATGATAATAAAGCTTTATAAAAAATAATGATCATAGCGGTTGCGCATTCAGTTCCATATAGTTTTCCGTTTTTGAAAATATCTTGTATGGCAATAGAAGGTGGTATGTTTGGAAGAAGCTCGAATCCTCCAAGGGATGTTCTTTTCCAATACTGGGGGTTGCAAAAGGATTGTTGAAATGTGCGAAACTGAAATCCACTTTGAAAAAGTTCTAGTGCAGAGATAATAATATTAACTCGTAAATTGAGATCAAAGCTGAGTTCATCAGCTGTTCGGAAGGAATAAACTTCTTGATTTCCTGCCATTATTGATAAAATTTGTTGTTTCTCTGCTGCAAATGGCTCATATTCATTTGTAATATAAGGATGTACAATAGAACGGCCTATTACAATCATAATAGTATCCCCACCTATACGTTACATTCTTTAGTATCGTATGAAGAAAAGGAAAAAAGGTGAAAAAAAAACCTATCAACTGATAGGCTTGTACTCTTTAATAACACGTAATGTTTGTAATGTCATATCTTCAGGACCTTGTACAGGTAAACCTGCTTCTAAGTTTTTACGAATATACTCTAAGTTTTCTTGTGTAATAATTTCCCCCGGAGTAAAGATTGGAATCCCTGGCGGATAAACCATAACAAAATCAGCTATAATACGACCCGCTGCATTTTCAAATGGAATGACTTCTGTTTCCGAATAAAAAGCATCTCGAGGAGAAAGTGCTAGCACTGGAATTTCTGGAATCTCTACTTGTACTTGAACACCTTTATCTGCCCTATTTCTAAATGTTGCTGCTAAATCTTGTAATGCTGCAATAAGTGTATTTGTATCACTTTCTGTGTCGCCTAAAGTGATAAGACATAGTATGTTGTATAGATCTGAGAGTTCTACTTCAATGTTATATTGCTCTCTAAGCCATACTTCAGCTTGGTGGCCGGTAATACCTAAATCTTTTACAGATACAATTATCTTTGTAGGATCATAGTTAAAGGTAGCATCTGTACCTAACATTTCTTTTCCAGGACAGTAAAGATGCTCAATAGAATTTATAGCATCACGAACATGTTCAGCTAATTGTATTGTTTGTTCTATGAGTGCTGTTCCTTCTGTAGCAAGACGTTTTCTCGCAACATCAAGTGATGCTAACAAGATGTAAGAAGTTGATGTAGTTGTAAGCATGCTAATAATAGATTGGACATGTTTTACATTCACCAAGCCTTCTTTCACATTAAGAATAGAACTTTGAGTTAAAGAGCCTCCTAATTTGTGAACACTTGTTGCTGCCATGTCTGCACCAGCTTGCATCGCTGACATCGGCAATTCATCGTGAAAATGAATATGAACACCATGAGCCTCGTCGACTAGTACAGGGATGTCATAAGAATGTGCTAATTGTACAATCTGTTCTAAGTCTGCAGCAAATCCAAAGTACGTTGGATTAATAACAAGTAAGCCCTTTGCATCTGAGTGCTCTTCAAGTGCTTTTTTGACAGATTGAATTGTGATTCCATGAGAAATACCGAGTTTCGGATCGATTTCAGGATGCATGAAAATCGGTTTTGCACCTGAGAAAATAATAGCTGACATTACTGATTTATGCACGTTTCGTGGTACTAGGATTTTGTCACCAGGACCGCAAACGCTCATCACCATTGTCATAATAGCGCCACTTGTACCTTGAATAGAAAAGAAAGTATGATCTGCACCGAATGCAGCGGCTGCTAAATCCTGTGCTTCTTTAATCATACCTTTTGGATGATGTAAATCATCGAGTGGCGCAATATTAATTAAATCAATTGCTAATGCATTATGCCCAATAAATTCGCGAAATGTAGGATCCATGCCTTGTCCTTTTTTATGACCAGGAATATGGAATTGAATTGGATTTCGCTTACTGTGCTCAACTAAAGCGGTAAACAATGGTGTTTCGTATTGGGACAATCTATACACCCCTTCTTCTTCATAATATTTAATTTGTTTTATATAATCCTGCTCTAAAAAAGGTAAGTCCTTTTTTTTAGAATGAGGCTTGTTTTTCTGCCATTCAAAAAATCGGTTTTGAGATGGTAGCTTCACTTTATTTTCTATAAAACAAAAGCATTATATCACCAATAATTATAGATGTATAGAAAAAAATATTTTTAAGGTGAGTATGTTTAATAGTTAGCCTCAACTAATGAATGGAGGAAGACAATTCCATTAAAATGAATAAATAGTGTATAATGCAGAGTGGCTATAATGAAGAATAAAACATTCTCTTTAAGATAGCATAATGAAACAAGAAGAAATGATAAATGAGGTGCGAAATGGAATATCAATATCCGTTAGATTATGATTGGTCAAATGAGGAAATGGTTATAATTGTGAAGTTTTATGAAGCAATTGAGAAAGCTTATGAAAAAGGAATTATAAGAGAAGAATTAATGGGTTTATATCGTCGTTTTAAAGAGATTGTTCCATCGAAAGCAGAAGAAAAGAAAATTGATAAAGAGTTTCAAGAAGTAAGTGGATACTCTATATATCGTGCTATTCAAAGAGCAAAGGAAGTCGAAGAACAAAAGCTTGTAAAAATATAAAAAATATTTTGAAAAATAAAAACTGAAGTGATATAATGTGATAACAACTAAAAACGGACAATATAAATTGTCCGTTTTCTACTATCGATTACAAAGTGCATATAAAGGAAGGAGTGATTGCATCGTAGATTCAATCTTAGCAAGGAATTGTTCGTTGGTCATTGCTGAAAACTCCTCTGGTGATATATGAATACCAACTAATAATTCTGCTTTTTTTACAGTAGCTAGTCGTTCAATCATCTTTTGTAAGTCTTCCGTTTCAAGTGTTTTATGTAATTTCACACTTGGTTTAGTATGGTCAATGGACCAAACGAAGTCATTTGGAATATTTGTTTTTAAATCATTTAAATGTTCTAAGAAGGCATGAGCCGTCTCAACTTTTTGTGGACACTCATAGATTAAACCAAAGTATATGAAGGCATGAGTACCCCATAAGCCGATTTGGAAATGCGGTAGCATTTTATATCCTCGTTTATTTGTTGAAAAAGTAACCCAAGTATCGTTTGGTGGATTGACTTTGCGACGTGCGTGTTTTGCAACATGATAAAAAAAGTTCTCATCAGTGTGTTGGGATAAGTATTCTGCAAATTGTTCCCCTAAAGCTTCTAGCTTAGGATGAATGTTCGTTTTAATTGCACTCATTCGTTCTTCGAGACCATCAACTGTAAAGACATCAAAATCAGTTGACTTGAATGTTTGTATTGTCATGATTGTTCCTCCAACTCCTATTTTGCTTTTATTTTAGCATAGCTTGTACTATTCATAAAAAAAACAGCACAAAAAAATTTAAATAAAAAAATATAATTTTGTTGCATAGATGATTTATCCAACATAGTATAGTATAAAACAAAAAATCAGAAAATTGAATTAATTCTAGTCCGAGGGCAGACGAATATTGGGAGGAGGCAAATAATATGAGACAGGTGATTAATGCGTTAAAGAGAACAGATGCCGAAAAGAGAATACCGGTGCTACGTTTGGAGCTAGATTATGAATTAGCAACTTTATATGATGCGATGATGGAAGATGATAAACAGAAAAAAGAAGAGTGTGTACAAAAGTTAGAAGTGTTAAGACTTGAAATGATTCGTTTAGAAGCGTAATAATAGTATATGTATAAAAAATTAGTTGGTGCGAACCTTATAAAGGGTTCGTTTTTTCTGTGAACAGTAAAGATCGGAGTGTTTAAACATGCAAGAAGTATGGAAAGACATCGATGCACACGCCAAACGGTGGATTCGGGATGCAGGAGAGCATTTAATGGCATCCATGAAAAAAGCACTTATTATAGAAACAAAATCCAATGCAGCTGACTTAGTTACAAATATGGACCGAGAGATAGAACAGTTTTTAATTGGGAAAATTAAAGAAACATTCCCGAATCATAATATTTTAGGAGAAGAAGGTTATGGAGACGAGATAACGTCTTCTGACGGGGTTGTTTGGTTAATTGATCCAATTGACGGCACGATGAACTTTGTTCATCAAAAAAGAAATTTTGCAATTTCAATTGGGATTTATAAGAACGGTATCGGAAAGATTGGACTTATTTATGATCCAGTACATGATGAACTATATCATGCAGTCAAGGGATCTGGAGCTTTTTGTAATGATATATCAATTCCTCCATTGGAAAAAGGAACTGTAGAGCAAGGTATTGTAGCTTTAAATGCGGTATGGCTTACAGATAATCCATTGCTTAATATGGAAAGTATGATGGCACTTGTTAAGAAAGCAAGGGGCACGAGATCGTATGGCTGTGCAGCGTTAGAGATGGTGTACGTTGCAACTGGAAGAATAGATGCATATGTAACGCCGAGATTATCACCATGGGACTTTGGCGGAGGACAGATAATTGTAGAAGAAGTTGGAGGGAAGGTAACGACATTCTCTGGAGCGCCACTTTCTATCATAGAGAAGAGCAGTGTGCTAGTTGCAAAACCAGGAGTGTATGAAGAAGTGTTATCTTTTATATCAGAGCCACAAAAAAAGTAAGAGGCTATGTATAAGCTTCTTACTTTTTAGCGTTATTGTGATTTGCGCATTTTTCTTTTTGTTACAAAACCGTATCCAACTGCAACAAATGTACCGATAATGCAAATAATAATACCGATTGGACTATTTTCAGCAATCATAATGCCGATACCGATTAAGAAAATAACACCGATAATTGCGGTTAATAAAAAGCGATATTGAATGTGTTCCATTTCTTCACCCTCCAATCTCATTTTACTTTCACAAAAGTAAGAATACAACTATATTTTCATTCTTGCTTTTATTTTAATTGCTATTGTATCCCCTTCGCTCTTATAATAGAGAAGGATTAAAAAGACATTAGGAGTTGGACATGTTGAAAAAACGACAAGATTTACGTAATATAGCAATTATTGCCCACGTTGACCATGGTAAAACAACACTTGTTGACCAGTTATTACGTCAAGCGGGGACATTCCGTGCGAATGAACATATTGAAGAACGCGCAATGGATTCAAATGATCTAGAAAGAGAACGCGGTATTACAATTTTAGCGAAGAATACAGCGATTCACTATGAAGATAAAAGAATTAACATTTTAGATACACCAGGTCACGCTGACTTCGGTGGAGAAGTAGAACGTATCATGAAAATGGTTGATGGTGTTCTACTTGTTGTTGATGCATATGAAGGTTGTATGCCACAAACACGATTTGTTTTAAAGAAAGCTCTTGAGCAAAACTTAACTCCAATCGTTGTTGTAAACAAAATTGACCGTGACTTCGCTCGCCCTGATGAAGTAGTTGATGAAGTAGTTGACTTATTCATCGAACTTGGTGCAAACGAAGATCAATTAGAGTTCCCAGTTGTATTTGCATCAGCAATGAACGGAACAGCAAGCTTGGATTCAAATCCGGCAAATCAAGAAGAGAATATGAAATCATTATTCGATACAATTATCGAACATATTCCAGCACCAGTTGATAACAGCGAAGAGCCACTTCAATTCCAAGTAGCACTTCTTGATTACAACGACTACGTTGGACGTATTGGAGTTGGACGCGTATTCCGCGGTACAATGAAGGTTGGACAACAAGTTGCTTTAATGAAAGTTGACGGAAGTGTAAAACAATTCCGCGTAACGAAATTATTCGGTTACATTGGATTAAAACGTCAAGAAATTGAAGAAGCAAAAGCTGGAGATTTAGTAGCTGTTTCAGGTATGGAAGACATCAACGTAGGTGAAACGGTATGTCCGGTTGAGCATGAAGAGGCTTTACCATTATTACGTATTGATGAGCCAACGCTACAAATGACATTCCTTGTAAATAACAGCCCATTTGCAGGTCGTGAAGGTAAATTTATTACATCTCGTAAAATTGAAGAGCGTCTTCGTTCACAATTAGAAACAGATGTAAGTTTACGTGTAGATAATACAGATTCTCCTGATGCATGGATCGTATCTGGACGCGGGGAATTGCATTTATCTATCTTAATTGAAAACATGCGTCGTGAAGGTTATGAACTACAAGTATCTAAGCCTGAAGTAATTATTAAAGATATCGATGGCGTAAGATGTGAACCTGTAGAGCGCGTACAAATCGATGTTCCTGAAGAATACACTGGTTCTATTATGGAATCAATGGGTGCACGTAAAGGTGAAATGTTAGATATGGTGAATAACGGAAACGGTCAAGTTCGCCTTACTTTCATGGTTCCGGCACGTGGTTTAATTGGTTACACAACAGAATTCCTAACATTAACTCGTGGTTACGGTATTTTAAACCATACATTCGATTGCTACCAACCAGTACATGCTGGACAAGTGGGTGGACGTCGCCAAGGTGTTCTAGTTTCACTTGAAACAGGAAAAGCATCACAATACGGTATTATGCAAGTTGAAGACCGTGGTGTAATCTTCGTTGAACCAGGTACAGAAGTATATGCTGGTATGATCGTAGGAGAACATACTCGTGAGAACGACTTAACAGTTAACGTTGTGAAAATGAAACAACAAACTAACATTCGTTCTGCAACGAAAGATCAAACTTCAACAATGAAAAAACCACGCTTAATGACTCTAGAAGAGTCATTAGAGTACTTAAACGATGACGAGTTCTGTGAAGTAACTCCAGAATCAATTCGTTTACGTAAAAAGATTCTTGATAAGAGCGAACGTGAAAGAGCTGCTAAGAAAAAGAAATCTGTAGAAGCATAAAAAATAAAACAGCTACCTTTAAGGTAGCTGTTTTTTTATGTTTATTTTTTAGAATATTTACTCTTTTTAGTGGACAGTATTTTTTTCGCAGGTTACTCTTGTATTAAGTACATAAAGAAATTTTGTTTTTTATGAGAAGGGGGGATAAATAGTGTTAGAAAGAATGTCTTTTTTTGCGAAATTATGTAAAGTTGATGAAAATCCAGAGTTAGGAATGTGGTTACTTTATGGGACGATTATTATATTAAGTGCTCTCGTCTATAATTTAGGATTTGCTAGAAAGTTGTCTGTACTAAAAAATATAGTAATATACATATCATTAGCAATTGGATGTACAGTATTAACCTTTTTTGCTGTATTTTTACCTGTTGGAGAAGGACTTGTTGTAGCGGCAATTGTACTTGGAATTTATAGATTGCGTTTGCGTCAAGCGAAACAACAAAAAGCAGGGTGAGGGGGCGAAGTTTTATGCGTTCAGTACAAGATGCACTATATAATTGGTTAACAATTAAAACAGTTGCGGAATCACGTCCGGATGATAGTGCTGCAAAAGAAACGTATTTGTTATTTCAAAATATGATATATGAAGAACATAAATTAAAAAATGTGGAAGTTAAAAAGAACGAGGAAATGTATTTAATTACATATGAAATGAAAGGGGAAAGGAAATCTGCAAGGTTTCCATTAGAAGCTATTGATTGTTTCTTGGATCAAATGAATCGTGAGCCTGAAAAATATAAATAAGTCCTTATCTATATGAGTAAGGACTTATTTACATTTTACCAATCGTCTTCGACTTTTTTATCACGATATAATCGGAAATTACCACTTGCATGACGTTCCATTGTACGCTCTGCAATTCGTTCCGAACATTCCATGCACATATATGTATGAATAGGGCGATTACGCAGTTTTTTTGCCATAGGATTTTCATCATCTAACATATCTTTTTTATCACAAATCATACATTTGACTCTCATTTCGTCACCTCAATACGAATTCTATCAGTATAAGTATATCATGGAAGTATAATGTTTTTGAATAATAGTGGGAAAAAATAATATTTTCGCAATTCAAAAAATAAGTTATGATAAGGATATACCAAGTATGTTTGGAGGTGAAAATATGGCGAATGTAGTAGAGCCTACTTTAACAGAGGGTTTAGTACAAACGTTGCGTAAAGAGTGTATTGTGATGATAGCAACGACAGATTTCGAAAAACAAGTTCCTAACGTAAGTGCTATTTCTTGGGTGTATGCAGTGAGCAAAACTAGTATTCGATTTGCAGTAGATCAACGTTCACGTATTGTGGAAAATATAAGGCATAATACAGGTGTAGTATTGACTATAATGGCGAATGAATCCGTATTTTCTATAAGGGGTGCAGGTGAAATTTTGACAGATAGAATGGAAGGTATTTCTTTGAAATTAACTGTAATAGAAGTTAATGTGCAAGAAGTACGTGATGTTATGTTTTATGGAGCGAAACTTGCAATTGAACCAACATATGAAAAAACATACGATCTTCGGGCGGCCAAAAAGCTGGATAACGAAGTACTAGTAGGAATAAGAGAATTATAAATGTGCTAAATAAGAAATTCGTTTATTCACTTTTGTAATCGGTTATTGTGATTTAACGTTAATAATTATAATAAAAAGTAATATATTGAATAGAAATGAATAAAGAATAAATAAAAGGTTTAATGACTATGATTTTCGATTCTACCTCGTTTACACGGTACATATAATTATAACAATGGTTCGTCCATATTTTATGGATGAAACCCTTGTTCTACAAATTTAAAAGTGGAGTCAGGGGGTAACAGGTTGGATAAAATTTATGTGTTAGATACGAATGTACTTTTGCAGGATCCTTTATCTATTTTTTCATTTGAAACCAATGAAGTAGTGATTCCAGCAGTTGTATTAGAAGAGGTTGATTCGAAAAAACGTTATATGGATGAAGTAGGACGAAATGCTCGTTATGTATCTAAGTTAATAGATAAATTTCGTGAAATAGGAAAGCTGCATGAAAGTATCCCGCTAGAAAATGGCGGAACATTTCGTATTGAATTAAACCATCGTTCATTTGTGCAACTACAAGATATTTTTGTAGAAAAAACAAATGATAATCGAATTTTAGCTGTAGCAAAAAATCTATCTTTAGAAGAACAGGAAAAAGAGGACGGGAAGTCTGTTATTTTAGTAAGTAAAGATGTACTCGTAAGGGTAAAAGCTGATGCAATTGGTTTGAAGGCTGAAGATTATTTAAGTGATCGCGTAATTGAAGTAGAAAATATATATTCTGGCTTTTTAGAAGGATATATATCAAAAGAACAATTGGATTATTTTTATGAGAAAGGTGAATTGCCTCTATCTGAAATTGCGAATCACCCTTTTTACCCAAATCAATTTGTAGTAATGAAAGATGCATTAGGGGGCTCTAGTTCTGCGCTTGGCATTGTGGATCACTTAGGTAAGAAGGTAAAGAAACTTATTTTTCACAATGAACAAGTGTGGGGGATACGACCACGAAACGTGCAGCAAATTATGGGATTAGAATTGTTGCTTCGTGAAGATATTTCGCTCGTAACATTAACGGGGAAAGCCGGCACAGGAAAAACGTTACTTGCGTTAGCTTCGGGACTTATGCAAACAGAAGACTTAGGGTTATATAAAAAATTACTCGTTGCAAGACCAATTGTCCCAGTCGGAAAAGATATCGGTTATTTACCAGGAGAAAAAGAAGAAAAGTTAAGACCATGGATGCAACCAATTTTTGATAACCTAGAGTATTTATTTAATACGAAAAAGCCAGGAGAGTTAGATGCTATTTTAGCTGGAATGGGTTCGATTGAAGTAGAAGCCCTTACTTATATACGCGGGAGAAGTATTCCAGATCAGTTCATTATCATTGACGAAGCACAAAATTTAACAAAGCATGAAGTGAAAACGATACTAACTAGGGTAGGGGAAAAGAGTAAGATTGTATTGATGGGAGATCCTCAGCAAATTGATCACCCATATTTAGATGAATATAATAATGGCTTAACGTATGTTGTAGAGAAGTTTAAAGAACAGCGCATTAGTGGTCATGTGAAGTTTGTTAAAGGGGAGCGATCTAATCTAGCTCAACTAGCAGCAGATTTATTGTAAAAAGGAGTGAGCTTAAGCTCACTCCTTTTCTTTAAATAATTGTAAATTTACGGATGTTCCGGATTGGATTTTGTCGATTAGATCCATCATTGAAATAGAGATGAACAGGTCCGTCTTCTTTTAATGGCTTTCCTTCTTTTGAAAAACCTAGTATAGCATTTTTGACAGTTTCTAATGGAATTGTCATTGTATGATCTACAGTTTCAATTTCAACTTGCGTAGCGTCCTCTAAAATTTCAGCGTTAGCAAGGAATGGATGAAATGGTATACCAAATGTTCCAGTAATTAGTTGTTCTTTTTTATATTTCTTTACACTTTGTTGTATCGGCGGGAAGGCAGCACCATCACGAATTTCACGATCCCAATGTTCTGAAGTGTTTTTTAAATAAGTTTCTAGTTCAGACGTGTTTTCTCTAGTTTCATCAAAGTAAGTTGTCAAATCTACTTTTCGATCATCAAAGATCCAAACAGTTGGATCAATAGTGATTGGAAAACGTACTTTTCCGTTAATAAATAAAATTTCGCTCATTGTTGTTCCCCCATTTGTGTTATACTCCCACTTTTCAGTATAATAGCATTAGACACTGTTGTCACAAAAAATGTTTCTATTGCAATTTATTAAAACTATCGCTAATATTAATAGATAGGATAGAGGAGAGTAGGACGGAAACGGAGGGAATCAATTTGGCGTCTGAGACAGTAGCAAATCATCAGGAAAAGGCACTAGCCCTTCTACAAGCGGATGCAGAGAAGATTTTAAGACTTATTAAGGTGCAAATGGACCATCTTACAATGCCGCAATGTCCATTATATGAAGAAGTGTTAGACACACAAATGTTTGGACTATCCCGCGAGGTCGATTTTGCAGTTCGCCTTGGTCTTATTGCAGAAGAACAAGGGAAAGCAATGTTAGGTGAGCTCGAACGTGAGTTATCTGCACTTCATGAAGCGTTTACAAACAAACAACAATAACGGGTTCAAATAAGGGGGCTCAAACTAAATTAGTTTGGGCTTTTTATTTGTATAATAAAGCAGGAAGAATCAATGTACATATGGAATACAACAATAATTAAATTGAAACAGAAAGAGGAAATGAAATGAAAAAAGTATGGAAATCAATGGATTATTCATTGTTACTTCCTCTTGTTATCTTATGTGTGCTGGGAGTAATAATGGTATATAGTTCTAGTTCCATTGTTGCGATTTCGAGATTTGATAAACCAGCAAATTTCTTTTTTAAAAGACAATTAATTACTTTAGTTGTTGGGACAATAGTATTAATAATTATTGCTACTATCCCATATAAAGTTTGGAGAAAACGAATTTTTTTGTTGGGGAGTTACGGTGCTAGTGTTGCCTTATTAGCTGCAGCTGCCTTTTTCACTAAGAAAGTAAACGGTGCAAACGGCTGGATATTTGGAATACAGCCTGCAGAATTTGTTAAGATAACAGTTATTCTTGTCTTAGCTCATTTCTTTGCCAAAAGACAAGAAACGAATACACCTGTTTCCAAAGGGTCAGGTCCAGTACTTATTGGTGTTGGTATAATCATGTTTTTAATATTAAAGCAAAATGATTTAGGTACTGATTTGTTAATTGCAGGAACAGTAGGAATTATGTTTCTTTGTTCGGGAGTACAGGTTAACTTATGGATTAAACGAATTGCTTTAACTTCTATAGTATGGATTCCGGCACTATATCTTCTTGGTAATTATGCATTAAATCCATATCAAAAGGCGCGTTTTTCTGTTTTCCTTGATCCGTTTAATGATCCTCAAAAGGATGGGTTTCAATTAGTGAATTCATTTATTGGAATCGCTTCTGGAGGGCTTAATGGTAGAGGATTAGGGAATAGTGTACAAAAATATGGTTATTTACCAGAACCGCAAACGGATTTTATAATGGCAATTATATCTGAAGAACTTGGTTTTATAGGTGTAGCTATCATTTTAATCTGTTTATTACTTATTATTATTCGGTCATTTAGAGTTGCACAAAAATGTACTGATCCATTTGGAAGTTTAATAGCTATCGGAATTGCAAGCTTGTTTGGAGTTCAAACGTTTATTAATGTTGGTGGTATGTCTGGAGTAATACCACTTACAGGAGTACCATTACCGTTTGTCAGCTACGGTGGTAGTTCTTTATTAGCTAATCTACTTGCGATGGGAATACTACTTAATATTGCTAGTCATGTAAAACGAGAAGAAAAACAGCAGAATGAGGTAATAAAAGAAAGAGAACAAAATGGACCACATCTTGTAGTTGTAAAATAAAAAACACATCGTGCTTTAGAGCAGGATGTGTTTTTTATTTTCAAGTAGTTTTAAATATGATGTATTAATTTCTCTTTCAGTTAAAAGATATATCACATTTGTTTAAATGTGATATACAATTAAGTTGTTAGAAAAGGAAGAGGTATGCTATACTATTTTTGTGAAACAAATTGCACAGAAAACTTATCATTTGTTAAAAAATAAGGTATGATGGATAAAAATAAAGTGAAGCTTTCTAAGTATAATATAATGTGGAAAGTGAAGAACTTCACGCTTTTTAAGGTGTGTATATATTTTATCTCTAGAGTGGTAGGAAAGTAGAGGGGGAAAATCATGACAAAGCTGCAACGTATTCAAAAAGTATTGGTAGCTAACCGTGGAGAGGTTGCAATTCGTGTGTTTCGAGCTTGTTCGGAACTTGGATTAAAAACAGTTGCAATCTATTCGAAAGAGGATAGTGGTTCTTATCATCGCTATAAAGCCGATGAGTCCTATTTAGTTGGGGAAGGAAAAAAACCAATTGATGCTTATCTAGATATTGAAGGCATTATTGAGATTGCAAAAAGTAATCATGTAGATGCAATCCACCCTGGATATGGTTTCTTGTCAGAAAATATTCAATTCGCGAAACGTTGCGAAGAAGAAGGAATTATCTTTATCGGTCCGAAAAGTAAGCATTTAGATATGTTTGGAGATAAAGTGAAAGCAAGAACACAAGCGCAGCTAGCACAAATTCCAGTTATACCTGGTAGTGATGGTCCAGTAGATTCATTAGAAGAAGTCGAAAAATTTGCTGAAAAGTATGATTACCCGATTATTATTAAAGCGTCCCTTGGTGGTGGCGGTCGTGGTATGCGTATTGTGCGTACTAGTGAGGAATTAGGAGAATCATATAATCGAGCAAAATCAGAAGCGAAAGCAGCCTTTGGTAATGATGAAGTTTACGTCGAAAAATTCGTTGAAAAACCTAAACATATAGAAGTACAAATTTTAGCAGATGAAGAAGGCAATGTTGTTCATTTATACGAGCGTGACTGTTCTGTACAACGTCGTCATCAAAAAGTTGTAGAAATAGCACCGAGTGTATCACTTTCAGATGATCTGCGTCAGCGTATTTGTGATGCTGCTGTGAAGTTAACGAAAAATGTAAACTATTTAAATGCAGGAACAGTAGAATTCCTTGTAAAAGATGATGAGTTTTACTTTATTGAAGTAAATCCACGTGTTCAAGTAGAACATACGATTACAGAGATGATCACAGGAGTCGATATCGTTCAATCACAAATTTTAATAGCTGATGGACATGCATTACATAGTAAAATAGTAGGTGTTCCGAAGCAAGAGGAAGTGGTTGTACACGGATTTGCAATCCAATCTCGTGTAACAACTGAAGACCCACTAAATAATTTTATGCCGGATACAGGAAAAATTATGGCGTATCGATCAGGCGGTGGTTTTGGTGTGCGTCTTGATACAGGAAATAGCTTCCAAGGTGCAGTTATTACACCATACTACGATTCTTTACTTGTAAAAGTTACAACTTGGGCACTTACTTTTGAGCAAGCTGCTGCAAAAATGGAACGTAACTTAAAAGAATTCCGTATTCGTGGTATTAAAACAAATATTCCATTCCTAGAGAATGTAGTAAAACATAAAAACTTCTTATCAGGAGAATATGATACTTCGTTTATTGATGTGTCACCTGAACTATTCTTATTCCCGAAACGTAAAGACCGCGGAACGAAAATGTTAAATTATATTGGTTCAGTAACAGTAAATGGCTTCCCAGGAGTAGGGAAAAAAGAAAAGCCAATATTCCCAGATGCTCGTATTCCATGTTTAAAACATTCAGAGCCAATCCAAAATGGAACGAAACAAATTTTGGACGAGCGTGGAGCAGATGGATTAGTAAAATGGGTACAGGATCAAAACCGTGTACTTTTAACGGATACAACATTCCGTGATGCACATCAGTCATTACTTGCAACTCGTATTCGTACAAAAGATTTACATCAAATTGCAGAGCCAACAGCGAGAATGTTACCAAACCTATTCTCAGCTGAAATGTGGGGCGGTGCAACGTTTGATGTCGCGTATCGTTTCTTAAAAGAAGATCCATGGGAACGATTACTAGATCTTCGTGAAAAAATGCCGAACGTTTTATTCCAAATGTTACTACGTTCGTCAAACGCAGTTGGCTACAAAAACTATCCAGATAATTTAATTCAAAAATTTGTGGAGTGTTCTGCTCAAGCAGGCATTGATGTGTTCCGTATTTTTGATAGTTTAAACTGGGTAGAAGGTATGAGAGTTGCAATTGATGCTGTACGAGATACTGGTAAAATTGCAGAAGCAACAATGTGCTACACAGGAGATATTCATGATCCATTACGTAGTAAATATGATTTGAATTATTATAAAAACTTAGCAAAAGAGTTGGAAGCATCGGGAGCTCACATTTTAGGTATTAAAGATATGGCTGGCCTACTAAAACCAAACGCAGCATATGATTTAGTTTCAGCATTAAAAGAGACGGTATCGATTCCGATTCACCTGCATACGCACGATACGAGTGGAAATGGTATATTAACGTATACGAAGGCAATTGAAGCAGGTGTTGATATTGTCGATGTAGCAGTGAGTTCTATGGCTGGTCAAACGTCACAACCGAGTGCGAACACATTATTCTATGCACTAGGTGGAAATGAAAGACAACCAGATGTTAATATCGATTCTTTAGAAAAGCTATCTCATTATTGGGAAGATGTACGCAAATACTATGCACCGTTTGAAAGTGGTATGAATGCACCTCACACAGAGGTATATATGCATGAAATGCCAGGTGGACAGTATAGTAATCTTCAGCAACAAGCGAAGGCGGTTGGTTTAGGAGATCGCTTTGATGAAGTGAAAGTAATGTACCGTCGTGTGAATGACATGTTTGGAGATATTGTAAAAGTAACACCGTCATCAAAAGTTGTTGGCGATATGGCGTTATTTATGGTTCAAAACCACCTGACAGAACAAGATGTTTTAGAGCGTGGACATGCTTTGGACTTCCCTGGATCTGTTGTTGAAATGTTCTCTGGTGATTTAGGTCAACCGTACGGTGGTTTCCCGAAAGAATTGCAAAAGATTATTTTAAAAGGGAAAGAGCCGTTAACAGTAAGACCAGGTGAACTACTAGAGCCAGTAGATTTCGACGCGTTAAAAGAAGAATTATTCCATAAACTTGGACGCGAAGTAACAATTTTTGATGTAGTTGCATATGCATTATATCCAAAAGTATTTATGGACTATGAAAAAGTTGCTGAGCTTTATGGAAATGTATCTGTACTTGATACACCGACATTCTTCTATGGTATGAGACTAGGTGAAGAAATTGATGTGGAAATTGAACAAGGTAAGACATTGATGGTTAAACTTGTATCAATTGGAGAACCACAGCCGGATGGAAATCGTGTCCTTTACTTGGAATTTAATGGTCAACCACGTGAAATTGTCGTGAAAGACGAGAGTGTGAAAGCAACAGTTGCACAACGTGTGAAAGGAAACCGTGAAAATCCAAATCACATTAGTGCAACAATGCCAGGAACGGTAATTAAAGTAGTTGTAAAAGAAGGCGATGAAGTGAAAAAAGGCGATTCTATGGCAATTACAGAAGCGATGAAAATGGAAACGACAGTTCAAGCGCCGTTCAATGGTAAAGTGAAAAAAGTATATGTTAACGATGGTGATGCAATTCAAACGGGAGATTTACTTATTGAATTAGATCACTAAAATAAAGAAAAGAGCTGTGTAAATACAGCTCTTTTCTTTATTGCAAAAAATCCCTTGCCGAATTGGCAAGGGATTTTAGTTTTAAATTATTTTGTTTGTTTAGAAGTTGATCCGGCTTCTTTTGCATTCACTTTACTTCTTGTTCCTAACATAACTAAATAGCATAGTACGGCAAACAAGCAAGAAATGAATAGAGAATGTAACAATGCCATTGCTAAACTAGCGTTTGTAAATACAACTAAAATTCCTACTACAGCTTGAAGTGTAACAAGGATAAATGAAATGATCCATCCCCAATATACTACAGGTTGCTGTTTGTAATGACGAATAGCGAGAATCATCGCGTAAAGTATCCAAGCGAAAATTAACATTGCTGCAACTCTATGGCCCATTTGAACCCATTCATGTAGTTGAGTTGGCATAGGTCTGTTTTTGCTACATAAAGGAAAGTCTGGGCAGGCTAAGCTAGCTCGTTCGTGACGTACTAAAGCACCTGTGTAGACGACGATATAACTGTAAATTGTTACACCATAAATATGAAATTTCATTTTTTTGTCCATAATAAGAGAACGTGCATCAAATTTTTGGTCAATTTCAAAGATAAGACACGTTAATAAAATGACAGAAGCAAATGAAATTAAGGAAATACCGAAATGGATAGCAAGTACAGCTGGCATTTGTCCCCAAACAACTGCTGCTGCTCCCATTAATGCTTGTGCAACTAAAAATACGAAGGATAAAATTGCTAACGTTTTTGTTTCACGCACATGTTTATAATATTTCCAGGACAAAATACAAAGGAGAGTGACAAGAATTCCAGCTGATCCTGATGTTAATCGGTGGCTAAGTTCAATAATAGTTTCCATTGATAAATTAGATGGAACAAATTCACCGTTACAAAGTGGCCATGATTTACCACAACCTTGACCAGAACCTGTTTTTGTAACTAAAGCGCCTCCTAATAAAACTATTAATAAATCAAGGCTTGTAATGACTGCTAACCATTTAATAAAGCGTTGCAATCTCTTTCACCATCTTTCTGCTATGAAGTTATTGCGAAATATTTTCATTCCATTATGTATAGAATAAAACGCGCTAGTTCCTATGATATATAAAAAATAATAAAATAGCAAAGAAATGGAGGGGAAAGGAAAGGGGGAGAAAATAGGTGTAAAAACAGGGTTCCTAAGGAAAAATTTAGGTGAAAAATAGGCTATTTTGAAAAGAAATGGGGAGAATACGTGTTAAATAGGATAAAATAGTTTATTATAGAAGGTAACATCATGTTATGATAAGGACAAGTCAGAATGAAGTTTTTTATATTCGACACAAAAAGTTCATGTTTTCTTCACAAAATGTTCGGGAAATATGATTTAATATATTGGAGTATGGGCGTAGATTAGTAGTAGAATGGGTTAACAATGTTTCTACTGTAATAATATTGCTATATAGAAGCGAATTATTTCATTTGAAATAGGCGCAAAAAGAAAGATGAAAGTTTTAAGAGGGGGTTAGAGTGATGAACCATGCAACAAGTGAGCTGCATGATGAGTCCGCTGTTACAAGTGTACCGGAAACAACTCGGATACAAGATTTAAAAGCACTCGTTAAAATGGGGATTGTAAACTCAAATACACTTACTGTATTTACAGGATTTTGGTTGGCATTACACTTTAATGGATTAAGTGTAATGGACAATCTGGATAAGTTATTCTTTACAATCGTTGGTTCTGGATTAGTTATGGCAGGGGTATGTTGTTTAAACAACTACATTGATCGAGACATCGATCCATTAATGGAAAGAACAAAGACCCGTCCAACGGTTACTGGAAAGTATAAACCAGGATTTGCACTTACATTTGGACTAGTCATATTACTTCTTGGTTTTGTATTTTTATTATTAACAACACCAATGGCAGTCTTAATGGGATTTATTGGTGCTTTCACATATGTTGTTCTATATAGTTTATGGACAAAGAGAAAGTATACACTAAATACTGTTGTAGGTAGTATATCTGGTGCAGTTCCACCTTTAATTGGATGGGCAGCAATCGATCCATCTTTAGGTCATCCAATTGCTTGGATGTTATTTTTAATTATGTTTATTTGGCAAATCCCACATTTCCTTGCATTAGCGATGAAACGTGTTGATGAATATCGAAATGCAGGAATTCCAATGCTTCCTGTAGTTCATGGATTTGAAATTACGAAACGCCAAATTATGATTTGGACAGTATGTTTATTACCACTACCATTTTATATGAGTGGACTAGGGATAACATTTATGGTAATTGCAACACTGCTTAACATCGGATGGATCGCTTTAGGATTTTATGGATTCCGTAAGAAAGATGACATAAAATGGTCCGTGCAAATGTTTGTTTATTCCCTAAATTATTTAACAATCTTATTTGTATCAATGATTGTAGTTACATTCTTCTAAGACAACGACATAATTGGATTTCTTTACGTTGAGATTTACTTTACTTAACTATAAAGTACAATCTAATTCACAAGGAAAGTGGGGGTTGTTTGTATGAAGAAACAGTGGCGACTGCTTTCGTTCGTTTCACTGCTGGCTTTACTGTTAGGGGGATGCGGTAAAGCCTTTCAATCTACTTTAATTCCGCAAGGAGAAGTAGCAAAAATGCAATATGATTTACTTCTACTGGCGAGTGCAATCATGGTAGGAGTAGTACTAGTAGTTACTATTATTTTCTTGTATGTAATTGTGCGTTTCCGACAAAAGAAAGGTCAGGAAGATTATATTCCAGAGCAAGTTGAAGGAAATCACAAGCTAGAAATTATATGGACAGTTATTCCGATTATTCTTTTACTAATCTTAGCTGTTCCAACGGTTACATATACATTCAAACTTGCTGATGTAAGTGCGATGGAGAAAAAGAATATTGATAAAGATACTATCGTTGTTGATGTAACAGCGAATCTTTATTGGTGGGAATTTTCTTATAAATCAGAAAAGATAGTAACTTCGCAAGATTTAGTCATCCCCACAGGTAAGAAAGTGTATTTAAATTTGAAGGGTGCCGATATTAAACACTCATTTTGGGTTCCATCTTTAGCTGGGAAAATGGATACAAATACAGACAATGTGAACAAAATGTGGTTAAAGGCAGATAAATCGGGCACTTATAATGGTTTTTGTACAGAATTTTGCGGCCCATCACATTCTTTAATGCAATTTAAAGTGAAAGCTTTAGATGAAAGCGAGTACAAAAATTGGCTTGCTGATATGAAGAAGATTGATGGGAAGAAAGAAGTAGCTTCAACAAAGGCGCAAGAGGGCCAAGAAATATTTAATAAAAGCTGTATTGGTTGTCACGCAGTTGGATCTAATGATAGTAGACCACCTTCCGCTCGTATCGCACCAAACTTAGCAAACTTTGCGGATCGCGATATGGTTGCCGGTATTGCCGAAAACAATGAAGAAAACTTAAAAAAATGGCTGAAAGATCCTGAAAATATGAAGCCAGGAAACAAAATGACTGGCAAATATGGCAACTTAACGGATGATCAAATTGATGCATTAAATGCGTACTTACAAACGTTAAAAGTTGAAAAGTAAAGAGGGATTATTCGCGAAGGGGAGGTTGAAAACGTGAGTTCTGTAGCAAAAAAACAGGGGATGGGTGCTGTCATATGGGATTATTTAACGACAGTAGACCATAAAAAGATTGCCATTCTCTATTTAATTGCAGGTGGATTGTTTTTTGTAATAGGCGGAATAGAAGCTCTATTTATTCGCCTTCAATTAGCGATTCCTAACAACGCTTTTCTTGTTGGGGATGCTTATAATCAAGTATTGACGATGCACGGTACAACAATGATTTTCCTCGCAGCTATGCCACTCGTGTTTGCATTTATGAACGCCGCTGTACCACTTCAAATTGGTGCACGTGATGTAGCGTTCCCGTTTTTGAATTCACTCGGATTTTGGTTATTTTTCTTTGGTGGAGTATTTTTAAATTTAAGTTGGTTTTTAGGTGGAGCACCTGATGCAGGATGGACATCTTATGCATCTTTAGCTTTAGCTTCTAAAGGTCATGGTGTTGATTTCTATGTACTCGGTTTGCAAATCTCAGGTATTGGTACATTAATTGGAGGGATTAACTTCCTTGTCACCATTATTAATATGCGTGCGCCAGGAATGACGTATATGCGTATGCCGATGTTTACATGGACGACATTTGTAACATCTTCGCTTATATTATTCGCTTTTCCACCGTTAACTGTAGGATTAGGACTTTTAATGTTAGATCGTTTATTTGGAACAAGTTTCTTTAATCCAGCATTGGGTGGGAATACAATTATATGGGAGCATTTATTCTGGATTTTCGGTCATCCAGAAGTATACATTCTTATACTCCCAGCTTTCGGAATATTCTCAGAAATCTTCGCGACATTTTCGAAAAAACGATTGTTTGGTTATTCATCGATGGTGTTTGCGACTGTATTAATTGGATTTTTAGGATTTATGGTATGGGCGCATCATATGTTTACTGTTGGACTTGGTCCAGTTGCTAATGCTATTTTCTCAGTTGCAACAATGGCGATTGCGGTTCCGACTGGTATCAAAATATTCAACTGGCTCTTTACAATGTGGGGCGGAAATATTCGTTTTACGACACCGATGATGTGGGCAGTAGCTTTCATTCCATCATTCGTAATGGGGGGAGTTACAGGGGTTATGCTAGCATCTGCACCAGCTGATTATCAATTTCATGATAACTATTTCGTAGTAGCACATTTTCATTATGTAATCGTTGGCGGTGTTGTATTTGGTTTACTTGCAGGAGCTCATTATTATTGGCCACTGATGTTTAATAAAGTATTAAATGAAACATTAGGAAAGATAACGTTTTGGCTATTCTTTATTGGTTTCCATTTAACGTTCTTTATTCAGCATTTCCTTGGCTTGATTGGTATGCCACGCCGTTACTACACATATCTTGAAGGGCAAGGGTTGGAAATGGGGAATATGATTAGTTCTATCGGAGCGGTGTTTATGGCTCTTGGGACGATTGTTCTTCTATTCAATGTAATTAAAACGACAGTATCAAAAGAAAAAGCTGGTCGTGATCCGTGGGATGCACGTACATTAGAATGGACGATGCCAGCACCGACACCAGAATATAACTTTAAACAACTACCATTTGTTCGCGGATTAGATCCGTTTTGGATTGAAAAACGTGAAGGTAATAAAGAGATGACAGCAGCGGAACCAATTGGTGATATTCATATGCCAAATCCTTCGTTTTCACCATTTGTCATTTCTTTCGGATTGTTTATAGCGGCATTTGGTGCAATGTATATGCAGGGCGGAAAAGATAAGTTCTGGTTATTAGTAGCAATTATTGGTTTAATCATTACATTTGGCGCAATGTTCCTACGTTCAGTAATCGATGATCATGGATACCATATTCATAAGGAAGATTTAGATGATAAGGGGGGCAAGGCATAATGCATGTAGATGAAAAATTAACGAATGAAACATTTCCAGCAGAGCCTGAAAAAGCAACCCTTGAAGGGAAAAATAAGTTTGTCGGTTTTTGGTTATTTCTTGGAGGCGAAACAGTGTTGTTCGCTTCCTTATTCGGAACATATTTAGCATTAAAGAATTCTACAAATGGTGGACCAACATCTCAAGAAATGTTCCAAATGCCACTCGTTTTCATTATGACGATGCTTTTATTAACGAGTAGCTTAACAAGTGTATATGCGATGTATCACATGAAAAACTTTAACTTTAAGAAAATGCAACTTTGGTTACTAGTAACTGTATTGCTAGGTTTAGGATTTTTAGGGTTTGAGATATATGAGTTTTATCATTATACACATGAATTTAAGCATACTATGAGAAGTAGTGCGTTTGGCTCTGCATTTTATGCTCTTGTTGGTACACATGGACTCCACGTATTGTTTGGGTTGTGTTGGATTTTAACATTAATCTTTAGAAATGCGAAGAGAGGACTAAATTTATACAATGCACCGAAGTTTTATGTTGCATCAATTTATTGGCACTTTATTGACGTAGTTTGGGTGTTTATTTTCACTGTAGTATATTTAATGGGAATGGTGGGATAAACAATGGCGATAAAGCAAACGAATAATCCTAAAGTTGATCTTGTTTATCGGAAGAGAAAAAGTGCGGAGGAAATGAAGCATCAAGTTATTACGTTTGCATTAATGATTTTTTTAACATTAGTTGCATTTGTAGCAGTGGCGTACCCAAAAACTTTTAGTCCGACTTTCTCTGTGCCATTTATTTTACTATTAGCAGTGGTACAAGTAATTTTTCAATTGTATTATTTTATGCATATGAGCCATAAAGGACATGAAGCAGCAAGTTTCTTTCTTTACTCTGGCCTGCTAATAGGGTTAATTACAATTTTAGCTTTTATGACAATTGTGTGGATTTGAAAAGTGAAATATAAGGGAGCTTGTGTTGTCACAGCTCCCTCTTCATATTATGGGATAACCTTACGAAGGTAGGTGTGAAAATGAGTAACTTGTGGATATTTGGTTTTCAGGCTTTATGGAGTCCAATTTTTTTATTATTTATGCTTTCGATTCTTATTGGGTACTTCTTAATTATTGGACCTTATAGAATGCGATTTGAAAATGCGACGAAGGTAAGTAAGAAGCAAATTTTTTATTTTACGACTGGTATTGTTCTTTTGTATTTTGTAAAGGGAGGGCCTATTGATTTAATTGGCCATATTATATTTAGTGCTCATATGTTTGAAATGGCAGTCATGTATATTGCAGTTCCACCGTTACTGTTGCTTGGTATACCAACTTGGTTATATCGTTACATTACTTCTTTTAAGTTCGTTCAAATTATATTAAAGGTATTTGCTAAACCACTTATTGCGTTGTTTGTATTTAACGGCCTGTTTTCTTTTTATCATTTACCAGTTGTTTTTGATACGGTAAAACAAAGTCAAATTGCTCATCCTATTTGTCTCGCTATATTGTTTTTTACAGCAATCATGATGTGGTGGCCGATGTTAAATCCATTACCAGAATATCAAACGTTAAGTGATATAAAGAAACTTGGTTACATGTTTGCTAATGGTATATTATTAACGCCAGCTTGTGCGTTAATAATTTTTGCGACAGCCCCGTTATTTACAACGTATACGGATCCGGCTGCTTGGATGAAAGCGATGGAACTATGTGTACCAGCGGGCACTTTATCAGATTTAAATATAACGGGACCGGAATTTTTGCACTGGATGCCAGTAGTACAAGACCAGCAAACTGGTGGTATCATAATGAAAATTGTCCAGGAAATAGTGTACGGTACAATTATAGGCTATGTATTCTTTAGATGGGCACGTAGAGAACGTGAAAAGGATAAGGAGCAGTTACAACAATTGCCGCCGTATTTACAAACTAAGTAAAAAAAGTGTATGGGATTCCATACGCTTTTTCTTTTTTAGTTTTAGCTTTAGCTTTTTATAAAAGATTGAATTTTCTAATTATTTATGTTAAGTTAGTGTAGGCGTGTACTAAAAGTGGATATAAAATTTACTACTAGCTTTCATACGTAATAATTCCATATGTAGTGCAAGTTTTTTAGAGAGTTACAAATATATATTGTTATCTTTAATAAATACGAACTATTTTAAGGGGGAATTTAAATGGGTAGTAGTGGAAGTATGGTAAAGCCGATTAGTGGTTTTTTGACAGCGCTAATTCAATATCCAGTACCAGTAGTAGAGTCACGTGCAGACATTGATAAACAAATTCAACAAATCATAAAAACAATTCATTCGACCAAATCAGGTTACCCAGGATTAGAATTGATAGTATTTCCTGAATATAGTACACAAGGGCTCAATACAAAAAAATGGACTACAGAAGAATTTTTATGTACAGTGCCTGGGCCAGAAACAGACTTATTTGCTGAGGCATGTAAGGAATCTAAAGTATATGGTGTTTTTTCAATAATGGAAAAAAACCCTGATGGTGGAGAGCCATATAATACAGCAGTTATTATTGATCCACAAGGTGAAATGATTTTGAAGTATCGTAAGCTAAATCCTTGGGTGCCAGTCGAGCCTTGGAAAGCTGGAGATTTAGGCTTACCTGTTTGTGATGGACCTGGAGGAAGTAAATTAGCTGTTTGTATTTGTCATGATGGCATGTTCCCTGAAGTAGCTCGTGAAGCAGCCTATAAAGGTGCAAATGTCTTGATTCGTATTTCTGGGTATAGCACACAAGTTAGTGAACAATGGATGCTAACCAATCGTTCAAATGCATGGCAGAATTTAATGTATACATTGTCGGTAAACTTAGCGGGTTATGATGGTGTATTTTATTACTTTGGTGAAGGACAAGTATGTAATTTTGATGGGACTACTTTAGTACAGGGGCATCGAAATCCTTGGGAGATTGTTACTGCTGAAGTATATCCAGAACTAGCAGATCAGGCTAGATTAGGATGGGGATTAGAAAATAATATATATAATCTAGGTTCAAGAGGATATGTAGCAACTCCTGGTGGGGTGAAAGAAAACCCATATACGTTTGTAAAAGATTTAGCTGAAGGTAAATATAAGGTTCCTTGGGAAGATGAGATTAAAGTAAAAGATGGATCTATTTATGGATATCCAGTAAAAAAAACGATTCATTCTTAGGGAAGGGAAATAAAACAAGCGCATCATATTGATGCGCTTGTTTTTGTTAATCAATAATTTGAAGTTCCTTTAACTCTTTTTCGACATTTTGTAGGAGTTGTTCACTTTTTTGAAGTACATTCGTTGGGAAAGTCTCATCATCGCCATATTCAACGCCGTGAGGATAATAATGTTTTCCTAATAAGGGAGGGAGTAGTTTTACTTCAGCGTGTCTACTGCCGATGTCACCTTCAACAGCAACTCCTTGCACTCGCAAATAATAAACATCATTTAATATTTCAAATTTATAATCGTATGTAACCCGTTCATAATCCCACTGTCCAGCAAGTACGAAGTGGTTGTTTTCCATGATTTCAGTTAAAAGAGTTAATTCAACGACGGCTCCATTAAATTTCGTATTTGTAAATTGCATATAATACCTCCTTTTTTAATGTTACACCATTATTTTTATAATAGTATGAATAATAAGAAAGTGCAATTCATATTGAGAGAAAAGGGATAATCCAGACTTTTTTCACAAAAATATGATATAGTGAAAAGAGTACGGTACACACAAAAAGAAAGAAAAGGATTTGTGTATATCTCAATTTTATGTTTTGTTCAGGAGGTATATCGTTTGAAGAAATTATTGCGTATCGTAATGATTACAATTTTAATTTTAGCTGTTGATTTATACGGGAAATTACTCGTTTCACAATATATATTAACCCCATCTCAATCAAAGCAAGAAAATAAAATTGTGAAAAAGAAAAAGCAAATTAAGGAAGACTCCTCAGACACTGTTTTAAATATGATTGGTGAAGACTCTGAAAATTTATTAGCGAAGTGGGGAGAACCCTCTCGAATAGAGCCATCTGCATACGGATATGAATGGTGGGTATACAATCAGGATTTAACTCAGTATGTTCAATTCGGAGTTTCTGAACGTAAAGTTATAACGGCGTACGCTGCTGGTGAACAAGTTAAGGTTCCACCTTATTATATAAATGAAAAATATGAAGAAGTATATAAAAAAAGTCCGCTTTCGCATGAAATTTCATTAAAAAGAGGGAAAAATAGTTATCAATTTGAACTATCTGATACCGAAGTCATGGAACAACCGTTAATACCTGTAGAAGATGGATGGGCGCAATTGTATTTTGATCAATTTACACATGAGCTTGTGGGTGTTCGTTATATGGATGATGAAACTTTATTACGCCAAAGACCGTATCAGCTCGTTTATTCAGGTGAATTAATAGCAGAACAACCATTGACTCCAGAAAAGATAAAACAAGTAGAAAATGGGAATATGCAACAAATTTTTGATTTAACAAATATCATTCGAAGTCGTCATAAATTACCATTATTAACATGGGATCAGGAAACGGCAGATGTTGCTGTTGGTCACAGTAAAGATATGAAAGACAATAATTATTTTTCTCATGACTCACCTACATTAGGTACGCTAGGAGATCGTTTGCAGCGCGGGAAAGTAGGATTTCAACTTGCTGGTGAGAACATAGCGGCGCAACATAGTGATGGAATTGCGGCAGTGCAAGGTTGGTTAAATAGTGAGGGGCATAGAAAGAATTTATTAAATGAACAATTTACAGGATTAGGTGTTGGTGTATACGATAAATTTTATACACAAAACTTTATTCGAAAATAAAGCGAAACTGTAAGCAATGGGGTGTTACATCACCTAATTAGTTACTTCGTATTCACTGAATTGTAGGTGGGAATCTGACCGTATGGAAATAGCAGAAAAAAAGGTGCATGAATCGTCTAAAAATAGGCGAACCATGCGCCTTTTTTTTCTTACTATATAGTAGATATACATGGAGAGGTGAGGATTATGCCAACAACAAAAGGGCCGTTACATCCATCGGTTCAACAGTTTAAAGAATTTGTAAACCATCACCCTAAAATGGTTCATGAGGTTAGAAGTGGTCACAAAACTTGGCAACAATTTTATGAAGAATGGTACTTACTTGGTGAAGAAGATCCAATATGGGCAACTTATAGACCGGATGGAGCGCCTGCGTTTTCTTCGGTAAAAGAAAATAAAAAAGAAAAAGATAATCGAACTGAAGAGGAAAAAACTGCTGATGTGATGGGGCAAATGCTTTCTTTTTTTAAAAAGTTGGACGTGGAACAAATGCAGAACCATTTAGCTAATGTGACGAGTGCTATTGGGAGCGTGCAACAAGTTATTCAGCAATTTCAAGGTAACCGTACGCAGCAAGAACAAAGTACTTCAGAAAATAACCCGTTTTTCTTTCAAAAGGATTAGGGGGAAAGATGATGAGAGCAGAAATTATGGAGTTTATAAAGGCTGATGAGGATTTATCTCGCTATATTAGAGAGCAACCGTACTGGTATAGAAAATTAACACGAAATCCTGAAGAAAAAGAGGCTTTTGAGTTAGCGGCGATGCAACATTTCAAAAAAACAATACCAGATAAAGTGGAAAAATTTCAAAATCAATTGGCTGTTGCTTCGATCATGATTGATATGTTTCAGTATATGAAGCAACAAAATGCAACCTAATTACAAGTGAAAAATATGTCCGTCATGCAGAACTTTTGTTACAATAGAGATTGATTATTTAAAAAGGAGTTGCAGCATGACGGAAATTTGTTTAGTACGACATGGACAAACTGATTGGAATTTTCAAGAAATTATTCAGGGGCGAGAAGATATTCCGCTTAATGAAGTTGGTAAGAAGCAAGCGAGTCAAAGTGCAGCTGCTTTACAAGAAGAAACGTGGGATATCATTATAAGTAGCCCGTTAATTAGAGCGCAAGAAACGGCTAATGAAATCGCAAAGGCGGCTGGATTACAATCGATTTTATTAGATGATCGATTTGTTGAACGGAATTTTGGAGAAGCTTCAGGGAAGCCAGTTGCGACTGTTAGAGAGTTGATTGCTGAGGGTAAAGTAGAAGGTATGGAGCAAGATGAAGAGATTGTAGCTCGTTGCTTTGCTGCTTTAGAAGATGTTGCAACAACTCATTTTGGCAAACGTATTATTATTGTTGCTCACTCACACGCGATAAAAGCAATTTTACATGCCATTGAACCAGATGAAATTACATTTAAGACACCATTAAAAAATGCGTGTATTAGTTATGTGAAACAAAATAGTGGGAAATGGGATGTTCTTAAATATAATATAGCGGAACATATTAATGTATAAGTGTGTACGGATATAGTGTGAAAATAGTTTCATTATATCTTTCTTTTGAGTAAGTCACTTCAATTAGTAGTTCTAATCTAAATGTGGTATGATGGATACTCGGAGGTGTCTCTCATGATTGTAGCGACGCTAGAAAGCGTATTAATATTAGATAAGGCAGAGCAGCTTGCAAAAGCGATTATCTGTTCAGATATAGCAGAAGATTATCGTAAGTATTATAGAGAATTACATGAAGATATGGAACTTCAGACGTTAATTCAGCAATTTACAGCGATGAAAGAACGGTATGAGGAAGTACAGCGTTTTGGAAAATACCATCCTGACTACACTACCGTATCGATGAAAATGAGAGAATTAAAGCGTTCTGTGGACTTACATGATAAGGTTGCAGCTTTTAAAAGAGCAGAAACTGCTTTGCAGAAGTTATTAGATGAAGTTAGTGTAGCAATCGGTTCGGAAGTGTCTTCTTCCATTAAAGTGCCAACAGGGAATCCATTCTTTGATGCTGGTGGCTGTGGTGGAGGTTGTGGTACTGGCGGAGGTTGTGGTTGTAAAAAAACGGGGTGATGTACCCCGTTTTTTAGAAGTTGGAAGGAAACGTATACAGAGTTTGTCCTGTAATGTTATAAATTTCTGATTGGTTTTCATAGAATATAAAATATATGTTTTTAAAAGGAGAAGATGGAGAAGATTATGTTCGGGCAACGACAAAGTATGATTGTTTATTTACATTCATTGAAACATGCCAAGATTTTAAGGAAATATGGTAACATACATTACATATCAAAACGATTAAAATATGCTGTAGTATATTGTGACATGGAACAAATTGAGCATATGATGCATAAATTGAACAAACTTCCTTTTGTGAAAAAGATAGAACAGTCGTATCGCCCGTATTTAAAAACGGAATTTGAAAATTCCCGTCCTGATCGAGCAAAAGAATACGATTATAGCTAATAGAAAAAATCCCCTGCTAAATTTAGCGGGGGATTTTTTAATTGAAATAAAGTGTTATTTCATCGGAGGAATGAAATTGTTCATTCGTAAAATACCAATTAAATGATTAAAAAATAGTTCTTTTTCTGGGAAAGTTGTAGATGGCTTTACAGTAAAAGTAGCCACTTTTTTTCCGAGTTGCTCTGCCGTTTCTTCAAATAAAATGACACGTTTACTTTTTTTATTTTCAAATACAGGAATGCCTTCACGACATATGTATAATGGTTGGAAATCACCAGTAGTAGTTGGTTTTAATATTACAACAAGCGAACACACTTTTTTATCGTTTTTTATCGTTTCAAATTGTAACATATGTGCTATACGTTCTTGATTTGTTTTGGCAATTTCAAGTAATTCATATAAATCAGAGTAGCCTTCTCCGAGTTCTATAAAGCGTTGAATCATATTTTTTCCTCCTCTTTCTTTTACTGTACCATTTCACTTTTTAAATGAAAAGCATACAAAGAAAAAAAACCCTGCATAGCAGGGCCCTTCTTATACTAGCATGTACTAGTAAGAAGGCAAAGGGAGAGGAGAAACCGGAGGAAGAACTTATGGGGAAACGTAAGTCTTCTCCGCGGTTGGCAACAACATCGAAGGTGATGTTGTTATAATTATTTATGTCCAATCTAAATGAAGATATACATGAATGAAATTAAATTTTATGTCAGGCTTTTTATTTTTCTTTTTTTTTATTTTGTGATAGGATAAAAAAGATAAAGTGGAACTAATATACATATTGGATTCATATTAGTGAATGATGAGATGAATACATAAAAATAATGAGTGGTTATTTGATGCTGAGTTTTCTAATATTTTGGTGAATGTAATTTGTTAACGGTTACCGAAGTGGGAATGGCTTTCTATAATCGCTCGATAGATTGAAATAAAGGTAGTGACAACAGATGAGAGTAGTTTCAGGAAAATGTAAAGGACACCCACTTAAAGCGGTTCCTGGTAATACAACACGTCCAACGACAGATAAAGTAAAAGAATCTATTTTTAATATGATAGGTCCTTATTTTGATGGTGGTATCGCCCTTGATTTATTTGGTGGTAGTGGTGGCCTTGGAATTGAGGCTTTGAGCAGAGGGATCGATAAAGCGATTTTTGTTGATAGGGATAGTAAAGCGATAAAAGTAATTCATCAAAATTTAGAAAGTTGTAGAATACAGGAACAAGCTGAAGTATATCGAAATGATGCGGAACGTGCAGTAAAGGCGCTTATAAAACGTGAAATGTCATTCGATCTTATATTAATAGACCCACCATATAAAGAGCAAAAAATTGTATCTTTAATTAGTGTAATGGATCAACATGGATTGCTACATAGTGATGGATTAATTATGGCAGAGCATGGTAATGATGTGGTTTTACCTGATTCAATAGGAAAGCTTGTAAAAGTACGAGCTGAGAATTATGGGATTACTGCAATATCGATTTATAAGTATGAAGGTGAGGGGACAGAATGACAAGTATAGCTATTTCTTCAGGAAGTTTTGATCCAATTACCCTTGGGCATCTGGATATTATTAAAAGGGGAGCAAAAGTATTTGATGAGGTGTACGTAGTCGTTTTAAACAATTCATCTAAAAAACCATTCTTTTCAGTTGAAGAGCGATTAGAACTAATTCGAGAAGCGACAAAGGATATCCCGAATGTAAAAGTAGATTCGCATAGTGGGCTGTTAGTAGAGTATGCAAAAATGCGTAATGCAAATGCAATATTACGTGGTTTACGAGCAGTTTCTGATTTTGAATATGAGATGCAAATTACTTCTATGAATCGAAAATTAGATGAAAATATTGAAACATTTTTTATTATGACAAACAACCAATATTCATTTTTAAGCTCGAGTATTGTGAAAGAAGTTGCGAGGTATGGAGGAAGTGTAGTAGATCTTGTGCCTCCTATTGTAGAGCGTGCTTTAAAAGAAAAGTTTCAAACCCCGTTAAAGTGAACGGGGTTTTTCTTTATACGTGCGAAAAAATAATAAAATAACATATAAATATAGACAAAATAATGTGAAAATTGGTCCGTAATGTATAAAAGATGTCCAAATTTCATGTAGTATAGAAGGATGCTTGGATAAAAATACAGGAATATCTTTTTGCATAGGTGAGAAAGAACTTACTTTCTCATAAAATGGTGTCCAAAATATAAATGTAAAAATAGGGGCAAGAATACTTTGAATAATTCGTGCGAAAAAATAGGGTTTAAATCGGATGTCTGTTTCAGCTAATATGCTAGCAACTTGTGCCTGAATAGAAAGACCGCTAAATGCTAAAATGAAGCTTGTTACCATAGCTTGTTGTAAGAGGGGTGTTTCATTTATTTGACTAATCATTTGGCTTCCGAGTGTCATTTCGAAAACACCTGATAATATAGGTATACTAAAATCTGTACTTAGTTGGAAGAATGATAAAATATGTTGCATAATAAAAGAAAGAGCTGCTGTAATGTGGAATACAGTAATCATTTTATTTAACACAGAGAATAAAATAATAAATCCGCCAATCATAAGTAATGTTTGAATAGAAGAAACGATAGCATCCCCAAGTAATTTACCGATTGGTCTTTTTTCTTGTAAGCGTGTCTCGTGAAGAATTAAAAAAGGGTTTTGAAAGCGGCGTTTTTTTGTAGTGTGTGTATTATTTTTGTAAGCGGTATTATGGCCGTAAAAACGCATAATTAATCCGACAGCAAAGTTACTTAAATAATGGGCAGCCGCTAATATAATCCCTAATTTCGGATTATTAAAAAAACCGATAGACACAGCACCGAAAATAAAAAGTGGATTAGAAGAATTTGTGAAAGAAACGAGGCGCTCCGCTTCAATCTGAGTTAAAAGGTTGCTTTTTCGTAGTCTAGCGCTTAGTTTGGCGCCTGCAGGGAAACCTGAAGCCATTCCCATTGCCCAAACGAATCCACCTATCCCTGGAATGCGAAAAAGTGGGCGCATGAGTGGTTCTAATATAACGCCAATAAATTTTACAACACCGATACTAATTAGAAGTTCCGCAATGATGAAAAACGGTAGTAGTGAAGGGAATACAACTTCCCACCATATATTTAACCCGCGAATAGAAGCTTGTAAAGCGGCTTGGGGGTGGAATACAAGAGAAAAGGTTAAAAAAAGCGTTGATATGGTAAGGAAAGCGGTTTTCCATTTTTCATACATGTAAGTAAATCCCCCTTTGTCCCAAAAAACGTTCATTTCAGTATACGTGGATACGTAGTGAATTTAGACCATAAGTATGAAAAAGGAATGAAAAAAATTAAAGGGTGAGAAAAATGAAAGAACCAAAGATTGGTTTAGCACTTGGGTCTGGAGGAGCGAAAGGGTTTGCTCATATTGGTGTAATAAAGGTTTTAAGGGAAGCTGGTATCCCTATTCATATGATTGCAGGAAGTAGTATGGGGGCGCTAATAGGTACGTTTTATGCGGCAAGTAGTAACGTTGAAAGATTGTATAAATTGGCATCTGTTTTCAAGCGGAAGTATTATTTAGATTTCACGGTACCGAAAATGGGATTTATTGCTGGAAAACGTGTCAAAGATATGATTAAAATGTTTACATATAATAAAAATTTAGAAGAGTTAGATATCCCGACGGCTGTTGTGGCTACTGACATATTGAAGGGGGAAAAAGTGGTTTTTACAAGTGGACCAGTTGCAGATGCGGTGAGGGCTAGCATATCTGTTCCTGGAGTGTTTGTACCAGAAAAAATAGATGGACGATTATTAGTGGATGGTGGGGTTATTGATCGTATCCCAGTATCGGTTGTGAAAGAATTAGGGGCCGATATTGTTATCGCTGTGGATGTGTCTCCAATTAAGGTGAATGGCGATGTTACGTCCATTTATGACGTAATCATGCAAAGTATAGAAATTATGCAGCATGAGCTTGTAATGAATCGGCAAATTGCATCGGATTTAATGATGCGACCAGCTGTAGAGCAATTTAGTTCACGTGCTTTTACAAACATTGAAGACATTATTCGAGTTGGAGAAGTAGAAGCGGAAAAACATGTTTCAAATATTTATTTATTAATTGAGCAGTGGAAGGAGAAACATAATGTTTAAGCGTTTTCGGTTTATATATGCAATCTTAATAGGGGTTATATTGGCGATGTTACTTGTTTACGTGCGTTTACCGTATTATGTAACAAAACCAGGAATGGCTGCCAAATTAGAGCCTTACGTTCAAGTTGAGGGTGGAACGAAAGAATCTGGTGATTTTATGCTTGTTACGGTTTCAATGGGACCCGCAAATGTGGTGAATTTAATAGCGGCACAGTTTAATAAATATACACATATTTCAAAAGCGGAAGAAATATTGCAAAAAGGTGAGAGTAATGAAGAATATCAATTTCGCCAAAATTATGCGATGAAAGATTCACAAAATGCAGCAATTTATAATGCATATAAACGTGCAAATCGCTCCGTTTCTTTTGAAAATAAAGGTGTATTAGTTGCTGGTGTGGCAAAAGGAATGCCGTCAGAAGGAAAGCTTAAGCTTGGTGATGTTATTATAGCTGTTGATGGAAAAACATTTGAAAAGACGGAGCAATTTATTGAATATATGACTGGGAAAAAAGAAAGCGATGCTGTAAGTATTGAGTACATGAGAAATGGAAAACAATTGAAAGAAAATTTAAATGTAAAGACGATTCCTAATGGGAATGGACGTGTCGGTATAGGTGTTTCTATCGTTACGGAAAGAGAATTAGTGGTCGATCCGAAAGTGAAAATTAATTCTCATGAAATTGGTGGACCATCCGCAGGTTTAATGTTCACATTAGAAATATATAATCAACTTGTGGAAGAAGACTTAACAAAAGGACATGAAATAGCTGGAACAGGTACAATTAATGAAAAAGGAGAAGTTGGCCCGATTGGTGGTATAAATCAAAAAGTGGTGGCTGCTAGCGATGCTGGGGCTGAGGTGTTCTTTGCGCCAAATGAAAAAGGAGCGGAGAAATCGAACTATAAAGATGCACTTGAGACTGCAAAGGACATTAAAACAAAAATGAAAATTGTACCAGTGGATACGCTGGATGATGCGTTAACATATTTAGAAAAGATGGATAAGGAAAAAGCCTCTCTGAAATAGAGAGGTTTTTTATAGGAATTTTGTAGTTGTTTCATCATAGCGAATAGGATGGTGTGTTATATCCTGTTTTAATAGTTGCGTGCGTAACGGTTCGTGCATGATGGAGAAATATACAGAGTTTGCTTTTTTCTCTATATCTAAAGCAGCATGGTCAAATGTTTTTGTATGAGTAAGGATTGGAAGTTCGATTTTTTTCTTGTTTTTTGAAAGATAAGTTTGTCCTTTTTGTGACATGCCTAGCAGGCGGATATATGGTGCATGTTGTTCTATATTTGCGCTACGTATTTCCTCTTTTGTTATGTTTGTTAAAATGTGTGTACAAGCTCTTTGTAGTCTAGTCCATGTATAGCGTTTTGTTTTTAATGCTTCCATGAATGAATAGAAGGAGGAACTGTTTTGTATTTTTGATAAAATACGATGCTCTAAACCTTCTTCTATTTCATATATATGTCGTAAGTCTCCTGAAGACATCGTCATGAGTTTATATTTAAAAAATGAAAAGTATTGTTCCCAATTATGTAATATCCCGTAGTTTTGTTTGTAATTTGCTAAAAGCGAAGTGGTTGCCTGTGGGAGAAAAGGTTCAATTGTTGTAAATGATCCTTCTTCGCTAAAGAGTTGTTTCCGAATGCTTGTCGCGCTTGCAATATGTTGGTCATTAAATGTTTCATCATGATAATGAGAGGCGAATCTTTTTATAGTTTGAGCTTGTATAGAGCTATTTTGTGACAGAATTGCTTTAATATATTGGAAGCCTAAAATATTATTTGGTTGTGACATATCTATGTTTTTTTCGGATGTTAAAATGTGTGAGAAAGCATCCGATGTTGCTTTTGCATAACTATTTCCAGCGTCCATGAATTGTTTTACAAGGCAGTTAAAAGTCTCTTCTTCGTTTTTTTGTACGGAGATGGTATTATAAAAATTTTCGATTTGTCCATCCTCACTACCGAAACAAATTTCAGAAACACGTAGGGCATTTAAAATGGAAATAGCACCATTTGCGAAGGTTTCAGCCTTTTGTGTTGCAAAGACGTATGGAAGCTCTACAACAAGGTCTACGCCGTTTGCTAAGGCCATTTTAGTGCGATACCATTTGGAAATGAGTGCGGGCTCACCACGCTGTAAAAAAGGACCACTCATAACGGCAATTATTATATCGGATTGTGTTAACTTTTTTGTCTCTTGCACATGATAAAGATGACCGTTATGAAAAGGGTTATATTCAACAACAATACCACCAGCTTTTATGGTAATCTCTCCTTTCGATGTAGCATCTTTTTGAAAAACGTGATACTCTATATATTATTTACTATGATGACTTCATTATAGTGTAAAAAAAAACTTACACTATAAACGCATTATACCACTTGTTATACGGGTTTTAATCCTCTTCATTTTCAACGATGACCACATTTTGACCACTTCGACCACTTTTTAATACATTTCCTAGCATTTCAGTTACTTCAATTTGACGCTCTTCATAAACATCAGTATAAATATTTAAAGTTGTAGAAACATTTGTATGACCAAGCAATTTTGAAACAACCTTTGCATTTGCGCCAGAATCGATTAAAATAGTTGTAAACGTTCTTCGGATATCGTGGAATCTAATATACGGTACGTCAATTGCTTTGCACAAAGCTTTCATTTGGTAGCGTATCGTATATGGATGCACGATTTTTTTATTTCTTGTGCAAATTAATAAGTCGGAAGAATTCTCCTTCTTATGACTTTGATATTCTAACAACTCTCCCAATAATTCTTCTGTCATCGGGATTATACGATTAGATGCTTCAGTTTTTGTCTCACCTAATTCATACTTTCCATCAACAAGCGTTAATGTTCTTTGTACATGAATAGTCTTGTTTTTGAAATTAATATCATCCCACTGTAAAGCTAATACTTCTCCGATTCGCATGCCTGTATGCAACGCTAAAACAAATGCAATATAATAGCTTCCTTGTATTTTTGCATACTCCATAAACTTCATGGCTTGTTCAACTGTCCAACTAGCTTGCGACTTCTTTTTAACTTTAGGCCGTTTAGCTTTCTTAGCAGGATTAGAGTTAATCATTTCTAGTTCTACGCCTTTATCGAGGATTTGTTTTAACATAACATCAACAGATGAAATGTATTTCGTAGTTAGACCTTCTTTAAGTAGCTTCTGGTGAAAATTATGAACAGTCAATGGTTTTATACCTGATAATCTCTTTTCACCAAATTCAGGCATAACACGTGAGCGTAGAATGCGTTTGTATTGATACAATGTTGATGGTCTACATGATGATTCTTTCTCTTGCATCCAGATTTCTACGAGCTGAGAAAAGCGAATATCACTATTCTCGTAATCCCCATTTGCTAAATCATTTGTTACTCTTGCTACTTCTTCTTGAGCAGCTTTCTTTGTTTTAAAACCACCTTTAGTGATTTGTTTTCGTTTACCTGTGAGCGGGTCTTTGCCAACATCCATAGTAAAAGACCACTTCTCACCACGTTTACGAAAGTATGCCATGATTTTCACCTCGTCATAATCGTTTTCTAGATACAAGCTGTGGTATGTGGTAGTGGTATAAGAATGATAGCATGTTAGCGTATTTTTTGTAAAAGGTATAATTTGATGTTTATTAAGCAATTTGTTTCATTTATTTGTTCCAATATTCGACAAAAAAGCTATAATAGAGAAAGACATAAAATACATATTGCTATGTATAAGATATAGAAGATAGGTGGGTTACGAAGTATGGAAGTAATGGTTCCACGACGCTTTAATCGCAGTACAATGTATGAATTGTTAGAAGCGGTAATTGATGAGGATTTAAAACCTAAAGCTAAAGAAATTACATTTAATTTCCGACAACTAAATTTTATTGAGCCTGCTGGTGTAACTATACTAGGAAATTTATTTGAGTGGTTAAATAAAAATGGTGTTACATGCGATAAAATATTGCCAAGAAGGATAGATGGAAGGGATGCCGTTAGGTATTTGGATGATTCTCTATTTTTTGAGCAATACTTTGGAGAGAAATTAAGAGAAGAAGCTGGTTTGAGACCCACAACCATCCCGTTAAACTTGGTTTCATACGCCAACAGTTATCAATTCTTACGCGGTAGGTTTGCTTTTTGGCTTGCAAATAGATTAGATGTAACTGTTGAATCTGTTAAAAATATAACGGTTTCCATGGAAGAAATTTTCAATAATATTAGGGATCATGCGCAAGAAAATACAGGGTGTATTTTCGCGCAACACTACCCAAATAAAGATGACGAAAATACAGTACATATCACTATTTCTGACTTCGGTGTTGGTATTCCACATAATATACAAAAGGAATACCCTTCAATGGATGATGGAGAAGCTTTAAATATGGCGATTACAGCGGGATTTTCTACAAAAAGTACTCCAAGAAACAGAGGGGTTGGTTTAGCTACATTAGTTGATAATGTTGTTAAGGACCTTGGTGGCGAAGTGTATATCCACTCTAATCATGGTATACTAACTTGTAAAACAGGAAACACTGACATTGATGTAGAATATAATGTATCACCATCATATTATCCAGGTACTTTAATTCAAATGAAATTAAAGGCCGATAATATAGAAAATATAATATCAGATGAGGAGGACTTCGGAGAATGGGAATAATTAATGTTTTAGATCATGTAGAACGTTGCTATTCAAATGACGACGGACAAATCATTCAAGATTTAATTAGACATAGTTTTAAACAAAATGAGAAAGTAGTAGTATCATTCAAAGGAGTAACAGCATTAAATTCATCTTTTGTTAATACTGCATTTATCGAATTGTTAAATGACTATGAATTTTCTTTCATAAAGGCACATTTAGGCTTTTCTAACTCAACAGCACAAATTAATAAAATGATAAAAAGTAGATTTAATTTTGAGGTAAATGAAAGAAAAAACTTAGTAACCGTTTAAAAGGATTTGATTGAAAAGAGCTATATTTACATAGCTCTTTTTTCTTTAATTTACAGATATAAAAGAAGTGAGCTACAATATTTGTATATTAAATAAAGGAGGGGGAAATATGGAGGAATTCACAAAGGACCCTGGTGGTCACAAAGTAGCTGATCCAGGTGTAGGTTGGCATAACGATCCAGGCAGTGGTGGCTGGAAATACAACGAAGACCCAAGAATAGGATGGAAAGTAATTTCTGATCTGGGGACAGGCGTATAAAAAGAAAGGGGAGAGTGAGAGTATGAACTGCTACATAAAAGACCCAGGAGGAGCAGGTGGAAGTCCGTTATTTGATCCAGGGAATGGGGGCGCAGGATTAAAAATAGAACCAGGTGGACATAGAATGAACGTGCCAAGTAGTAAAGGTTTAAAAAATAATACTGATCCAGGAGGATGGTAATATGTTATTACACTCTAAAGAATCACAGGAACCTGGTACAGGATGGAAGTTATACGATCCGGGGACAGGAATGGGGATTTTTGATCCAGGACCAGGCGGGGGATATACAACTGATCCAGGTGGTGGATGGCGAAAAGAACCGGGAGGTTTAAGAAAATGAAAAGAGATAACTTTGATCCAGGCGGTTTAGGTGGAAATCAATTGAAGTATGACCCAAATTCGTGTGGAGGGGATTGGAAAGATCCAGGTGGCGGAATGGGTATGTATGATCCTGGGGCAGGTGGAGGATACATAAAAGATCCAGGCACAGGAATATAAAAAAGAGAGCTAAGTGCTCTCTTTTTTTGTTGATAAAAATTTGTTAATTTTTACCGTTGCGATTGGAAATGTTTTCTACTACAATCGACTCATAACAATTCTTTTTTCTCGTTTAAAAATTGCGTGTAAAACTTGAGTTGTTTACAGAACTGTTCTCGTTGGGATTCATCCAGGCCTGCGAAAACCGTTTGAATTTCATCGAGAACATTTTCTAAATTCTTTTCACTGGTCGTGAACTTTCGCCCCATTAGTGTATCAACAGAGATATCAAAGAATGACGCGATACGATCTAACGAATCTAAATCAGGCTCATTGAAGTTGGTTTCCAGATTACTAATCTGACTACGACTTAATTGAACTTTATCGCCTAATTCAGCTTGCGTTAAAGAACGAGTATTTCTAAACTTTTTTAAATTTTCTCCAAATGTATTCATGTCTTTATTATAAATAAGGCATTATTTTTAAACTATATATACCAAATAATTTGGCTTAAATGGTATGTTAGCTTAATTATTTGGTTAGAAATCAAAATTAAACTAGAACAAGTGTTCTTTTGGTGGTAAAATATTCTTAGTGAAAAAATGGACTTTTTGAAAAAAATTTCTCAACATGATTTGACTATAAACGGAATGAAGATTCTTAATCTTGTGATAAACTGATTTTAAAGATAAAAATTAAGAACAAAAAAGACCCATAGCGCAGCAAAAGTAGTGTGCAGCCACTCTTATGCTGTTCCCCTAATAAGGTAGGGAAAACACTTGCCATGAGTCAGCACAAGTATAACATATTAAATCTAAAAAAACTTAGATGGTATAGTTTTTCTATTGAGAAAATTCAGGGAAGGTGTCTCGCGTTCAAAGGAGGCTTCATTATGAATAAAGTAGCTAGTTTAGGCGATATTGTTTCAGGTGATGAGTTAAATTCAGTAAAGCTTTCAAGAATAACAAATTTATCGCAGTCAAATTTGTGGAAGACACTGAATGGAAAAGTGCCTATGACTTTTGCAAAGTTAGTTAAAATATTAAGTGGACTCAATTCTGAAGAGGAAAAAATGGAAGTAGTTCAAGAATTCTTAAAGCATACAGATAAAGAAGCAGATATAAGAATTGCAATGTATTATTTATATCTTTCCGGCTACACAGAATTGCTTCACGGTCTTGTTGAGAAAGAATACAAACAATCAGTAACTAATAATTACAGGGATATATTCCGTGTTTGTTTAGATAGACAAACTCATTCACTGAGATCAGGAGCATTTCTTAAAGAAATAGAAAGTTTACGCACACAGGTGAATTTAAACAAAACCGGTGTGAACATACTTATAAACACTTTAATTATATATGGATATTTCGATTTAGGTGCATATAATGTTTTGACAGTTCTCCAAGGAATGATACAAGAAAAAATTAATGAAATGCCGAGGGGATTGGAGAAGACATTAAACGAATCGGAATTAAATATAATCTGTGCATATGCATATTTAATGCAAGATGAAGTGAAAATGGCTAGAGAATCATTGCAGAAAGTACTAGAAAAACAAGAAATTCCTCGTTTATTGAAAGCTACAGCACTTAGTATATTCGCTGAAAGTTATATTTTCTGTGAGCCTGATAAAGCATTGCATTTTTTTGAGCTTTCACTTTCAGAATTAAGGAAGTTAAAGAATAACAAATCATTACTTAAAAGAAAATTAGTGGAAAATACAACTGCTTTTTGTTGTATTATCCATAACATTCCTGTAAAATTAGAATATATACATGATGACGCTGAAATTGCGTTACAGTGTATTCGACAAAATAAGAATAGTGAAGCTTGCAAAATTTTAAATCAAATCAGTAATCGAACAGCAATTCAAGATTTTTATTTATCGATTGCAACGAATGATGAGGGATTGAGAAGAAAGGCATATCATCGGTTCTTAAAGGATGGAAACTTATTCTACATAAAAATTTTTGATATCTTAAAGTGAGGGACAGTGAGGATGAAAAAAATAATCGCTAGTGTAGTTATTGCGTGTACGCTCACATTATCAGTGTTATCGATTAGTTCGGTATCAACTAAAGATAATCAAGCAACAGGAAAAGTAAAAGAAGTACAGCTAATGAAAATGGATCCAGGTACTTTAGGATAATAAATAAATTAAAATGCCATTGCATCTTAGGATGCGATGGCATTTTGTACGTTTAAGGGGTTATTCATTTTTTTATTTTAATATTTTTGAATAATTAAGGATGATGGGGGAAGGAAGCAATGATGGAAAATGTACTAGAGAACACATTATGGGAAATGTTAAAATTAGAAGTATTAACTACAGATGATAATGAAAAAAAATTGGTAGAAAGTATTAAAAATATAGTTAGAAAAGAAAAAAATGATTGTTAGCCTAATTGCTAACAATCATTTTTTGTTATGGCCTACAGCAGCCTTCATCATATCTAATAACATATCTTGTTTTTCTTTTGGCATTTTTTCTAACATGTCAATTAGCTCATTAAATTCTTTTCTTATTTCAGTGAACTGAACCGCATTTAATTCTGGATCATCAGATCGGCCTAATAAATAATCAACAGATACATTTAATACATCTGAAATGATAACTAAAGTTTCATTAGATGGCGAACTATAGCCTGTTTCATAGTTAGAAATTGTAGTCTTTGTTACTTTAGTTTCCGTATCCATCTTTTCTTTTATTTTTAATGCTAATGCATCTTGTGTTAATCCACGTTGTTTTCTAGAAAGTTTTATCCTCTGCCCTAAAATAGTCACAAACTCACCCCATATATATATTATATCCAAAACTGAACACTGTATTTTGAATTTAAAAGTACAACTAAATTGTACTTGGTTTATAAAAGTTTTGCATTAGTTTTTTAAAATTTTGTTTAAAAATCCAAAAAACTCAGATATTATTATTGACAGTACAAAAATATTGGATATATAATGAGTATAACAAGTTCAAGAAAGTTGGATTTTAGGAGGTGTCATCATGGGAAAGAAACGACATAATTTAATTAAAGCTCGTAAGCGTAAAAATTTTACCCAGGAACAACTAGGAGCTTTGATAAATAAACAGAAAACGGTAATAAGTAATTGGGAAACTGGTTACGCAACTCCAGCATTAGATGATGCAATGCAAATAGCACAAATATTAGAAGAAGATATATATAGCCTTTTTTCAGGTGTTCTAGTTCAAGAAACTCAAACTTAATTTCGGAAAGTTCAATTGTATTATGACTTATATAAAAAATGAAAAGGAGCTATAAAACATGTACCAAATAAAACAACTTCCATTTGCACTAAAAGCAGAGGATATACAGGAATTTCTAAACATTTCTCGATCAGCCGCATATGCACTTATGAAGAGAGAAGATTTTCCGTTAATTGTAATAGGAAAAAGCAAACGTGTTAAAGCTGAAGATTTTCTTAAATGGGTGGAAGCACAAAAGGTCGGAGTAAATGCTAGTTAAAATTAAGTCTTGGATTTTCAACAAAATTACCGTTTGATAAATGAGGAGGTGATTTAGTGGAAGATACAACATCGTTAGTTATATTCGCAATGTTAATTGCATGTGGTTCATGGTTGCTTTACATCACTTACGAGCCAATAAAACAATGGGCTTGGAGTGATGTAAAACAAAATAAAAAGACCCATGGCAGTGGGTCCGTTAAGAAAAACAACTTGTTATAAGTATATCACGGAAAGTAGGGAAATAGTACATGCGTTTAACTGAATATCAAGTGCTATTACCTAATAAATTCTGGAACTTAGCAGAGAGCAAGGACGAATTAAAGGAAATGATTGAACAGTATTTCAAAGTTGGTTATCCGCATTATGAAATTCAACGAATAATCAAAAGTGGACAAGCATATGTGGCAGTTTGTATTAGGGGGTAAATATTTATGGCAAACGTAGTAACTGAAATTGGTGGATTAAATTTCAAAGGTAATGTAGTGGATCATGAATGGTTTAATTACATCACTTTTAGTAATGGTAAGCCTCACATTGTAGCAATTATGGTATTGAGTGAAATCGTCTATTGGTATCGTCCTACAGTTATTCGAGATGAATATACTGGCAAGGTTACTTATAAGAAAAAATTTAAATCAGATAAGTTACAAAAGAGCTATCAGCAATTAGCAGAAACATTTGGATTTTCAAAACTACAAGTTAAACGAGCTTGTGACTTATTAGTGGATATGAACTTAATCGTAATCGAATTTAGAACAATTATTGTAAATGAAATCACTTTAAATAATGTAATGTTCGTTGAGCCTAAAGTAAGTGAAATAAAAAGCATATCAAGTATGTATCAACAAGTCGAAGAAGACCCTGTTGACTTTGAAGTAAAGAGGGTAGTTACTTCAAAATCAGGTACCTCTTCACATGAAAGTAATGAAGCTCCTGACTTTAAAGTAAAGACAAATACAGAGATTACTACAAAGAGTACTACAGAGAATGTAAGTAGTAGTAATATCTTCTCTTTCTACGAAAATAACTTCGGTATTTTAAATTCATTCATAGCCGAAAGTATTTCGCAATGGGTAAACGATACGAGCGAAGAACTTGTACAGGCGGCTATGGAGCGTGCTTTGAAACAGCAGAAGAAATGGAATTATGCTGAAGGGATTTTAAAACAGTGGGTTAACAAAAACATTCGTACTTTAGCTGATGTTAATGCAGCAGAAATAGAGTTTAAAAACAAAGGTAAAAAAGGAGCGAATAGAAATGGCAACGCCAATGAAAAAACTGGCAGAATCCCTGGAATCGAAGGTGAATTACCATTCTGATCAATGTATGAATCACTCTTATGAAATAGGTGGACAAACCATCGTTAAGCCAGTTCAAATGATTATTTATCAAGGGAAACCTGTTTGCCCAAGATGTGTAGTTGAGCAAAACAATAAGGTTTTGGAGGAACAAGCTAACGCTCATTATAAGAAGATTAGCCGTTTACAGAAATTCAACATGCTGGAAAAGGCTAGTGTTATTACAAATAAGAAAATTCCTCTTTCAAGATTATCTGATTACAGAACCGGGTGTGATGAAACGATTAGTCACAAGAAAGCTGTAGAAGAAACCTTGGAGGACTTAAAGAACGGAGAAATTAGAAAAGTTGTATTTACAGGAAATCAAGGGACAGCAAAAAGTTTCCTAGCATACAGCATGCTTCATGAATTAAATCAATATTTTTGGGATATCAGTCAAAAAGAAGAAAATTATCATCTTATGAAAAGTTGCTTGTACGTTGAATTAGAAGCAATAACAAGAATGATTATGGATTCTTTTGATGATAAGAGCAGTAAATATACACTTCAATATTTCGTTCAATTAATTGGACAAGCTGATTTTGTAGTATTAGATGATCTTGGGGCAGAAAGTGGTTCAACGGATTCAAATAGACAGGCATCTGATTTCATTCAACGTCTTTTATATGCAGTATCAAACGCTAGGCAAGGAATGAGTACATTTACCACTACAAACTTTACTGGAAAACAACTTTTTAAGAAATATGATGCTAAAACAGTTAGTCGTTTGTTAGGTGACTCAAAGGTTTTGAAATTCACAACAGCTGATCAAAGGCTTGCAAATTTAGGTTTCTAATAAGGAGGAATAAAAAATGAAAAAAATTCAATTAACTGATGGAATGCCAACAAGTATTAAAAGAGAAGATCTTAAAAGAAGTACAGAAAATTTATTGATGAAAATTAAAGAAGAATGCTTAAAAAGTGAGTTGAGTTATGTGGAGGTAAATAAGGCCCTTCATCTAGCTGATGAAGAGCTTTACAAAAGTGTAATTCATAATTCTTGCAAAAAGTCTTAAATTAGCTCGAATTTGTCTTCTTCTAATTCTTTTTTATAAGCATCATATTGTTCTTGGTTAGCACCTACAACATAGGCGGTGTTGTAGTATGCTTGCTCATTGTAGAAATCAATTACCTTGGTGCCAACATGAAGTAAGATCCAACCTTTTTCTAAGTAATTGTTGGCTCGTGAGTTAGCGGAATCATCAGCAAACTCTAAAGTAAATACAATATCTTTCATTAAACTTCCCTCCCTTCAAGGGAGATTATACCAAAATAGTAGGTTTGAGTGGAAAAAGATTCTATTAAGGAGGAATAAGCATGTGTGCATTATGTGGTGATACAGGGATTATTCGTAAAGAAACTTATCCAGGTGTAATTGAACGAAATGGTTGTAACTGTGAAGTAGCAATACAGCAGCAAGAAGAAAACGATAAGCGTTGGAAAGCGTACTTAATTAAATTCGAGTCAATGAAACAAGAGTTGCAACGGAATCAACAACAAAAAGTAAGTTAATGAGGGGGAGCAAATTATGAAAAATACAGGCGTTACAAGAAAAGTGGACGAGCTAGGGCGTGTAGTAATTCCGGTTGAGTTACGCAGGACTTTAGGGATTGCTGAAGGGACAGCACTAGATTTTCATGTTGATGGGGAAAACGTCGTTTTGAGAAAACAAGATAAGTCATGCTTTGTGACGGGGGAAGTTTCTGAATCAAACATAGAGTTGCTAGGTGGCCGAATGTTTTTAAGCAAGGCGGGAGCAAATGAATTACTTGATGCTCTTGAAAAGAGTGTGAAGGTACATGCCTAAACAATTAAATATTTTCGATGTCGAGCCAGCAATTTGTGAGTTCGATGTAATGAAGGCAAATGTGAAAAGAGGTACTGGACGCACTACATACGCTGATGTACGCGTCCAAATTCCAAGAAATGCAAAGAGTACGGATGAATTACCACGCACAACTAAACAAGATGATCGTTATGACATCTTTGAACAATATGCAATGGCGATTTGGAGATTTCAACGCGCTGTAGATAAGTTTTTTAGTTGGGATACAGCGGAAGAATTGTGTAAGGCAGCAAGGGATAAAAAAGAAATAATTCCGGTACGGGTTTATTTAGGAAGTGGCTTTAAACCTGATGTTGTCGAGTACATGCGGTAGTAAAAGGGAGAGGGACATATGAAAAAAATAGAAATTGATGTTAGTAGTAACAAACTATTAATAGTGAAGGACGGAAATGTTACAGTAGTCAATCCACCAATGAGCGGATTCGGTGAGCAAGTTGCGGTTTGGGTAAACGGCAAGGTTGATCGTGTGGATACTAAGTTTACTGAAAAGATAAAATAATCATTTTTAGAAAGTAGGTTCGCTTATGAGTGTAGCAAGAAATCATGAAGCGATGAAGGAATCACGCTTAAAGGTATACATCGCTTTAGAAGAGGCTAACTTCATTTGGGATGAAAGAGATGTAGTTCGTTTTCGTGAAATGTGGAGTCAAGGTATGAGCTTACCAAGGATGGCAAAAGCGTTAAGGAGACACCAAGCGGAAGTTGCACTTCTTGTAATAGATCAGGCTGATAAGTATTTAATTGAAAATCGTCCGATAGGATTAGGGATTTGTTAAATAGGAAGGGGAAATCAAAATGAACATTATGGAAAACGGTGTATTAGAAGCAACTAAATTAATGAGTGAAGCAAAAAATGAGGACCAAGTTATAAATGAAGCTACAGTTTTACAGATTGCAAGTATCTTATCGATTGATGAATTAAATGATTATCAGGAAGCAACTTTACGAACTTGGAATAGCAAAACTGATTTTGGAGGACGTGTTTCAAATGTAGCTTTAGGACTTACAGGCGAAGCTGGTGAAGTTGCCGATATTGTAAAAAAAGCAATTTATCACGGGCATGGTTTTCAACCATCGCATTGTCCAGGAGAAGAGGACGGAAATACTTATAAATTAGCCTTAGAACTTGGGGACATTATGTATTATGTATCGATTATGGCGCACGAACTGGGATATACGTTACAAGATGTTGCTGAAATGAATATTGCAAAACTAGCTAAAAGATACCCAGATGGATTTAGTCAGGAAGCAAGTCAAAAACGTGTTGATGTGAAATGAAAAAAGGCTAGGATTTCACCTAGCCTTTAATCAAAAGATTGTCGTACAGAAATGGAATGTTGGCAAATATAACATTTGCACTTTTAGTATATAAGGATTTTTGGGTGAAGGAAATATATTTTATCAATCTTTACAAAAAATTAATATAAAATTTGAATTTTGTACAGAAATGGGGAACGAAAAATGAAATACGCAAAGGTTAGCGGTAATAATGTGGTAATCAAATTGCCAATTGATATGTTAGTAGTCGCTTTTAACGATAATCCAAATAATTATGATGAAGAAATTAAGGTCAAATATAAAAGGAAATTTGCTGAAGGATTCGCTGAACATGTAAACGAGCACAGCAGTAATGGTGAAACAGGTTTGACGGTGTTCCAAGAGTGGATTGACCAAATCTTTGAAGAAATGATTGAGGGTGACTCATCTTATATTAAATATCCTAAGGAAGAATTATAACAAAAGCGTTATTTGAATAGAAAATGGCAGGTAATTGACTAAGTTACCTGCCGAGCGCCTAAACAATTCGGAGGAACAAGCTCCGTTTTGAAAGAGTGTAGTCATGGGAAGTTGACGTGTAGATAGTATGTGTAATGTGGAGAAGGATATTCGTAAAGGGGGATTAAAAAGAACCTGTTGCTTATACAAACAGGCTCAATTACAGGAACTACAAATCTACTGGGAGTAGTGTAATTCCTGATTAATATTAAGGTATGTTAATAAAATCTAAATATGATTAATCAAATGATAACTAAACAAAATTCTTATTTAACAACAAATAAAAGAGCGCATTTTATATGCACCCTTAGTACGGTAGATGAATGTCTTATGAGATGTAGAAATCTAAAAGGTTGTAATCAGATTTTTACGAGTAAATTTTTAATATAGTATGCTTTATTTGGGATTATGGAGCCTGTCATCAAAGAATAAAGGCGAGTAGGAATTTTAACAAAATTTTTATTTGAACAGAAAAAGAGCGTTCGGGAGAAAGCGTTCTTTTTACCTAATCATAATGGAGGTGAAGAGCTCACATTATACAGAAAGGTAAGCGTTTTTATTTTAAGAACTTAAGTATAGTTTTATCGAGAATCCACTTTCCTTCAATTTTTTTAGCAGGCAATTTGCCGGCAGCGCACATATTTTTTACTGTTTGAGAGGAACGTCCTAAAAATTTAGCAGCTTCCGCCACACCTATGATGTTGTTTAGCGAAGTGAAAGAATCATATGAAGTACGACTATTTTCCTCGGGAGTTGCTTTTATATAAGGCCATAAACGGGTTTCACCAGGTGCCACAATCCAAATGGAGGGCCATTTATAATCAGATTCAAGAATAGAGTTTAAAGCTACTGTAGCAGCATCCAATGTTTTATGGTAGCTGAGTATATCATAATAACTTCCAAATAAAATGTGGAAATCTGTATTGTTAGTGAAAATCCTTTGCTGTTTAAAGTTGTTCATTATTGATAGCTCCTTTTTCAAGGGATGACTATATTTAAAAAATATGGCGAATCAAATTGTTCATGTTTAAGTAGAAAGAGAAATCATGAAAGCAAATTTGATTAAATTACAGTGGAATAAAAGTGCGTTGATATTGTGTTTAAAAGGAATAGCAGGGCAATAATCTTACAAACATTTTATATAACCATTATGAGGAACGGAATATTTTATAGTCGTTATAGAAAAGTAATTGATAGTAAATCGTAAAAAATGACAGTTTGTTCCATGGTGCACACTGATGGAACCTTAAACTATTTATCTAAGTTTATGTGTGTGAGTCATGAACATGAATAAATAGTTAGGGAAGTAAGGGGTCGCGACAGTATATGTATGCCAAAAAGAAATGGTTCTTTAAACCAAAAAAGAGCAGATAGCAAAAGCTAACTGCTTAAACAAAAGGATGACTGAAATGACAAAAGCTCGATTTAAGGAGGTATTTACAGTATGCGTATGAATCCGTTTTTTTATACGAAGAAATCGTAAGAAATGGTTTTTTAAACCAAATGAAGAGAGGTGATAATTAAAAAAGATAGACGGATAGAAATTAAGCAATCAAAAATAAAAACCAAAAACCAACCTGTTTAAGAAGGTGTTGGCGAGCCACTGAATGAATTGTTAGGTGTGACTGTATCGGACCTAGTAGAGATAGGAGGTGCACTCCACAGTGATCTCATAATTTAAAACTTGAACGAAATAAACCTTTTGTAGAAAGACAAGGGTTTTCATTTTAGTGCCGTAAGCCTAGTTGTATCGAGAATCTATTTTTTTAAAAATTTCTTTAGCAGCTTCTTTAACACCTATGATGTTTTCAATCGAATTAGAGGGAGTTTTATGAGCCATATGAAATCTTCCTATGTTCCTCGTAGGGAGCAGTTATGCAAGTGCCTGAAAGGATTTCGCCTGGCTTCAAAATCCAAATGGAAGTCCAGCTACTATCAGAGATATGGATAGACCTTAAAGCTATTGTGGCATCGTCCCATGTTTCATGGTAGCTCACAATATCTGTATAATTACCAAGTAAAATGTAAAAATCAGTATTGTTAGTAAAGAAGTTTCTTTGCTTAATACCATTCATTATTAATTCCCCCTTGCAGTGGTTGATTGTATTTTTATGTATGACAATCGAATAATTTGGTTAAAATAACCAAAGTTGAGCAAGTTAGTAAAACTAAGTGCTCAACTTCGAAGGTGACTCAAATATGGGATGTCTCCTGAAGGGGAGATGTTTACAATATATTCGAAGTTAAATGATTTATTCTTAATTAGGGAGAAAAATGGTTTTTAAAACCATAAAATGAAAATACTATTGTAAAGTGAGGGTAGAAGAATGAAAGCTTTGAAGAAAAGAAAAATTAGAAAAGCAATTGCGCGTCGTGCGAAGGTAGTGGAAAAATATCAGTTTGATAAGGCTTGGAGGAATATTTTTGTACGAACTGGTTATTTGAAATAGATAGAATTTGAATAGAGTCTGGCTAGAAAACTAGAGGACACCAATTTTTAAAACAGCAATTGTAGCTGTCTTAAGAAATGGTGGCCTCTTTTATTTTGGAAGGGAGATGGGGAAGGAAGGTACTAAAGGATTAATTACATGAGTGGGGAAAACAAGTGAAAAATAAAAATTAAGTATTCGTGAAATTGAAGAATGAATAGGGATTCGTGGCTTGCGTTATGAACGTAGACTTAGAGCGTTAAGACAAAAGTAATAAAAAATAAAAAGGGGTGGTCTTGCATGACGAAACAATTATCTTTTTTACCAAAAATTGATAGAGCAGCAACACAAGAGAAGTTAGAAGGTGTTCTTGAAAGTGTACGTATATATAGACAGTTCGGAATGATTCGTAAGGAAATGAAAGTCACTCCTTCTTATGAAATGAGAGAACATGGGCCTACGCATGTAGTTGGAAAACCTTTAGAAGATGTAGCGATAGCAAATCTACAACAAAGTGAACGTGAAGAGTGGCTGGAGTTAATTTCATTCCGCATTGATCAGTTTTTAAGTCGCTTAGGTAATGGTAGTGCGGGAAGAAATCAGAGGGATATTATTAATAAGCGTTATTTAGAAGAAGAGGATGTATGCGACTATATGATTTATAACGAGATTGGAATGGCTGAACGTACATATCGTCGTTGGAAGTCCAGAGCATTTTATAATTTAGCTTTTGCTCTTAGATTAGAAGTTTACGAGGCAGAAGAGACTGGAGGTAATGAATAATGAATTTCGTTCAACCAATACGTGATCCAGAGCAAATACAGCAGCTAAAAGAGTATTTTAAAGAAAAGAGCTTACGTAATTACATTCTCTTCATTATGGGAATCAATACAGGTTTGAGAATATCGGACATTTTGAAATTGAAGGTAGGAGATGTCAAAGGTAGTCATATATCTATGAGAGAAAAGAAAACTGGGAAACAGAAACGAATACAAATTACTGCAGCACTAAAGAGAGAGCTTCGGTGGTTTAATGAAAATAGAGAAGATGATGAGTACCTATTAAAAAGTAGGCAGGGAAAAAATCGTCCAATCGGTCGTAGTATGGCATATAAGATACTAAGTGGAGCGGCAGCAGAGTTTGGTTTAGATGAAATAGGAACACATACGTTAAGAAAGACGTACGGATACCATATGTACATGCAAACGAAAAACATAGCATTACTTATGGAGATATTCAATCATTCGTCAGAGAAGGTCACGTTACGTTATATAGGCGTAAACCAAGATGCAATGGATAAAGCAATGACTAGGTTTAAAATCTAATCCTTGCTTTTTTCTTTTTAAATCTATACAGTTACTCATAAATTTCGTACTGTGTAACTCAAAAGGGGAAGTATTATAAAGTCAATGATACCAAGGGATTCAGCGAAAGGGTCAGTTACACACAATACAAGATATGGGTAACTCATTTGCAGGAATTACAATATAAAATAATACATACAAATAACTGTAAAACATAAATGAGGGGGCATATGATTTATGTTAAATGAAGAATTGTTAGCAGCACTAGTTAATTATAGAAAGATAAATAATGGGAAAATGCCTGATAAATTAAGAGTAAATCCAATTCATTTTAAAAATCTATTAGAAGAATTGGGTTACTCAGAATGGATGATTAAAAGGAAAGAGAAAGAAATGACAAAAAATTTATTAGGAGTTCCAATTGAATTAACTGAGGAGGTGCAGAGGTTTGAATTATAAAAATTAGTGGCAGAGTCTTGACCGTTTTTTGGCAGGAAATGTGCCGGTTATTTTGGAATCAACGTGATATATTTGTATTGCGAGAAGTGGCGGAAAACACAACTCATAAATTCCTTTATAAACTATATATTGTTTAAACGGTTTCATAATAACGTTACATAAAATCTGAAACCAGCAGATAGTACTGATTGAATGGTACTGTTATGAAGGAGAGCTTTTGCTCCGCTTCCAGTTACTTAATAAATTGCAAAGAGATTGTTGTTGTAATGTTTAGGTAATCAGAAGGGGAGAGAGATGTTATTTTTCTGACCCAGTAACGATATAGGCTTTTCATGCAAGAGTAAATAATGTGCAGTTATTCTTTTTTAGTACATCTGAATCTGTCTCTTGATACAGGTAATATATATGATTCTTGTTTATTCTTTTTTTAGTTAGAGTAATCTTATGTATATGTGTATAGGAGAGGTTGAAATTGATGCGAGTGAAAAAGGATATGTTAAAGCAATGGAAAGCCGATTTTCAGGCAATTCAAGAGGAAAAAAGAAGGAAGAATAGAGAAAAGAAAAAGAACAAAAAATATAATATTCCGGGTCATACAGCTGACTTTATGGATAGAGAAGATACGTACCATAAAAAGAATGGGGTATGGAAACAAAAGAAGAAATAAGTCCGAAGACTGGATGATGAATTGTAAAAATAGAAACGGGTGAAGGAATGAAGAATGCCAGAATAAAAAAGTGTGGTGGGTTTATTCTATCTAGATGTAAGGTATCCTGTGCATTCTTCAACCTTCGGAATAGAAATGGGAGGAAGAATGACGGATATCCTTTGGTACGATACACGAGTGGGTATAAGCACATGCAGTGCACCAATTTGATGGTAGGTTCTTCCTCTATTTGTATTATGGACTTCGAATTGGTTTTTAATACCAATAAAGATGAATCAATAAAAAAAGGCGAATGAAATCGCCTCTTCTTTACATGGGTACCAAGAAATGCAATAGAGCGTGTTCATATACTATATTCTAACTGTCGTTATATATACCTTTTTAATTTAACTTTTCTTTGATTATGTAAAAAAACGAGTACGTGTGCCAACGTACCCATTTTTTGAAACTTACAGTCACTAATATTGTTATGTGTGTGAGTCATGAACAAATAATAGTTTGAAAAGTAAGGGTTCAAGATAATATATGTAAATGAGTGGGGAATGGAACTAAAGGACAAAATAAATACGGTTTTTAAAACCAAAAAATATCGATAGTCTTATCATATGACGTTAATTACTCGCTTATTTTTTCTTTATTTACCAAAAATATAGAACTTTTTAAAGAGATAAGCATATATTGAAGTGTAGGACAACACCTATTGGTGGTGCTTTTTCCAAAGACCTTCCTTGCGATATAGATTATGTAAGAGCCGCTATTATTTGGGGCTCTTTTTTTGTTTAGATCAAATAGATTAATGTCCATTTGGCATGTAATAAAGGTAAAATAAAGTTGGATGAAGAGCGACTGTATGATGATAAAGAGGAACTTTATGAATTGAGATACAAGCACGCTCGTCATCCATCTAAATGGAAAAGCTGAAGGGGAACATATGTATTTGATGCCATAGGGTGTTGTAAGAATGAGATATGAAAAAGAGAGTATCTTTACATATGTTCTTCATTCGTACTCTTAGTATGGGAAGTGGTTTGGGTTTTTATACCAATGAAGTATACGAGTTAAAGCATCCATTTGGGTGCTTTATTTTGGATAAGGAGTGAGAACAAATGAAACTAACTAAACAGGAACAGACGGTTGCGATTGGTACATTCATTTCACTGTTAGGACAAGAGCTTGTAAATGAGCGTATTGATAAACGACAACTAGAGAGTGTAATTCCCATTTTTAATGAATTGGAAGATAACACAACACCAAAGCAAAGAAGAGAAGCGATGGTTAGTTTGTTAGATAAAACTATGGATGAATTTTTAAAGCAGTAGAAAGAAATGAAAAGTACAGCTGCATCATCATCTGTGGAAGATAAGCAACTGTGCATATGAAGTGTAAAAAAAGTCCGTTATAACCATAATTGGTATTCGGAATGTTAGGGTACTTTTACTATAACCAGACGCAGGAAAATATTGAATCATAAAGATGATCTTTTACAAATGTAAAAGGGAAGGAATAAAGAACAGTTGTATACTTTATAACAAAGGGAAATAATGGTGTAGGTTTAATAGGAAGTATACAACATGTTCCTTATCCTTCATGGAGTGACTGAAAGGATGAAGCACATACATATTCATACATTTCAAAGATGTAGAATAGCCAATTGGGGTCATTCAATGTACAAAAACGTAGCGAAAGTTCTTCATCCACTCTTATTATTTGTTAATTTTGGTTTTGTATACCAATAAAGATGAATATAAATTAACAAATGCCCAAATGGTATTGGAATGAGAACAGATAAGGAGTGGAGAAAATGGAACATATTGAAACAGAGGTACAAAAGAAAATTGATGCGCTCGGTCTAAGTCCTTTGGACGATATAATTTATCATAGATATTTTAAAAATCGAACGGTAGTAGAAATGGATGAACTTCAGTTTAAATATTATAAAATGTATGGACATCAACCTATGTTCTATTCAATAACTCATCTTATGGATTCGACAATAGAAGAATTAGTAAAGAATGATGAAAAGAATCAAAAACAATTCAATCCTTCCTTTTTTATGAGATTAAAAAGAAGGGTTGATAGATGGTTGTTTAGAGGAGTAGTTCGAAAGTAGAGTGGTAAAGAGAGAATGAGAGAATATAAAACCAAACAACAAAAACGTAAGTTCTATGACAGTAGGGCATGGAAACAATTGCGAGAAGAAGTAAAAAAGCGAGACAATTATGAGTGTCAGGAATGTAAACGAAATGGTCGTGTACAAACTGATACCAGTGAGTACAGTGAGCGTGCCAAGCGTAAGAAGATTCAACTCGTTGTCCATCATATAAAAGAACTAGGACATCATCCAGAACTTGCATTAGAAATAGATAACTTAGAAACAGTCTGTGTGGATTGCCATAATAAAGAACACGGTAGAACATTCAAAAAGAAACCGAACAAATGGGAAAACGATGAAAAGTGGTGAAAATGATTCAGGGATAAGGCCCCCCGGTTCGAAGGTTGGGCTTTTTTTCGTCTAAGGGGCACCGGAGGAGGGGGTCGATTTTTCAAATTTATAACCAAATTCGCGCGTTATATCAAATTGGAAAACGATGTAAATCAGAAGGGAGGGATATTGTGGCTAGAGTGAAGCGTGAAACAATAAGAAAAAGGATTGAAAAGGATCTAACAAACCAATTAAAAGAAAAGAAGATTGTAGGTAATCATTATACTGACTTAATTCAAGACTATTTATCATTGTGGGATTTAAAGTGTGTTCTTGTTGATGATATTGAAGAAACAGGAATAAAAGTGTCTGGCATGCATGGTCCGAAATCCAATCCTTCTATTAATGATTTACATAAAACAAATGATCGAATGATAAAGATTTTAGATGCACTTGGATTAGAAGCATCGGCAGAAGAAAAGAAAGTTCCTTCAAAACCTGTGCGCTCTATTAAAGATTTAACATGATTCAAAATAAATATGTCACTGAATATATTGAAATGTATCGCGCAGGGAAAATTAAGCTGAATAAAGAGCGCATAATGCTAATTGAGTACCTGGAGAAATACATCTTAATACGCGATGATTTGTATTTCGATAATGAAATGCATGAGGACTATATAAAATTCACCGAGAAATGGTACTTTGAATTGCAAGCATTCCAAAAGTTCCTAACAGCATTTGTTTTTCTTTTCTATAAAGAAGATGATTCTGTTTTTTATGAGCAATTTTTAATTATGATGGCTCGTGGTGGTGGTAAAAATGGTTTAATTTCATCACTATGCCATTTCTTTATTAGTCCGCTGCACGGAATAGATCGATACAATGTTTCAATTGTGGCGAACAACGAGAAACAAGCTAAAGTTTCTTTTCGTGAAGTCTATGATGCTATTAAAGGAAAAGAAATACTAGAGGATATGTTTTATCGAACTAAGGTAGAGATACTGAGTAACGATACGCAAAGCATTATGCAATATCATACATCTAATGCTGGTTCTAAGGATGGACTTCGTGACGGTTGTGTTATTTACGATGAAATACATCGATATGAAAACTTTGATGTAGTAAATGTATTCTCTAGTGGACTTGGAAAAGTACCAAATGCTAGAGAATTTTTTATTGGTACAGATGGCTTTGTTCGCGACGGATTCCTGGACAAAACAAAAGAGCGAGCGATGAATATTCTAAAGGGAAAAGATTTAGAAGATCCATTATTTCCTTTCATTTGCAAGATAGATAATCCAGAAGAAATTGATAATCCTGATGTATGGGAAAAAGCGAATCCAATGTTTAGTGAGCCGAGAAGTTCTTATGCTAAACAATTATTTAAAAAAGTATTAACTCAATATAAACAATTAGAAAATAATCCTTCAAACCGTGAAGAATTCATAACAAAACGTATGAATTACCCTGAAACAGATTTAACAAAGTCTGTAGCTTCATGGGAAGAAATCATGCGTACTGGTTTTGAAGAAGATGGAGAAATGCTCAGAGAAGTTCCAGATTTAAAACATAAAGTAGCTGTAGGCGGTCTCGACTTTGCCAGCATCAAAGACTTCGCGGCAGTCGGCTTGCTGTTTAAACATGGTGAAGATTATATATGGAAAGGTTATTCATTTGTACGTAAAGGATTCTTGGACAAGGTGAAATTAAAAGCGCCTATTTATGAATGGGCTGAAAAGGGCTTACTAACTATTGTGGATGAGCCGGTTATTAATATCTCTCATATTGTGGATTGGTTTGTAAAAATGCGTGAGATATACGGATTTAACACAATAGTAGCTGATACATTCCGTCTTGATCTGGTTAAAACAGCACTTGAAGCTGAAGGTTTCATATTGTTATACATTCGTAATCCAAAAGCTATTCATTCTTTATTAGCGCCAAGGGTAGAAACGTTATTTGCAAACAATCGTATTATTTTTGGTGATAATCCATTAATGCGTTGGTACACCAATAACGTCTACGTCCACATCAAAAAAGACGGCAACAAAGAATACCTGAAAAAAGATGAATTTAAGCGAAAAACAGATGGATTCCAAGCTTTTATACATGCGTTATGGCAAGCGGATAATATTCTTGTGGATGAATTCGACTTTATGTTAGATGGTATTAAATTCTAATAAAGGGGGTGATAATCATTGGATGGCTGGATGCAGTATTTAAAAGAAATAGTGAAGTAGGATTTATGTTTGATGTGGAAATGTTTATTGAGAAAGCCAATAGAGTCCACATGAAGCGACTGGCGATTGATACCTGTATATCCTTTTTAGGGAGAACAATTAGTCAGTCAGAATTTAGAGTGAAAAATGGTGAAGAATTCGAAAAGGATGAACTTTACTACCGATTAAATGTCAGACCGAATAAGAATATGACAGCAAGTACCTTTTGGGAGAGTTTCATTTACAAACTTATTTATGATAATGAAGCTTTGATTATCCAAGCGGATGATGGTGATCTACTTATTGCTGATGACTTTGAACATAACGAATATGCTGTGTTTGAAGATACTTTTACAAATGTCACTGTAAAAAATTATCAGTTTAAAAGAAGTTTTAAACAAAGTGAAGTCATTCATTTAAGATACAGGAATGATAAGTTATCACCTCTTATCGATGGTTTGTTTACTGATTATGGTGATTTATTCGGTAGAATATTAAGTTCTCAAAAACGTAAGAATCAAATTCGCGGAACAGTTGATATGGACATGCTCGCTGCAAAGAGCAAAGAACACCAATCAAAACTGCAAGAGTTTATTGATAACATGTACAAAGCGATTGGAGAAAAAGATGTCGCTATCATTCCACAACAACCAGGTTTTAAGTATGCTGAAACGTCAGGTGGAGCAAATTCTGGGCAGAGTGTGGAGGAAATTAATAAAGTAACAAATGGCTTCTTAAATCAAGTAGCAATGGCTTTTGGTATTCCAACTGCTTTGATATATGGCGAAATGGCTGATGTTGAGAAGCAAACGAAAAATTATATGCTTTTCACAGTGAAACCATTATTAAAAAAGATTTCTGATGAAGCAAACGTTAAATTTTTTGAAGAAGAAGAGTATCTTTCAGGTCAAAAAATTGAAGTTAAAGCTGTTTCTTATCAAAGTATATTTGATCTTGCGACAAGCATTGATAAACTCATTTCTTCAAGTGCATTTACAGGGAATGAGATTCGATTAGAGGTAGGATATGAAGTTTCAGATGATCCGAATTTAAATACACATCATATTACGAAAAACTATACGAAACTAACTGAATCTGAAGGAGGTGAAAAACAAAATGACGGTGAAAATTGACGTGAAAGGCCCAATTATTTCAAATGATGAAGCGTGGATTTATGATTGGTTTGAAATGGATGCTGCAAGCCCAGGTGAAATTTCAAAAGAACTAACTAACGCCAATGGTGACGATTTAATCGTATCGATTAATAGTCCTGGCGGTTATGTACACGAGGGATCAGAAATTTATACAGCATTAAAAAATTATCCTGGTCATGTAGAAGTTCAAATTGTTGGTTTGGCTGCAAGTGCGGCTTCTGTTATTGCGATGGCTGGTGATAAAGTCCGAATTTCACCTACAGCACAAATTATGATTCATAATGCTTCAATGTGGAATGGTGGAGATCATCGTGACATGGAAAAGGCAGCTAAAATGTTGAAAACGACAGATAGAGCAATTGTAAATGCTTATGTCATTAAAAGCGGTAAATCAGAAGAGGAACTACTTAATATGATGGCTGAAGAGACTTGGATGGGTCCGCAACAAGCATTAGAAAATAATTTTGTGGATGAAATTATGTTTATGGATAATCAGGTTAAAATGACAGCTTCAACTGCTACTGCTGCCATGCTTCCGCAGAAAGTAATCGATGGCTTTAGAAATGGAACCATGAACAAAGGCCAAGGGATTACAAAAGAAGATTTAAATGCAGCATTATCAGGATTGAAAAATGAAATCTTGAATGATTTACAAAACAATATAGAAGAACAACCAAAGGAGCCGAATCCTAGACCTGTAAAAAACAGTGGGATTAAAGGGCTCCTTTTAAAATTATAAAAATTGGGGGAAACACATAATGACGATTAAATTTAATAAATCTGAAGCATTTACTAAGGCAAAAGCAAAGTTGACGGACACTTTAACTAACGCGGAAAGTACAGAACAAGAACAAACGTCAGCGTTTGAAGGTTTCTTTGATGCACTACAAACAGATGTAGCAAATACCGTCCGTGAACAAGTAAATAACGATATGCTTGATCGTTCAATTTTACAGCAACGTGGTCAAAATGTTTTAACTTCAGCAGAAACAAAATTCTTCAATGCAGTTGTTAAAGAAGGTGGATTTACAGATGGCTCAATTCTTCCTGTAACGACTCAAGAGCGTGTGTTTGAAGATTTAGTTACGGAACATCCCTTATTAGCTGAAATTGGTTTGCAAGATTTAGGAGCAGTTACGAAGTTTATTTATTCTGATGCAACGAAGGCATATGTATGGGGCGAATTATTCGGTGAAATCCGTGGGCAAATTGATGCCATCTTCAAACAAGAAAAAATTGGTCAACTTAAATTAACTGCATTTGCAGCAATTCCGAATGATATGAAGGAACTGGGACCGGAATGGATTGAACGTTATGTTCGAACTGTTTTAGTAGAAACATATTCTGTCGGTCTAGAATTTGGCTTTATTAATGGTGGTGGATCTGTAGCACATCAACCAGTTGGGTTAATGAAAGATGTAAATCCAGAAACAGGCGCTGTTACTGATAAAAAATCTTCTGGTAAACTAACATTTGCTCCGTCTGATAAAGGGGTAATTGTAGCAGGTGAGCTTTATGAAGTAGTAAAGGCTTTATCTGTTGATGAAAAAGGGAAATCCAGAAAAGTATTAAATAAAATTGTAATGGTAGTTAACCCGATTGATGCGATTGGCGTACAAGCACGTAATACAATCCAGACCGCAACAGGTCAATGGGTAATGGCATTACCTTATAACATTAAACCTGTCGAGTGTGAGGAAGTTCCTGTTGGTAAAGCATTATTCTTTGTAAAAGGACAATATATTGCTGCAATTGCAGGTGGATACAAGCTAAAAGAATTTGATCAAACATTAGCTTTCGAAGATGCTACTCTGTATACAATTAAACAATTTGCTAATGGGAAACCGAAAGATAATAAAGCGGCCCTTGTTTACGATTTAGAAATTTCATTTACAGCACCAACTCCACCAGCAACTAAATAAGGAATGATGTGAATGGATACAGTAATTTCAAACGAAATATTACAGCAATTCAAAGATAGGATGCACTTAGGGGATGAGGAAGATGATAACCTAAAGCGCATCCTTTCTACGTCTAACAAGGCATTACTTAGGGTTTGTGGGAATTATGATTTAAATAAAGACGAGGAGTTCAAAGAATTAGTCTTTGAACGCTCTCGTTATGTTTATAACGATGCATTAGAGTATTTTGAAAAGAATTTTTTAAGTCAGATTAATAGTTTAGGTATCGATAAAGCATTAGAAGAAATTAAATTGGACGGTGATTAATATGCGTCCTTTTCAGTATAAAAAACCATTAAATACAGGTGATTTCAGGAATCGAATCAGCATTGAACAACCTGTAGTAATAAAAGATGAATTAAACCAAGTAATCGAAACATCTTGGCAAGAATTAAAGAAAGCCTGGTCAATGATAAAAACGATGAAAGGTTCCGAGTACATTGAAGCTTCAGCTTCACAAGCTACACGGGTTTATCGTTTTGTGATTCCTTATACTTCTGATATTACAGAAGAAATGCGAATCAATATGAAAGGTCGTATCTTTGATATTATCGAACCGCCAATGAATGATGATGAAATGCATCAAACATTGACTATTATCGCAAAGGAGCATACTTAATATGAATGATTTTGCGAGTGAACTTGCTAGAGAATTACAAAGATATGCAAATGTTGTGGAAGAAGAATTAACATTTGCACAAGAAGATGTAGCTGATAGTGCTGTAAGTAAATTAAGACAAAGCGGTCCTAAAAAAACAGGTGCTTATCGTAAAGGTTGGCGTAAGAAAAAAGAAGGTAATAGCGTTGTTGTCCACAATACAAAAGGGCAACTAACGCATCTTTTGGAAAATGGCCATGCAAAGGCTGGTGGTGGACGTGTTCCGGCTCAAGTGCATATTCGTCCAGTGGAAGAGTATGTAATTAATGAATTACCAAGACGGATTGAAAGGGCGCTGGAATAATGACATTAGGTGAATTAACAAAAATTCTTGAAGCTACAGGTTATCCTGTGGCTTATTCGCATTTTACAGCAACGCCAGGTAAGCCAGTACCAGCGCCACCTTATATTTGTATCCTTGTGGATGGATCAGCAAATTTAATGGCTGATAACAAGGTGTATCACAAGATAGACGATGCAAATATTGAACTTTACACAACTAAAAAAGATTTAGTTGCAGAAGCCAAGCTGGAAAAGGTCCTAGACGATCATGAAATACCTTATGACTCGTATGGGATTTTTATTGAATCTGAGAAATTATTTCAAAAAACATATGAAACGAGGTTGTTGTAAATGAATGAAAACAAGGTAACATTCGGTTTGAAAAATGTACATTACGTGCCATTTGATATTAAAGATTTCTTAGTTACATTTGGGACACCAATTCCATTACCTGGTGGAGTGGAACTAACATTTGAGCCACGTGGTGATTTAATTGAATTCTATGCAGATGACATGCTTTATTACGCGGCAAGTAATAATTAGGGTTACGATGGAACATTAAGTATTGCTACTATCCCAGAAAAATTTGCTATTGATGCACTCGGTGAAGAATTAGACGAAACGGATGGTGTATTAAATGAGTTGGCTGATGCAAAAGGAAAACCATTCGCATTATTATTTGAGTTTGATGGTGATGTCAATGCAACTCGACATGTTATGTATAACTGTTCAGCAAGTCGTCCAACACTTGCATCTAAAACAAAAACAAGTTCGGCTGAACCCAATACAAATGAACTGAAGTTTGTTTCTAGTCCAATTGTTTTAGCGCCAGGGGGAAGACCTATGGTTAAAACGAAAACGACTGTTAAAACAACGCAAGCAATTTATAACGACTGGTACAAAAAAGTATATGTAAAAACATCAGCAACACCAAAAGGAGCGTAATAGTAAATGGAAAAGACAATTACAATAGATGGAAAACAAGTCCGATTAAAAAGTACAGCAGCTACTGTTAAACGATATAAAGCGCAATTTAGACGTGATTTATTTGCTGATATGTTTAAGTTAGGGATTTTGTCTCCTTCAAATCCTCAAGAGGGTTCACTAGCCACTATTGATTTAGCAAATGCAGATTTAAGTAAGTTAGATTTTGAAGTTGTTTATGATTTAGTTTGGTTATACGCGAAAACAGCAAATCCAGAAATTGCTGAGCCAATTACATGGTTAGACGGTTTTGATGAATTCCCTATTTCAGAGATTATTCCGGAAATTATGGATATGATTCAAAGTACGATGGGCGCAAAAAAAAAATAAAGAAAAGTAATGGAGAGCAAGGAACGTTCAGTGATGAAGAATTAACCACTGACACGTTCCTTGCTCTTTGTTATAAGGCGAAATTAACGCATTGGGATTTAGAAGTTATGACAATTGGTGATTGTTTTGATTACATTGCTGAATTTGCTGAAATGGAGAAACCAGATAAAGATAAAACTCGTAAAGCAAACCAAAAAGACTTCGATACATTCTAAGAAAGGGGTGAGATGATGGCAGGAGGAAGAATTAAAGGGATTACAATTTCTATAGATGGAGAAACTACAGGTCTTCAAAATGCCTTGAAAGATGTAAATAAACAGAGTGATTCTTTGGCTAAAGAGTTAAAAGATGTTGAGCGCTTATTAAAATTTGATCCAGGTAATGTTGAAGCGCTTGCTCAAAAACAACAGTTACTCACACAACAAATAGACAATACAACGCAGAAATTAGATAAATTAAAGGCAGCAGAACAACAAGTGCAAGCCCAATTTCAAAACGGTAAAATTTCTGAAGAACAATACCGTGCTTTTCGACGTGAAATTGAATTTACAGAAGGATCTCTTAATGGACTGAAAAATAAACTTGGAAATATGAAGGCTGAACAAGATAATGTAGCGAGTTCTACAAGGCAATTAGAAACATTGTTTAGCGCGACTGGGAAAAGTGTTGATGATTTTGCAGGAGCATTAGGGAATCGTCTTGTGAATGCAATTAAAAGCGGCACAGCAACAAGTAGACAATTAGACCAAGCAATTGGTCTTATTGGTCGTGAGGCGTTAGGAGCGGAAGGTGACATTGAAAAATTACAGCGAGCGCTACGGTCTGTAGATTCTGGTAATTCTATTCAACAAGTACGAAATGAATTAAGGGACTTACAGCAAGAAGCTGGGAGAACTGAGAAAAAGTTTGAAGGGTTAAAAATAGGGTTGGAAAATGTCATTGGTGGTATGGCAGCTGGTGGCGGTATTGCTAGTGCAGTTGAAAAAGCAATGGATATGTCAAAATTGAAAACTAAGATTGATATCACTTTTGATGTTCCAGAGTCTTCGAAAAAATCAGTGGAAGAAGCTATTAGGGGCGTTAGTACTTATGGTATTGACGCTGAAGAAGCGTTAGAAGGTGTTCGCAGACAATGGGCATTAAATAAGGATGCTTCTGATGAAACAAATGCCGCTGTGGTTAAAGGGGCAGCAACTATTGCAGCATCCTATGCTGGAATTGATTTTAATGAACTTATACAAGAAACCAATGAGATTGGTGCGACGTTAGGTATTACTAACGAGGAAGCATTGGGACTAGTTAATACATTATTAAAAACAGGATTTCCACCAGAACAATTAGATATTATTGCTGAATATGGGGATCAGATGATTCAAGCTGGATTTTCGGCTAAAGAAGTCCAAGGAATTATGTCAGCAGGGGTCGATACTAAGAGTTGGAATATCGATAACCTATTAGATGGTGTAAAAGAAGGACGTATCAAAATGGCTGAGTTTGGTGCGGGTGTAGATAAATCTATGCAAGAGGTTTTAGATAAAACAAAGATTTCGGCGGATCAGTTTGGAAAATGGGGTCAAGCTATCGCTCAAGGTGGCGAAGGTGGACAAAAAGCGATGCTTGAAGCCACGAAAGCTTTAGCTGGTGTTGAAAATGCAACAGACAGAAATGCACTTGGCACGAAGATGTTCGGTACTCTTTGGGAAGACCAAGGAAAGAAAATCATCGACACTATTTTGAAAGCAGAAGGAAAACAAGTTGATTTAAAAAAAGGGGTAGAGGATTTACATGGTGCTACTTCTAAAATAGATGCAAGCCCAGCAGTTAAGTTTCAAAAAGCAATGCAAGATTTACAAGTAGCTCTCAAACCAGTTCTAGGTGTTATAGCTGATGTTGTTGCTAAAATTGCGGATTGGATTTCTAATAACCCAAAGTTAGCAGCTACATTAGCAGCTATAGCAGTAGCTATAGGTGTAATTTCAGGAGCATTTATGGCTTTAGCGCCAATAGTTGTTGTCATATCGACCATAGGGGCAGCAATGATGGGATGGGTAGCATTAATTGCAATTGTTGTAGCAGCGGTTGTTGCTTTAGCTGTAGCTATTTATCAAAATTGGGATTCTATAACGAAATGGACCATTGAAGCCTGGAAGGCAATTGGAGAATTTTTAGTAGGAATATGGGATGGAATTGTACAATGGGCAAGTGAAACCTGGAATAGTATTAGTAAATCTACATCGGAAGTTTGGAATTCGATCAAAGAATACTTAATAGAGCTATGGAATGGGATAGTTGAGTCCTTATCTGAAATATGGAATTCTATCGTTGAAACCACTACAGAAACCTGGAATTCTATTGTAGAGTATTTGACTGAAACTTGGGATGGAGTAGTTGAAACACTATCAGAGATTTGGAATAGTATCAGCCAAACTACTTCCGAAGTGTGGACCGCAATTAGTGAGTTCTTCCAAGAAACCTGGAATGGATTAGTAGCTTTTATCACGCCAATTTTACAAGGAATTGCTGATTTCTTCTCTATGATTTGGAACGGTATTTCCACAGTGATTCAAACGGTATGGGGTTTTATTACTCAATACTTACAAGCAATTTGGACGGCTATTTTATATTTCGCCACTCCAATTTTTGAGTCTATACGAGATTTTTTAGCTTCGGTATGGGAATCTATTAAAGAAAAAGCTACAGCGGTGTGGGATGCACTTACAAATTTCTTAACGACTTGTTGGAATGGAATAGTTTCAATTGCGACAACTGTATTTGAGTGGATTAAAAATACAGTTACAACCGTTTGGGATACAATCAGTTCAGCCACAATGTCTGTATGGAATGCCGTTAAGAATTTCTTACAATCATGCTGGAACGGGTTAGTAGCTTTTGTAACGCCAATATTTACCTCAATAAAAGATTGGATTGTGAATACATGGAGCACGATTAGTTCTACAACAAGTGTGGTATGGAACGCTGTAAAAAACTACTTGTCTAGTTTATGGGGTTCAATTGTTTCTACAGCAATGGCTATTTTTAACAATATTAAAGAAGCTATTTCAACAGTTTGGAATATGATTAGTAGTACTAGTGTCAGCGTATGGAATGGCATTAAATCTACTCTTGTGAGTATTTGGGAAGGGATTAAATATACAGCAGCATCAGTCTGGCGTGGATTGATGGATGCAATTATGACACCCGTAAATTGGGTGACAAGGGCTGTTATTGGCGCGTTCGAAGGTATGCAATCAGCTATACTCGCTGTGTGGAGTGGAATTAAAAGTGGTATAAAAGCAGCCATCAACGGACTTATTTATATGATAAATAAGTTCATTTATGCATTTAATACACCAGCACAATTATTAAATCGAATCCCTGGTGTGAGTGCTCCTACAATTCCATATGTTCCAATGCTTGCTAAAGGTGGAAAGCCTGTAGGTGATGGTTCATTTATTACTGGAGAAGCCGGACCAGAATTATTTACTAAGAAAGGTAATTCCATTACGGTTACACCTTTATCATCAAAAGAAAAATCGCTTGGTATAACAGGAACAATGAATCAATTGATGGGGGATATGAGTCGTATGATGGCTAGTTCTATGAGTCAGTTGTCAGGGCTAAAGACTGTTATGAGTGGTGTATATGGAAATATGTCAAATAGTAGACAAGCTATGACCAGCGACGTTGCAAATCAAGTATTCAATTACTCTCCTGGATCATCCGGTGATCATAGGGTACCAATGCAGGGTGGCGACTTAGTAGTTGAAGTTCCTGTTGTTTTAGATGGTCGAGATGTGGCACGCGGTACTTATCGCTATACAACCGAATATCAAGAAAGAGAAACAAAAAGAAACGCAGACTTTTAGGTTTGGGTTTCTTTTATTTTATAAAGAAATGAGGTGTCAAAATGAGCTCTTTCAAATTTAACAATG